>NZ_LT629796.1:1400000-1720500 GCF_900106065.1 Pseudomonas mandelii
AGTTTTGAATGCAGTTCCCAGGTTGAGCCCGGGGATTTCACATCCAACTTAACAAACCACCTACGCGCGCTTTACGCCCAGTAATTCCGATTAACGCTTGCACCCTCTGTATTACCGCGGCTGCTGGCACAGAGTTAGCCGGTGCTTATTCTGTCGGTAACGTCAAAACAGATACGTATTAGGTAACTGCCCTTCCTCCCAACTTAAAGTGCTTTACAATCCGAAGACCTTCTTCACACACGCGGCATGGCTGGATCAGGCTTTCGCCCATTGTCCAATATTCCCCACTGCTGCCTCCCGTAGGAGTCTGGACCGTGTCTCAGTTCCAGTGTGACTGATCATCCTCTCAGACCAGTTACGGATCGTCGCCTTGGTGAGCCATTACCTCACCAACTAGCTAATCCGACCTAGGCTCATCTGATAGCGCAAGGCCCGAAGGTCCCCTGCTTTCTCCCGTAGGACGTATGCGGTATTAGCGTCCGTTTCCGAGCGTTATCCCCCACTACCAGGCAGATTCCTAGGCATTACTCACCCGTCCGCCGCTCGCCACCAGGTACAAGTACCCGTGCTGCCGCTCGACTTGCATGTGTTAGGCCTGCCGCCAGCGTTCAATCTGAGCCATGATCAAACTCTTCAGTTCAAACATCTTTGGGTTTTTAAGAAACCCTAAACTTGGCTCAGCAATCGTTGGTTACATCTTTGATTTCTCGCGGAGTAACTTGTGATGCTGATAATCTTGTTGACTATCAGTCTGACTCCACAAGCACCCACACGAATTGCTTGATTCAGTTGTTAAAGAGCGGTTGGTTAAGATCTTTCGTCTCAACCGAGGCGCGCATTCTACAGCAGCCTCTGTTGCTGTCAAGCGGTTATTTTCAGAAGTTTTCAAAGTTTCCTTTGCAACTTCAACCACTTGCGCTTCCGATCTCTCGTTAGCGGGAGGCGAATTCTACAGCGTTACTCGCTGCTGTCAACACCTCTTTTTCTCCGCTTTCGACCGAGAAGATCGAACCGTCAATCAAGCCAAACAACCTTGCTTGATCAACTCCTTCTGGGCTTCGATGACCTGAAGCAACTCGCTGTCGAAAACTGCGTAACTCTTTGTTTACCAAGGAGTTTTCCGTTTCGACTGCGCCGGAAGTGGGGCGAATTATAGACTTCCAGAATCTGCCGTCAACACCTATCTTCACATTTCTGTCATATAGATTAAAAAAGCCCGAAAACACGAAGGCCGAGCCCCAAGGGGCTCGGCCTTCTGCCCTTCTACTTACAAGCTAGGGAATGCGAATTGCGACGCTTCATGGCTCGCACGCTGCGGCCAGCGCTGGGTAATGGCCTTGCGACGGGTATAGAAGCGCACGCCATCCGGGCCATACGCATGCAGATCGCCAAACAGCGAACGCTTCCAGCCACCGAAGCTGTGATAAGCAACCGGCACCGGCAACGGCACGTTGACGCCGACCATGCCGACTTCGATCTCATCACAGAACAACCGCGCCGCTTCCCCATCACGGGTGAAGATGCAGGTGCCGTTGCCATATTCGTGATCGTTGATCAGTTGCATCGCCTCTTCCAGGCTGTTGACCCGAACCACACACAACACTGGCCCGAAGATCTCTTCTTTATAGATGCGCATCTCTGGCGTGACGTTGTCGAACAGGCAGCCACCCAGGAAGAAACCTTCCTCATGACCGGCCACGCTCAATCCACGACCATCAACCACCAGGGACGCGCCCGAAGAAACGCCGTCTTCTATATAGCCACTGACTTTATCGCGAGCCTGACCGGAAACCAGTGGCCCCATGTCCAGCCCACAGGAAGTACCCGCACCGATTTTCAGTGCCTTGATTTGCGGTACCAACTTGGCCACCAACGCATCCGCCACCTGGTCGCCCACACACACGGCCACCGAGATCGCCATGCAACGCTCGCCGCAAGAACCGTAAGCCGCGCCCATCAGTGCGCTCACCGCGTTGTCCAGATCCGCATCCGGCATCAGCACCGCATGGTTCTTCGCGCCGCCCAGTGCCTGGACGCGTTTGCCGCGCTTGGTGCCTTCGGCGTAGATGTATTCGGCAATCGGCGTCGAGCCAACGAAGCTCAGCGCTTTGACTTCCGGCGCTTCGATCAGCGCGTCCACCGCCGCCTTGTCGCCATGCACCACACTCAGCACACCTTTAGGCAGGCCGGCTTCGATCAATAGTTGAGCAATCAACAGCGTCGAGCTTGGATCGCGCTCGGACGGTTTGAGGATGAAGCAGTTACCGCAGACGATCGCCAGTGGATACATCCACAGCGGAACCATGGCCGGGAAGTTGAACGGAGTAATACCCGCCACCACGCCCAACGGCTGGAAGTCCGACCAGGCATCGATGTTCGGACCGACGTTACGGCTGTACTCGCCCTTGAGGATTTCCGGCGCTGCGCAGGCGAACTCAACGTTCTCGATTCCGCGCTTCAGTTCACCGGCAGCATCTTCCAGGGTCTTGCCATGCTCTTCACTGATCAACTGGGCGATACGCGCTTCGTTCTGTTCCAGCAGTTGCTTGAAGCGGAACATCACCTGAGCACGTTTGGCCGGCGGCGTGTTACGCCAGGCCGGGAACGCAGCCTTGGCCGAGTCGATGGCTTTCTGAATGGTTTCGCGGCTGGCCAACGGCAGCTTGTGGATGGCCTGGCCGGTGGACGGGTTGAACACGTCGGCCGTGCGACCGTCTTCGGTCACCAGTTCGCCATTGATCAAATGCGGGATAAGGCTCATGCGGGGCTCCAGAAAAGTTGTCCACAGGCGTCCGTCAACGGGCGCCTCTATATAGAAGGGAAAATCAGTCGATTTTGTTCAGCACTTCGCCGACCGCGTCGAACAGACGATCAAGGTCTTGCGGCTTGCTGTTGAAGGTTGGGCCGAACTGCAGGGTGTCGCCGCCGAAGCGCACGTAGAACCCGGCTTTCCACAGAGCCATGCCGGCTTCGAACGGACGCACGATGGCGTCGCCATCACGCGGTGCGATCTGGATCGCGCCCGCCAGACCGTAGTTGCGAATATCGATAATGTTTTTCGAGCCCTTCAGGCCGTGCAGCGCATTTTCGAAATGTGGCGCGACTTCAGCCACGTTCTGCACCAGGTTTTCCTTTTGCAGCAGGTCGAGTGCAGCCAGGCCAGCGGCGCAAGCCACCGGGTGCGCGGAGTAGGTGTAACCGTGCGGGAATTCCACCGCGTACTCTGGCGTCGCCTGGTTCATGAAGGTCTGGTAGATCTCGGAGCTGGCAATCACCGCACCCATCGGAATCGCGCCGTTGGTGACTTGCTTGGCGATGCACATCAGGTCCGGGGTCACACCGAAGCTGTCGGCGCCGAACATCGAACCGGTACGGCCGAAACCGGTGATCACTTCGTCGAACACCAGCAGGATGTTGTGTTGATCGCAGATCTCGCGCAGACGCTTCAGATAACCCTGCGGCGGAACCAGCACGCCAGCGGAACCGGCCATTGGCTCGACGAATACGGCGGCTATGTTCGAAGCGTCATGCAGCTCGATCAGCTTGAGCAGTTCATCGGCCAAGGCGATACCGCCCTCCGTCGGCATACCACGGGAATAGGCATTGCTCGCCAGCAAGGTGTGCGGCAGGTGATCGACGTCCATCATCGCCTGACCGAACATTTTGCGGTTGCCGTTCACGCCACCGAGGCTGGTGCCGGCGATGTTCACACCGTGATAGCCACGGGCACGACCGATCATTTTGGTCTTGGTGGCCTGGCCTTTCAGACGCCAGTAAGCACGCACCATCTTCACCGCCGTGTCAGCGCACTCGGAGCCCGAGTCAGTGAAGAACACGTGATTCAGATTGCCCGGCGTCAGATCGGTGATTTTCTCGGCCAGTTGAAACGACAACGGATGGCCGTATTGGAAGCCTGGCGAGTAATCGAGGGTGCCCAACTGCTTGGCAACCGCTTCCTGGATTTCCTTGCGAGTGTGCCCGGCGCCGCAGGTCCACAGACCCGACAGCGAATCGTAGACCTTGCGCCCCTTGTCGTCCGTCAACCAACTGCCCTCAGCAGCAACGATCAGTCGTGGATCGCGCTGGAAATTACGGTTGGCGGTGTAGGGCATCCAGTGGGCATCGAGCTTGAGCTGGCTGGCCAAAGGAGATCGGGCGTTTTCGGGCAAGTTCATGGGCAAAACCTCGCAGGGCAATAAGCGGCATAGAGATCAAAAGCGTTCTTGCAGCTAAATTGCCACGAGGATAAAGTCGGTGAAATCCAACTCTTCTAACGTTCAGTCAGCCATCCACTAAACTTTGAGTAATTAAAGCATGAGCAGCCGTCGCCCCGATCCGCTGGCGCAAGTCAGTGACTTTGATATCCGCCTGCTTCGGATCTTTCGCAGTGTGGTGGAGTGCGGAGGCTTTTCTGCGGCAGAGTCGGTATTGGGGATCGGCCGCTCGGCCATCAGCCAGCAGATGAGCGATCTGGAACAGCGCCTCGGCCTGCGTTTATGCCAACGCGGTCGCGCCGGATTTTCCCTGACCGAGGAAGGTCGCGAGGTCTATCAATCGGCCTTGCAGCTATTAAGTGCGCTGGAAAGTTTTCGCACTGAGGTCAACGGCCTGCACCAACACTTGCGCGGCGAATTGACCATAGGCCTGACCGACAACCTGGTCACCCTGCCCCACATGCGCATCACCCATGCGCTGGCACAGCTGAAGGAACGCGGGCCGGACGTGCAGATTCAGATCCGCATGATCGCGCCAAATGAAGTTGAACAAGGGGTGCTCGACGGTCGATTGCATGTCGGCGTGGTGCCGCAGGCCAGCGCGCTGTCGGGGCTGGAATATCAGCCGCTTTATAGCGAACGCTCGCTGCTGTATTGCGCAGTCGGTCATCCGTTGTTTTATGTCGACGATAAACAACTGGATGACGAGCGCCTCAATAGCCAGGACGCCATCGCGCCGACTTTCCGTTTGCCCGCGGAAATCCAGGCCCATTACCAGGCGCTCAATTGCACCGCCAGTGCCTCGGACCGTGAGGGCATGGCCTTCCTGATCCTGACCGGACGCTTCATCGGCTACCTGCCGGACCATTACGCCAGCCTCTGGGTGCAGCAAGGTCGATTGCGGGCGCTGAAACCCAACGTGCGCTTTTATGACCTGAGCCTCGCATCGGTCACGCGCAAGGGCCGGCGCCCACATTTGGTGCTGGAAAGCTTCCTCGAAAGCCTGGCCGCGACACGTTGAAAGTGGCGAAAGCCTGCAGGAGCGAAGCTTGCTCGCGAAGGCTGTGTGTCAGCTACATTAATGTCGACTGACACATCGCTTTTGCGAGCAAGCACTGCGCCTACAGGAATTGTGGTGTTCAGGTTTTATTGCGTCAGGACTTGTCTGGAGCTTGTGGGTGCGCTATCAACGCAGTGGCTACACCCATCCACTTGTCCGGAAGTGCCTATGACCTTTGAAGTCCCCGCTCACGGCGGCAAACCCGCCAGCCGCATTCGTCAGAAGAACGAAGAGACCATCATCAAAGCCGCCGAAGACGAATTTGCCCGTCACGGTTTCAAAGGCACCAGCATGAACACCATCGCCTTGAATGCCGGGTTGCCCAAGGCGAACCTGCATTATTACTTCACCAACAAACTCGGTTTGTACGTGGCGGTGTTGAGCAACATCCTTGAGTTATGGGACAGCACCTTTAATACCTTGACTGCCGAGGATGATCCGGCCGAAGCGCTGACGCGTTATATCCGCGCCAAAATGGAATTCTCCCGTCGCCAGCCGCAAGCCTCGCGGATCTTCGCCATGGAAGTGATCAGTGGCGGCGAATGCCTGACCGAGTATTTCAATCAGGACTATCGCGCCTGGTTCCAGGGCCGCGCGGCGGTGTTCCAGGCGTGGATCGACGCCGGCAAGATGGACCCGGTCGACCCGGTAAACCTGATCTTCCTGCTGTGGGGCAGTACCCAGCATTACGCCGACTTCGCCACCCAAATCTGCCGTGTCAGCGGCCGCACCAAGCTGACCAAGCAAGACATGGAAGACGCCGGCAACAACCTGATCCGCATCATCCTCAAGGGCTGCGGCCTCACGCCAGCTATCTAAGACACTTATGCCTTTTACCCTCAGCGGTTTTTGCGAATACCGCGAAGAGATTCGCAAAAGCCGTTTCATCACTTTCGCCACGTCGATCGTAAGCCCTGCCGACGCCCAGGCGTTCATCGATCAGCACAGCGACTTGAATGCCTCGCACAACTGCTGGGCCTGGAAGCTCGGCGACCAATACCGCAGCAATGACGATGGCGAACCGGGCGGCACCGCAGGACGACCGATTCTGGCGGCCATCGAAGCGCAGGATTGCGATCAGGTCGCAGTGCTGGTGATTCGTTGGTACGGCGGCATTCAATTGGGCACCGGCGGCCTCGCCCGGGCCTATGGCGGTGGCGCCAACAAGTGCCTGCAAGGCGCGGCGAAAGTCGAGCTGATCAGTCGGGTGCCGGTGAGCTGTACCTGTGCCTTTGGTGAGTTGGCGCTGGTGAAACTGCGCGTCGCTGAATCGGGTGGTTTGGTGGTGGAAGAAACCTTCACCGCCAACGGCGTGGACTTGCAATTGGCGATCGGCAAAGAGCACATCACAACCCTGCAAACTCAGCTCGCCGACCTGAGTCGCGGGCGCATTGTGTTGCAGCACTGATCGCACCAACACCGTTCACCGCCCTTTTATCGAGCCTGTTCAGATGCCCACATCTGCTGTGCACCCGGCTGTGGATAACCTGAGCACATCCTGCTGTAACCCTTCTGTCATGCGGCTTTGCGGGCTTTGCTCATTTTTCGTCCAACTTTCCATACAAACCACTAATTTCACGAAAAAACAAACAGTTAGCGTCGGTTATCACCTTTAGAAGATAGCCGCACAGTGCTTATGCCCGTGCTTTCGGCTTGCGCACAAATACTGTGGAACAACCTGTGGATAACCCGTTCATGACTGGCTCTGCCCTATATCCGGCATAGGTTGCGGTGTGTTGCTCGTTTTTTGATCAATACCCGACGGGCAAAATCAGAGCCTGATCAAGCACTTTGCCCCTAAGTAGTGCTTGATCGACGATCAAAAGATGGCGAGGCCGCGCCCTCAATGCCTTTGCCAGCAAGGATTTTCGGTTTTCCTGACTCAATGGCCAGGAAATTGCTTTATCCACAGGCATAACTCCTATCGACCCGAGCCTGTCATGCCCAACCCCGTGCCGATCCCCGATCAAACGCCTCGACTGCAACTGCGCAAAATCAGCAAACGTTACCCCGGCTGCCTGGCCAACGACGCCATCGACCTGAGCATTGCTCCCGGTGAAATCCACGCCCTGCTCGGCGAAAACGGCGCGGGCAAAAGTACGTTGATGAAGATCATCTATGGCGTCACACACGCCGATTCCGGGGAAATGATCTGGCAGGACGGCCGCGTGAACATGCGCAATCCAGCGCAGGCTCGCGCACTGGGGATCGGCATGGTGTTCCAGCACTTCTCGCTGTTCGAAACCCTAAGCGTGGCGCAGAACATTGCCCTAGCAATGGGTGCGGCGTCCGGCACGCCGAAGCAGCTTGAGCCAAAAATTCGTGAAGTCTCCCGACGCTACGGCATGGCGCTGGAACCGGAGCGCCTTGTCCATAGCCTGTCGATCGGCGAGCGGCAACGGGTGGAAATCGTTCGTTGCCTGATGCAGGACATCCGCCTGCTGATTCTCGATGAGCCGACTTCCGTGCTTACGCCGCAGGAGGCTGACGACCTCTTCATCACCCTGCGCCGGCTCGCGACCGAGGGATGCAGCATTCTGTTTATCAGCCACAAGCTCGGTGAAGTGCGCGCGTTATGTCACAGCGCTACGGTGCTGCGCGGCGGTCGGGTGGCCGGGCATTGCGTGCCGTCCGAGTGTTCGGATCAGCAATTGGCGAGGTTGATGGTGGGGGAAGCCGCCGAGCTGATTACCGATTATCCGAAGGTGATCGGCGGTGACTCGTTTTTGAATGTGAGCGGATTGTCGTGGCACAACCCGGACCCGTTCGGCTGCTCCCTGACGGACATTGGTCTCGAAGTGCGCAGCGGCGAGATCGTCGGAATCGCCGGTGTTGCAGGCAATGGTCAGGATGAATTGCTGGCCCTGCTCAGTGGTGAAGAACGGTTGAGCCGAAACGATAACGGGACGATCCGTTTCGGCGGGCAGCCCGTCGCCGATTTGCGGCCTGATGCGCGACGCCACCTCGGCCTCGCGTTCGTTCCCGCCGAGCGTTTGGGCCACGGCGCGGTGCCCGAACTGAGCCTCGCCAACAACGCCCTGCTCACCGCGTTTCAACAAGGGCTGGTCAGCAACGGCCTGATTCAGAGGGCCAAGGTCGAAGCCTTGGCGGCAGAAATCATCCGCCGTTTTGGCGTGAAAACACCCGATACCCAAGCGCCGGCCCGCAGCTTGTCCGGCGGCAATTTGCAGAAGTTCATCCTCGGCCGCGAGATCCTTCAGCAACCGAAATTGCTGGTGGCCGCGCACCCGACCTGGGGCGTTGACGTCGGCGCCGCCGCCACCATTCACCGAGCGTTGATTGCCTTGCGCGATGCCGGTGCGGCGATCCTGGTGATCAGCGAAGACCTCGACGAATTGTTCCAGATCAGCGACCGGCTCGGTGCCTTGTGCAGCGGACGCCTGTCGCCGCTCAGGGCCACGGTCGACACGCGCCTGATCGATGTCGGCGGCTGGATGGCCGGCCAGTTCGACGCCCCTCAAACACTCGCATCCGCAACGGTTTAACGGAGTTTCACATGCTGCTTTCTCTCGAACCCCGTGGCCAGCAATCGCGCCTGATGCTGTGGTGCTCGCCGTTGCTGGCCGCGGCCCTGACTTTGGGCTGCGGCTCGCTGTTGTTTATTGCGTTGGGTCATGACCCGCTGCTCACGCTGCACACCCTGCTGATTGCGCCGGTCAGCGACTTGTATGGTGTCTCCGAACTGTTGGTCAAAGCGTTGCCTATTTTGCTCTGCGCGCTGGGGCTGGCCGTGGCGTATCAGGCGCGGATCTGGAACATCGGCGCCGAAGGCCAATTGCTGCTCGGCGCCCTGGCCGGCAGTGCGCTGGCGGTGAATATCATCAATATGCAAAGTCGCTGGGCGCTGGTGCTGATCCTGCTGGTCGGCACGTTGGCCGGTGCCGCGTGGGGCGGGCTGACGGCGTGGTTGCGCACGCGTTTCAATGCCAACGAAATCCTCACCAGCATCATGCTCAATTACATCGCGCTGAACCTGCTGCTGTTCTGCGTGCATGGGCCGTTGAAGGACCCGGCCGGGTTCAACTTTCCGGAGTCGGCGATGTTCGGCGATGCCAGCCGTTTGCCGCTGTTGATGGAAGACGGCCGGGTTCACGCCGGGGTGTATTTCGCCCTGCTCGCGTTGGTGGCGGTCTGGGTTTTGCTGCAGAAAAGCTTTGTCGGTTTCCAGATAAAAGTGCTCGGGCTGGACAAGCGCGCGGCGGGTTTCGTCGGGTTTCGCGAGAAGCGGCTGATCTGGCTGGCGCTGTTGATCAGCGGCGGATTGGCAGGGCTGGCCGGAGTGAGCGAAGTCACCGGGCCGATCGGCCAACTGGTGCCGCAGGTCTCGCCGGGTTATGGCTATGCCGCTATCACGGTGGCGTTTCTAGGGCGGCTCAACCCCATCGGCATTCTGTTTTCCAGCCTGCTGATGGCGTTGCTGTACATCGGCGGCGAGAGCGCGCAGATGAGCATGAACCTGCCGCAAGCCATCACCCAGTTGTTCCAGGGAATGATGCTGTTTTTCCTGTTGGCCAGTGACGTGCTGATTCTTTACCGACCGCGTTTGAACCTGCGCTGGACTCGCCGCACACAAGCCACCGCTGCACACGCCGGAGCGCTGTGATGGATATCGATCTGCTGAGCAATATTTTCTACGCCATGGTCCGTTGCGGCACGCCGTTGCTGTTGGTGGCCCTGGGCGAATTGATCTGTGAGAAAAGCGGCGTCCTGAATCTGGGTCAGGAAGGCATGATGCTGTTTGGCGCAGTGATCGGTTTTATCGTCGCCCTGAACAGCGGCAACCTGTGGCTTGGCGTGTTGCTGGCGATGCTCGCCGGGATGCTGTTGTCGTCGCTGTTTGCGCTGGTGGCGCTGGTGTTCAATGCCAATCAGGTGGCCACCGGATTGGCGCTGACGATTTTCGGCGTGGGCCTGTCGACGTTTGTTGGCGCGGCGTGGGTCGGTAAACCGCTGGCCGGTTTTGAGCCGGTGGCGATTCCTTACCTGAGTGAAATCCCTTTGATCGGGCGAATGCTGTTCGCCCAGGATCTGCTGGTGTACCTGTCGTTCGCGTTGTTTGCGCTGGTGGCGTGGGTGATTCTGAAAAGTCGCGTCGGGCTGATCTTACAAGCGGTCGGGGAAAGCCCGGAGGCGGCCAGTGCCATGGGCTTGCCGGTGTTGGGTGTGCGTGCACTGGCGGTGCTGTTTGGCGGCGCGATGGCCGGTTTGGCGGGGGCTTATTTGTCCCTGGCCTATACGCCGATGTGGGCGGAAAACATGAGTGCCGGCCGTGGCTGGATTGCCTTGGCGCTGGTGGTGTTTGCCAGTTGGCGAGTGTGGCGATTGCTGCTGGGGGCGTACCTGTTCGGGCTCGCGAGCATCCTGCACCTGGTGGCGCAGGGGTTGGGGCTGGCGATTCCGTCGAGCCTGTTGGCGATGTTGCCGTATGTCGCGACCATTGTGGTGTTGGTGCTGTTGTCGCGGGACGCGGTGCGCACACGGTTGTATGCGCCGGTGTCGTTGGGGCAGCCGTGGCAGGCGGGGCATTAAGGTTGACCCGGCCGGCCTCTTCGCGGGCAAGCCTCGCTCCTACAGGTTTTGCGCAATCGCTGAAATCGGCACTGGACCTGTAGGAGCGAGCGGCGCGGCGATCCGACTTGCCCGCGAAGGCTGTCGAACCGGCAACACTTGAGCCACGCCCCACGCCAATTCAAAGACCAGAAAAATCACCAACAGCGAACTGGCGCCATGGACCAAGGCATAAAGCTGCCAAGCCGAAAACAGAAACCGCCCCACCGCGTCATACCGACCAAACACCTGCTGCGGATCACGAATCCGCAGCACCGCCCACACGCACACAATCGACCCCAGCAGATTCGCCATCAACATGTGCATCGGCGCGAACGGCGGCAAATCGCCCGGCAAATCGAACGCCTGACTCACACTCAACAACACCCCGTGCAACGCGGCAAAACTCCACGGCGTGATAAACGCTGCCGTCACGATCAAGTCATACCAGGCGCTGCCCCGCACCACCCGGCGATATTGCGTTGAAGTCCACATCGGCCTTGCTCCATAAATTCAGGGAGCAACAAGGCTAAAGCCTGGAGTATGCTCCAGGGTCAAGCCCCTCTTGAGACGTCATGATGCGCATCGGTGAATTAGCCCAGGCCAGCGCCGTCAGCCGCGACACGCTGCGCTTCTACGAGCAGCGCGGACTGATCGCCGCACAACGCAGTGCCAACGGCTATCGCGACTACCCGCCAGACATGGTGCAACTGGTGTTGTACATCAAGACAGCTCAACGGTTGGGCTTTACCCTCGGCGAGATCGGCAACAGCGTCGCCACGATATGGCAATCGCCGGATCCTGACAGCGCCGTCACGCAGTTGCTGCAAGACAAACTCAAGCTGATTGAAACCCGTATGGACGAACTCGGTGCATTGCGCCACGAGTTGCAACAACGGCTCGGTCAGCGTTGTCCACTGAGCCCATGATCCTCATTTATCAAGGAAGCCACTCATGTCCAAGGCAAAAACCGCACTCATCATCGGTGCCTCCCGGGGCCTGGGCCTCGGCCTGGTGAAAACCCTGCTGGCCGACGGCTGGCAAGTCACCGCCACCGTGCGCAACCCGCAGAACGCCGAGGCGCTGCAGGCGTTGGGCAAGGTGCGGATCGAGAAGCTCGACATGGACGATCAGCAGGCGGTCATCGCCCTGAGCCAACAGCTCAAGGGTGAAGTGTTCGATTTGCTATTCGTGAATGCCGGGGTCAAGGGGCCGGACGTTCAGACGCCGGGCGGCGCGACGTTGGCCGAGGTCGGTCAATTGTTCTTCACCAACGCCGTGGCGCCGATCAACCTGGCACAACGTTTTGCCGGGCAGATTCGCCCGGAGACCGGCGTGCTGGCGTTCATGAGCTCGGTGCTGGGCAGCGTGACCATGCCGGACGCGCCGGAGCTGGCGTTGTACAAGGCCAGTAAAGCGGCGCTGAATTCCATGACCAACAGCTTCGTTACGCAACTGGGCGAGCAGAAACTCACCGTGCTGTCGTTGCATCCGGGTTGGGTGAAGACCGACATGGGCGGTGAAGGCGCCGATATCGACGTGGAAACCAGTACGCGCGGGTTGGTCGATCAGGTGAATGCGTACACCGGCAAGGGTGGACATCACTTCGTGAACTACAGAGGCGAAACCATTCCCTGGTAAACACCACCCTCGCGCCTACAGGATTTCATTCCACATAAGGTTTGCGTCGTCTGGTCGGGCAGGACTTGCCGGCCAGGCGGTTTTGTTTGAAACTCCGCACCTCGTCCCCGCGGCGACCCTGGATCAGCAGACAGGGTAATCACTGAGCTGGCTAACCTGAACCCCACTTTCAGAGGAGCCGGCCAACATGCCTGCGACCCGTACCTGGCTAAAAAATCCCCTCGCCATTTTCACTGCCAATGACCTCGATGCCCGTGGCGGCCTGGTGGTGCAAGACGGCGTGATCGTCGAAGTGCTCGCCGCTGGCCAGCAACCGTCCGCGCCCTGCGGACACGTCTTCGATGCCCGCGAGCATGTGATCCTGCCGGGACTGATCAACACCCATCACCACTTCTATCAAACCCTGACCCGCGCCTGGGCGCCGGTGGTCAATCAGCCGTTGTTCCCGTGGCTGAAAACCCTCTACCCGGTCTGGGCCCGCCTCACCCCTGAAAAACTCGCCCTCGCCACGAAAGTCGCGCTGGCTGAGTTGCTGCTGTCCGGCTGCACCACCGCCGCCGATCACCACTACCTGTTCCCGGAAGGCCTGGAAAACGCGATCGACGTGCAAGTCGAAAGCGTTCGCGAACTGGGCATGCGCGCCATGCTGACGCGCGGGTCCATGAGCCTGGGTGAAAAGGACGGCGGCCTGCCACCGCAGCAGACCGTGCAGGAAGGCGAAGTGATCCTCGCGGACAGCCAGCGCTTGATCGCCGAGTACCACGAGCGTGGTGATGGTGCGCAAATCCAGATCGCCCTGGCGCCGTGTTCGCCGTTTTCGGTGACACCGGAAATCATGTCCGCCAGCGCCGAACTCGCGAACAAACTCGACGTGCGTCTGCACACGCATCTGGCCGAAACCCTCGACGAAGAAGACTTCTGCCTGCAACGCTTCGGCCTGCGCACCGTGGATTATCTGGACAGCGTCGGCTGGCTCGGCCCGCGCACCTGGCTCGCGCACGGCATCCACTTCAACCCGGACGAAATCGCCCGCCTCGGCGCCGCCGGCACCGGGATTTGCCATTGCCCGAGTTCGAACATGCGCCTGGCCTCCGGCATTTGCCCGACCCTGGACCTGACCGCTGCCGGTGCGTTGCTCGGCCTGGGCGTGGATGGATCGGCGTCCAACGATGCGTCGAACATGATGCTCGAAACCCGTCAGGCGCTATACATTCAGCGGCTACGTTATGGCGCGCAGAAGATCACCCCGGAACTGGTTCTCGGTTGGGCAACCAAGGGTTCGGCGAGTTTGTTGGGGCGTTCCGATATCGGCGAACTGGCGGTGGGCAAGCAGGCGGATCTGGCGTTGTTCAAGCTCGATGAGCTGCGCTTCTCCGGCAGTCATGATCCGGTGTCGGCGTTGCTGCTGTGCGGTGCTGATCGCGCGGATCGGGTGATGATTGGTGGCAAATGGCGGGTGATTGACGGGCAGGTTGAAGGGCTGGATCTCAAAGGCCTGATCGCCGATCACAGCCAGGCGGCCCGGCAGCTAATCGCCGGCGTCTGATACAACACAAATCAAACTGTAGGAGTGAGCCTGCTCGCGATAGCGGTGTGTCAGACACCCTCAATGTCGACTGACACACCGCTATCGCGAGCAGGCTCACTCCTACAGGGGATTTGTGGTGTGTTCAGAGGCCCAGCAGCGACAACATGATGAACGTCGCAAACAACACAAAATGGGTCATGCCTTCGATGGCATTGGTTTCACCGTCGTTGAGGTTGATCGCGCTGACGATCAGGGTGAGGAAGATCATCACCGTCTGCACCGGGGTCATCGCCATCTGAAACGGCTGGCCGGTGTAGAGCGCCATCGCTTCCATCACCGGCACCGTCAGGATCACCGTCGACAATGACGCGCCCATGGCGATGTTGACCACCGATTGCATCCGGTTGGCCAAGGCCGCGCGCAATGCCGTCAGGATCTCCGGCGCCGCGGAAATGGCCGCCACCAGAATCGCCGTAATCACCGGCGGAGCACCCGTGCCTTCCAGGCCCAGGTCGAGGGTCTTGGACATCACTTCGGCCAAGGCGCCGATCACCACAACGCCGAACACCAACGTACCGATACTCAGCGCCAGATTGACCGGTTCAGGTTCCTCCTCCGGGACTTTCCTGCGGCGTTTTTCCGGGTAGCTGTAGCTGAAGAAGTAACTGTGCGGCCCGACCTGCATACGCAGGAACAGGGTGTAGAGCACGACCATCGCGCCAATCGTGAACGCCGAATACAGCTTCCAGTTAGCTTCGGGAATGAACTCCGGCACCACCATGGAAACGCCCATGGCGGTGAGGATCATCACGCTGTAACTGCGGGCCGAGTCGTCGTTGTACGACTGCTCACCGTGCTTGATCCCACCCATCAACGCGGCCAGGCCGAGGATGCCGTTGATGTCGAGCATCACCGCCGAGTAAATCGTGTCGCGCACCAGGGTTGGCGAGGCTTCGTTACTCATCATGATCGCCAGGATCACCACTTCCACCAGCACGGCGGCCAGGGTCAGGATCATGGTGCCGTAAGGGTCGCCGACTTTTTCCGCGAGCAGTTCGGCGTGATGGGCGACACGCATGGAGGCGACGACGATGAAGGCAATCAGCACCAGGCCAGCGGTCAGCGCGATGGGCTGGCCGCTGTGCAGCATCCAGTGTTCCAGTGGATAAGCGACGAGCGCGGCAATCACGGCCAGCAACAGAAACTTTTCTTGCTTGAGGAGTGTGAGCATTGCGGGCCTTTTGTGCCGAGTGAAGCGATCAGGGTGATGAGCTACTGACTGCGGGGCGGCGCTAACGTTTCGTTACACCTTAGCGCACCAGTGGATGGCAGCAGGTTTGACACGTGCACTTTTATTGGCCTTGCGGGCTCTTCGCGGGCAAGCCTCGCTCCTACAGGTTGGCGTCGCTCTTGTAGGAACGAGGCTTGCCCGCGAAGGCCATTACACGGTTTCGGCGTTTTTGTTGTCCTGTTGGTCAGCAATTTGCATTGCCTCTGCCCACCTCACAACAACATGGAGTTCGAATTCATGCACAAACGTCCGTTGAAGAAGCTGCTTTGCGCCGTTGCCGCGGCTATTGGTCTGAGCGCGAGCCTGACCGCCAGCGCCGCCGACCCGCTGAAAGTCGGCTTCGTCTATATCGGCCCGATTGGTGACCACGGCTGGACGTATCAGCATGAACAGGGGCGCAAGGCGCTGGCCGAGAAGTTCGGCAATCAGATCACCACCAACTATGTGGAGAACGTCGCCGAAGGTGCCGACGCCGAGCGAGTGATCCGCAACATGGCCAAGGACAACTACGACCTGATCTTCACCACGTCGTTCGGCTACATGAACCCGACCCTGAAAGTCGCCAAGCAGTTTCCCAAGGTGACCTTCGAACACGCCACCGGCTACAAGCAGGACAAGAACCTGGGCACCTACCTGGCGCGCACGTATGAAGGTCGCTACGTCGGCGGTTTCCTCGCGGCGAAGATGACCAAGACCAAGAAGATCGGCTACGTCGCGTCCTTCCCTATCCCGGAAGTGATCCGCGACATCAACGCTATTCAACTGGCCCTGAACAAATACAACCCAGGCACCGAGATCAAGGTGGTATGGGTCAACTCGTGGTTCGATCCGGGCAAGGAAGCCGACGCCGCCAACGCACTGATCGACCAGGGCGTCGACGTGGTGTTCCAGCACACCGACAGCCCGGCACCGATTCAGGCAGCCGAACGCCGCGGCGTGTATGCCGTGGGCTACGCTTCGGACATGGCGCACTTCGGGCCGAAAGCGGTGCTGACGTCGATCGTCAACGACTGGGGGCCGCATTACATTCAAGCGACCCAAAGCGTGCTCGACCAGACCTGGAAATCGCAGGATTACTGGGGCGGTTTGAAAGAAGGCACAGTTGAACTGCCGATCAGCGACCTGGTGCCAGCGGCGGTGAAAACCGAGGCCGAGCAGATCATTGCGGACATCAAGAGCGGCGCCTTCCACCCGTTCACCGGGCCGATCAAGGATCAGGCCGGAACCGAAAAAATCCCGACGGGCGCGACGGCAAGCAATGCGGAACTGGCGTCGATGAACTACTACGTTGAAGGGATGAAGGCCGACATTCCGAAGTAGCTCCCCAACCCAACACAAAACCCTGTAGCAGTGAGCCTGCTCGCGATGGCGGAGTGTCAGACGCTATCAATGTCGACTGACACGCCGCGATCGCGAGCAGGCTCACTCCTACAATGAATTTTCAGCGTTCTTGAGAATTCCGCATGAACCAACTCCCGATCATCGACATTGCCCCGCTCTACAGCGAAGACCAACACGCTTGGAAGTCCGTTGCCGAAAAGATCGATCGCGCCTGCCGCGACTGGGGCTTTTTCTACATCAAGGGGCATCCGATCTCCGCGTCACGCATCCACGCTGTGCTCGACCATGCCCAACGCTTCTTCGCCTTGCCCACCGCCGAAAAGCTCAAGATCGACATCACCCAGACTCGCCACCATCGCGGCTACGGTGCCATTGCCACCGAGCAACTCGACCCGAGCAAACCCAGCGACCTGAAAGAAACCTTCGACATGGGCCTGCACCTGCCGGCCGACCACCCGCAAGTACTGGCGGAAAAACCGCTGCGCGGTCCCAACCGCCATCCCTCGATGCCCGGCTGGGAAGTGCTGATGGAACAACATTACATCGACATGCAGGCCCTCGCCCAAACCCTGCTGCGTGCCATGACCCTGGCGCTGAACATCGAGCGCGACTTCTTCGACACGCGCTTCAATGAACCGGTCAGCGTGCTGCGGATGATCCATTATCCGCCGCGCCATACCGCCAGCTCCGAGGAGCAGCAAGGCGCCGGCGCCCACACCGATTACGGCTGCATTACCCTGCTGTACCAGGACGCCGCCGGTGGCCTGCAAGTGCGCAACGTCAAAGGCGAATGGATCGACGCGCCGCCGATCGAAGGCACGTTCGTGGTCAACCTCGGCGACATGATGGCCCACTGGAGCAATGACCGTTACCTGTCGACGCCGCACCGGGTGATCAGCCCGCTGGGCGTCGATCGTTACTCGATGCCATTCTTCGCCGAACCACACCCCGATACGCCCATTGAATGCCTGCCCGGTTGCCAGGACGAATCGCACCCGGCGAAGTACCCGGCCACTACCTGCGCTGAATTCCTGCTCTCGCGCTTCGCCGAGACCTACGCCTATCGACGGGAACAGACGGTGGTGTGATGAACCGGCTGGTCAGGTTTTGCTAATTGTTTCTACGGGCATCTGTAGAATGCTCGCCATCTGCACCTGATGAGAAAAGACTATGTACGACTGGCTGAACGCCCTGCCCAAGGCAGAACTGCACCTGCACCTCGAGGGTTCGCTGGAGCCCGAGTTGCTGTTCGCCCTGGCCGAACGCAACAAGATCGCCCTGCCCTGGAGCGATGTAGAAACCCTGCGCAAGGCGTATGCCTTCAACAACCTGCAAGAGTTTCTCGACCTGTATTACCAGGGCGCCGACGTGTTGCGCACCTCGCAGGATTTCTACGACCTGACCTGGGCCTACCTGTTGCGTTGCAAGGCGCAGAACGTGATTCACACCGAACCGTTCTTCGACCCGCAGACCCACACCGACCGTGGCATCCCGTTTGAAGTGGTGCTCAACGGCATCGCGGCGGCGCTCAAGGATGGCGAGCAGCAACTGGGCATCACCAGCGGTTTGATCCTGAGCTTCCTGCGCCACCTGAGCGAAGACGAAGCGCAGAAAACCCTCGACCAGGCGCTGCCGTTTCGCGAAGCGTTTGTGGCCGTGGGCCTGGACAGCTCGGAGATGGGCCACCCGCCGAGCAAGTTCCAGCGTGTGTTTGATCGTGCCCGCCACGAAGGCTTCCTGACCGTCGCCCACGCCGGTGAAGAAGGCCCGCCTGAGTACATCTGGGAAGCCATCGACCTGCTGAAAATCCAGCGCATCGACCATGGCGTGCGCGCCATCGAAGACGAGCGTTTGATGCAGCGGATCATCGACGAGCAGATCCCGCTGACCGTGTGCCCGCTGTCCAACACCAAGCTCCGGGTGTTCGATCACATGTCCCAGCACAACATCCTCGACATGCTTGAGCGTGGCGTGAAAGTGACCGTGAACTCGGATGACCCGGCGTACTTTGGCGGGTATGTGACCGAGAACTTCCATGCGCTGTACACCGACCTGGGCATGACCCAGGATCAGGCCAAGCGTTTGGCGCAAAACAGCCTGGATGCGCGGTTGGTAAAACCATAAGCCTTAGCGCAGCCCCCCTGTGGGAGAGTCTTTGTTGCAGGCTCACTCCCACAGGCTCTGTGTTCAGCCAGCTAGCGATTCAGTCAATCAAACAGCTCTAAAGCGCCATTTCCAGCTCGGTTTCCTTGGCGAATCGATGGATCTCCCGCTGCCCCGCGGCCGTGATCTGCAAGGCGCGCGAATCATTGGGCAGGCTCAGCCAGCCGGACTGCATGAACAGCTGCAACAATGCAGCGCCCAGCGAACCGCCCATGTGCGGGCGTCTTTCGCTCCAGTCGGGACACGCACAGGCCACTCGACTGTTGCGATGAGCCAGGGCCTGGATGAACACCCCGCGCGAGGCCAGTTGTGTGGAACCCTTGTGGGTGATCATGACGCGCTGTTCGAACTGCTCGATCCAGCCGGCATCCAGCAACCGCTGGTAAAGATCGGCGGCCAGGGTGCCTCCCAAATGGTCGTCGCACAGTCGGGCCCGCAACAACGACGATGGCGCCGCCTGAGGTTTGGCAATGGGGCTGGTGCGTTTGAAGACGTCCGGGACGGGTTGCGGCGTGCTGGCCAGCGTCGCGCTGGCCAGTGCTTCGATTGCCGCGCCCACTTCAGGCGCGGCCAGGCGGAAAAAGCGTTTGCGCCCACGGATTTCGACTTTCAACAGACCTCCGGCGGACAAACGCCCCAGGTGTGCACTGGCCGAAGACGGTGACAGGCCGGCCAATAGCGCCAGCTCTTCGGTCTGCCGCGCCGAGCCATCCATCAAGGCCCACATCATTGCGCTGCGCTTGGGGTCAGCCAGCAACGTGGCGATCTGGCTGATGCAAGGTGCATGTTCCATGTATTCACTCCCTGTTGAATCGTTTCGTCTGCTGCTCAGAGACATCTTGACCAGTAATGTGTCGTCGGCCAAGACGCGGAAACCGCCATAAGCCGGGCAAAGCCCCTTCTCCCCCATGCCATCGCTTCGCAGGTGCGCCGAAGGTCGGATGCTTGACCGTTAGGCCATCGCCATTGCGAGATCGACGGTGCGTACATGAGGCGGGCGCTAGTATAAGCGGGTTAACCGCCGGTTCCTGCCCTTGGGAAAGCGCGGGTGGTGATAGTTCCTGACAGAAATTTCGCTATTTGCCTGCGACTAATGATCGATGCCCGATATTGTCGGAAATTGACTGCCTAAAAGAGCGCATCGGCTGGCAAGCATTTCCCGTAGAAGGTTCACCGGCTTACTCAATTGTGCGCGATGGGCGCACAGCAAATTCAGCGGTGCGCGCTCACAGAGCAACTCCGGCATCAGCACTTTCAACCGGCCGGCGAGCACATCGGCCGCGACATCGAGCCAGGACTTGTAAGCAATCCCGGCCCCCGCCACTGCCCACAGCCGCACGACATCGGCGTCGTCACTGAAGCGATCGCCGCTGACGGTCAGCCCGACTTCGCGTTTGCCGTCGTGGAAACTCCAATGGTCATGGACCCGGCTACCGAGCATGAACAACAAACAATTGTGCTGCGCCAGTTGTTCCAGATGCCGCGGCTCGCCGTGCCTCGCCAGATAACTCGGCGCGGCGCAGAGCACTCGGCGGTTCTGCGCCGCGATGGGCAGTGCCACCAGGCTTGAGTCTTCCGGCTCGCCGTAACGCAGGGCAATGTCCACCGGTTGGCGGAACAGGTCGGCGATGCGGTCCCCCAGCAACAGGCGCACGGTCAGTTTAGGGTGCTCGCGCTGGAACTCGTCGAGCCACGGCAGCAACAGGTTGCGGCCAAAGTCCGACGGTGCCGACAACTGCAGAATCCCGCTGACCTGATCCTGACCGCTGGCCAATAAGCGACGACCCTCGTCGAGATTGCTCAGGGCGGCCCGGGCATATTCCAGAAAGCCCTCACCTTCGGCGGTCAGACGCAAACTGCGGGTGGAGCGCGCCAACAAGCGCGCGCCGAGTTGCTGTTCGATGCGCTTCAACGCCGCACTGGCCACCGCCGCCGACATGTCCATCACCCGAGCCGCCGCCGACAGACTCCCCAGGTCCGCAGCCCGGACAAATAACTGCAAGTCATCGAAACGCAGCATTTCAGCCCCGATTATCAAAAAAATATTGAAAGAGACTGCTCTTTTAGCGGGTTTTATCTTGCAGAGAAATAGCCAATCATCTGTCCCATCGAAATCAACCTGTTTGCGGAGCGACCATGTCCCAGCCTTTCACCGCCATTGCCACCCTCATTGCCAAACCCGGCCAGCAAGACGCCCTCGAACAACACCTGCGTGCGCTGGTGGAACCGACCCGCGCCGAGGCCGGTTGCGGCCAATACGATTTGCATCAGGACCTGGCCAATCCACTGGCGTTCTACATGATTGAACACTGGAGCAGTGACGAAGCCCTGCAAGCCCATGACGCCAGCGCCCATGTACAGAACTTCCGCGCCAAGGCCGGCGACTTTCTCGAGCACTTCGACCTCAAGCGCCTGCGCACCGTGGCTTGATCCCTTCATCTATTACTGTTCAGGAGCCCCACATGAAAGCCATCGCCTACTACACCTCGTTGCCGATCATCGACGCCAATGCCCTGCAAGACATCGAACTGCCAGAACCGGTTGCCGGTCCGCGCGACCTGTTGGTGGAAGTCAAAGCCATCTCGGTGAACCCGGTCGACACCAAGGTCCGCCAGAACGTCCAGCCTGAAGGCGGCGCGGCGAAAGTGCTGGGTTGGGACGTGGCCGGTGTGGTCAAGGCTGTCGGCAGCGAAGTCACGCTGTTCAAGGCTGGCGACAAGGTGTTTTACGCGGGCTCTATCGCCCGTGCGGGGGGCAATAGCGAATTGCACGTGGTGGATGAACGCATCGTCGGCCATATGCCGAAAACCCTCGGTTTCGCCGAAGCCGCCGCACTGCCGCTGACCGCCATCACCGCCTGGGAATTGCTCTTCGAACGCCTGCAAGTGCGCGAAGGTAAAACCGATGAAGGCCAGAGCCTGCTGATCGTCGGCGCGGCGGGCGGTGTGGGTTCGATCCTCACGCAACTGGCCAGCCAACTCACCGGGCTGAAGGTCATCGGCACCGCTTCCCGTGCGCAAACCCAGAGCTGGGTACGCGAACTGGGCGCCGATCTGGTGATTGATCACAGCCAGCCTTTGAGTGAAGAACTCAAACGTGCCGGCGTGGACAATGTGACCCACGTCGCCAGCCTGACCCAGACCGATCATCACCTGGATCAATTGGTCGAGGCATTGGCGCCACAAGGCAAACTGGCGCTGATCGATGATCCGAAAGCGCTGGACGTGACCAAGCTCAAGCGCAAGAGCCTGTCGCTGCACTGGGAATTCATGTACACCCGCTCGCTGTTCGAAACGGCGGACATGATCGAGCAGCACAACTTGCTCAACCGCGTGGCCGGGCTGATCGACACCGGGACGCTGAAAACCACGGTCGGCGAGCACTTCGGGACTATCAACGCGGCCAACCTGCGACGCGCCCATGAGCTGCTGGAAAGCGGCAAGGCCAAGGGCAAGATTGTGCTCGAAGGGTTCTGAAACAGATTGAGACAAGTGTCGTCCGGATGGACGACACCGTCAGTCCGAGAATTGACCCATGTCACAATTACGATCGTATTCGGGTCTACAATCGAAACCTCTGCGATGCAATCTTTTACGCAACATCTTTTAAGAGAGGAGAGTTCAGCAATGAAGATCCTGATTAAAGAAGTGGCTAAATCCCAGTGGCAGGTTCGTCTGGACCAACACGCTGTTACGTTCCGCAGCGAAGCTGAAGCGCTAGCCTTCACCAAGACCCTTGAAGCGCGATTGCTCGCGCCCCATCAAATTCCCGACCACCAACAACAGCGCGCCGCTGGCTGAGTCCGCCCTCAGACCTGGGTTTGCGCCAATGCCCGGGCATTTTGCAAACGCCGGGTGAGCATCGCCGCGCTCACCACCAGAATCCCGCACAGGCTGATGACCATGGCCATCGGCACGGCGCTGCCATCGTGTAAAACACCGACCAATGCAGCCGCTCCGGCGGCGACGCTGAATTGCAGGCACCCGAGCATCGCCGACGCACTGCCGGCGCGAGCGCCCTGCCCGTTCATGGCGCAGGCCGAGGCATTGGGGAGGATGCAACCGAGGCTGGCGATGCAGATAAACAGCGGAATCAGCAGCGGCCATAACTGTTCGGTGTGCAGCGCACTGACGGCGAGCAGCGTCAGGCCCGCCCCCAGGTAAATCCACACGGTACGCACCAGCAGAAATGCAGGGCCACGCTTGGCCAGCAGTCGTGCGTTGACCTGCGCCACCAGAATGAAACCCGCCGCGTTGGTCCCGAACAGCCAGCCGAAATGCTCGGCCGGGACCCCGTAGAGTTTGATGAAGACGAACGGCGAACCGGCGATGTAGGCAAACATCCCGGCAATGGCGATACCGCCAGTCAAGGCGTGGCCGAGATAGACCGGATCCGACAATAGCCGACCGTACTGACGCAACGCCCCCGACAGCGGTTGACGCGGTACGTGGGCCGGCAGGCTTTCCGGCAACCCGATTGCCACGGCCAGCCCTGCCAGCGCACTGAATCCGGTCAGCACCAGGAAGATCGACTGCCAGCCGGTGGTGTTGACCAGCAGTCCACCGAGCATGGGCGCGAGAATCGGTGCCAGGCCCATCACCAGCATCAGTTGCGAAAAGACTTTCGCCGAGCCCACCGCATCGCATTTGTCACTGACCACCGCACGGGCGATCACCATCCCGGCGCAACCACCAAGGGCCTGGATGAATCGCGCGCCGATCAACCATTCCAGATTTGGCGCAAACGCGCAGGCCAGGGACGCCGCGGTGAACAACCCGACGCCTGTCAGCAACGGAATCCTTCGCCCGAAGCGATCCGCCACCGGTCCGTATGCCAGTTGACCCAGGGACAGGCCCAGGAAGTACGCGGCCAGGGTCAGCTGGACGTGTTTCTCATCGGTACCGAACGCGAGTGCCATCGCCGGGAACGCCGGCAGATAGAAATCGATTGCCAGCGGACCGAAAGCGCTCAGGGCGCCAAGAATCAAAATGGTACGGAAGTTCATCAGGCATCCAGTTGGGCATGGGTCTGCAGCCCGACAGTCTAGCCGCGCATGGACGCCTTGAACATTCCGATAGCTCGCTAACTATTAAATATCATTGAATAAATATAAAACCTGCAGGAGCGAGCCTGCTCGCGATAGCGCAGTGCCAGTCAACATCAACGCTGAATGACACACCGCTATCGCGAGCAGGCTCGCTCCTACAGGGGATTGTGCCTGGGCTTAAGCGAGTTTGGCGTCGTAGCCTTCTTCCGTGATCGCTGCGATCACTTGCTCGGTCGTCAGCGCGCTTTCCACACCGACTTCCCCGGCTGCCAGATCGACCCGCACGCTGGCCGCCGGATCCTTGGCTTGCAGCGCCTGGGTAATGGCTTTGACGCAGTGACCGCAGGACATGCCTTGAACGTTGAACACTTGCATGGTGTGGCTCCTTTTATGAGGTTGCGAGCAGTCTCGGGCTTGCCACCATGGCAAGGTCAAGTTCTGCCGAAATCTGCCGGGCTGGCAATCGGTGTCGCGCTCGGCCAAGCTGCGTGCATCAATGACTCGACTTCAGGAGATTCAGCCATGCGCTGGTCAGCTCTCAGCCTGTTTGGCTTCCTCAGCCTATTTGCCGCGACACCTTCGGTTCAAGCCGCCGGGGAGGACTATGGCGTACTGATCATTTCTCGCGAGCGCCTCGAAGTCGCGACCTCCTGCGAGATCGGCGTCTACATCCAGGACCAACTGTCGGCGCGGCTGTTCCAGGAACAAAGCACCTCGTTCAACCTGCCGCCGGGCACTGTGTCCCTGCGCCTCAAACTGTTGCCGGGCCAGGCACCGGGTTGCAACCCGGGCATGCTCGCACCGGGTTCGCAGAACATCACGCTCAAGGCCGGGGACGTGTTGAAGTTCCGGATTGCGATGACGCAGGAAGGGATGTACCTGAAGCCCACCGCTCTCGACTACTAATCGCCACACCGATCGTTCCCATGCTCTGCGGCGGGAAACACTTCAACGGACGCTCTGCGTTGGGCTTTTAAATGGGACGCGGAGCGTCCCGGCTGCATTTCCACACAGAGCGTGGGAACGATCAGGTCTTTTGATCTGAGACATGGCGCTTGACCTTGCCAGCATGGCAAGGTTGATCCTGTAGACATCTTCTACAGGGAGCGCGACCGATGTCCGAATCCACTACGTTCGATCTGCCGATTGCCGGCATGACCTGCGCCAGTTGCGCGGGGCGTGTCGAGCGTGCCTTGAGCAAAGTCATCGGCGCTTCTGCCGTCAGCGTCAACCTCGCCACCGAGCAGGCGCGGGTCCAGGCGCCCGGCGACAGCCTGCCGGCCTTGATCGACGCGGTGCAGCAGGCCGGCTACAGCGTGCCGCAGCAAAGTCTGGAGTTGAGCATCGACGGCATGACCTGCGCTTCCTGCGTCGGTCGCGTCGAACGGGCGCTGGCCAAAGTGCCCGGGGTGAAAAGCGTCAGCGTCAACCTGGCGAACGAACGGGCGCATCTGGAACTGCTCGGACACATCGATCCGCAAACCTTGATCGCAGCGGTCACCAAAGCCGGTTACAGCGCCAGCGTCTGGGAAGTCGAACACCCGCAAACCGATCAGCAACAGCAGCGCCTGCACCGTGAGCGCTGGGCGTTGATCATGGCGATCGCCCTCGCCCTGCCGCTGGTGTTGCCAATGCTCCTGCAACCGTTTGGCGTGCACTGGATGCTCCCGGCCTGGGTGCAATTCGCGCTGGCCACGCCGGTGCAGTTCATTTTCGGCGCACGTTTTTATGTGGCCGCCTGGAAAGCCGTGCGCGCCGGGGCTGGCAACATGGATTTGCTGGTCGCCCTCGGAACCAGCGCCGGCTATGGCTTGAGTCTTTATGAATGGGCCACGGCGGCCGGGCGCATGCCTCATCTATATTTCGAAGCCTCGGCGGTGGTGATTGCCTTGGTGTTGCTGGGCAAATACCTGGAAAGCCGTGCCAAGCGCCAGACCGCCAGCGCCATCCGCGCCCTCGAAGCCTTGCGCCCGGAACGCGCCATTCAGGTGATCGACGGCCGCGAGCAGGACGTTGCCATCAGCGCCTTGCGCCTCAACGACCTGGTCATGGTCAAACCCGGCGAACGCTTCCCGGTGGACGGTGAAGTGGTCGAAGGCCAGAGCCACGCCGACGAAGCGCTGATCAGCGGCGAAAGCCTGCCGGTGCCCAAGCAGCCCGGTGACAAGGTCACGGGCGGTGCCATCAATGGCGAAGGCCGGTTGCTGGTTCGCACTCAAGCGTTGGGGGCGGAAACCGTGCTGGCGCGGATCATCCGTCTGGTCGAAGACGCCCAAGCCGCCAAAGCGCCGATTCAGAAGCTGGTGGATAAAGTCAGTCAGGTATTTGTGCCTACCGTTCTGTTGATCGCGTTGGCGACGCTGATTGGCTGGTGGTTGTACGGCGCGCCGATTGAAACCGCGTTGATCAACGCCGTCGCCGTGCTGGTCATCGCTTGCCCTTGCGCACTCGGGCTGGCCACGCCGACCGCGATCATGGCCGGCACCGGCGTCGCGGCCCGCTATGGGATTCTGATCAAGGACGCCGAAGCGCTCGAACGCGCTCATGAAGTCAGCGCCGTAGTGTTCGACAAGACCGGCACGCTGACCTCGGGTTCGCCGCGAATCGCTCATCTGAGTGCCACTAACGGTGACGAAGCCGCCCTGCTGCAAATGGCCGGCGCCCTGCAACGCGGCAGTGAACACCCGCTGGCCAAGGCGGTTCTGGACGCCTGCGCCGAACGGGTTTTGACCGTGGCCGACGTTAGCGACAGTCAATCGCTGACCGGTCGCGGCATCGCCGGAACGCTCGACAGCCGTCGTTTGGCCTTGGGTAATCGCAGGCTGCTGGAAGAAAGCGGTTTGAGCGCAGGGGATCTGGCCGACTCCGCAACTGCGTGGGAAACCGAAGGCCGCACCCTCTCCTGGTTGATCGAACAAAGCCCCGAGCCAAAGGTACTGGGCCTGATCGCGTTTGGGGACACCCTCAAACCCGGCGCGCTGCACGCTGTGCAACAGCTCAGCGCACGCCACATCAGCAGCCACTTGCTGACCGGCGACAACCGCGGCAGTGCCAAAGTGGTTGCCGAAGCGCTGGGCATTACCAATGTCCACGCCGAAGTCTTGCCGGCAGACAAAGCCGCCACCGTCGCCGAACTGAAAAAAACCGGCGTGGTGGCGATGGTCGGCGACGGCATCAACGACGCCCCGGCCCTGGCGGCCGCCGACATCGGCATCGCCATGGGCGGTGGCACCGACGTTGCCATGCACGCAGCCGGCATCACCCTGATGCGCGGCGATCCACGACTGGTGCCCGCCGCGCTGGAAATCAGCCGCAAGACCTACGCAAAGATCCGGCAAAACCTGTTCTGGGCGTTCGTCTATAACCTGATCGGCATTCCGCTGGCTGCGTTCGGCTTCCTCAATCCGGTGCTGGCCGGCGCGGCGATGGCGCTGTCCAGCGTCAGCGTGGTGAGCAATGCGTTACTGTTGAAAACCTGGAAACCCAAGGACCTGGAGGACAATCGATGAACATCGGCCAAGCAGCGCGGCACAGCGGCCTGAGCGCGAAGATGATTCGTTATTACGAGTCCATCGGCTTGCTGAAGGCCGCCCACCGCACCGACAGCGGCTACCGCATTTATGGCGACGATGACCTGCACACGCTGGCGTTCATCAAACGCTCCCGGGACTTGGGGTTTTCGCTGGAAGAAGTGGGAAAGTTGCTGACCCTCTGGCAGGACCGCCAACGGGCCAGCGCCGACGTGAAAGCCCTGGCCCGCCAGCACATCGACGAGCTGAACCAGAAGATCCGCGAGTTGGGTCAGTTGCGCGACACCCTGCAGGACCTGGTCGAACACTGTCAGGGCGACCATCGTCCCGATTGTCCGATCCTCAAGAACCTGGAGTCGGGCTGCTGCGCGTCACCCGTTCGCCCCTGATCGCGAGCACCTTCACCACCAGCAACGTGGTCAGGGGAACGCCGTGGAACAGCAGCACCACGGCCCCCGGCGTCCACCACGAATAGAACGGCGCGGCGATCAACATGCCGACCCCGAAACCGGTCATTTGCAGCAGTGTCAGCAAGCTGAAGATCGGCAGGCGCAGGCTGTCCGGTTCACGTTGCAGACGCGACATCAGGCCGACCTCGGAGAAGCCGTCACCCAATCCGGCCGGTAACGAGAACAACAGCAAACCGTAGAGGGTCTGCTGCTGGAACATCAGGATAAAACCG
Organism: Pseudomonas mandelii; assembly: GCF_900106065.1. NCBI lineage: Bacteria > Pseudomonadati > Pseudomonadota > Gammaproteobacteria > Pseudomonadales > Pseudomonadaceae > Pseudomonas > Pseudomonas mandelii. Next base: position 1,428,066 of record NZ_LT629796.1, read on the forward strand.
CAGGACATCAGCAATACCCCGAAGAAAAATCGCCGCTCCAGGTGTGCATTGTCCGCCCCTTTCAGGCGACTGGCGATTCGCGCGCCGATCAGCTTTCCGCACGCCCAGACGGCCAGCATCAGGCCCAGCGTGGTGCTGGCCGACTCGGGCGTCAGTAGCCGGGAAATGATCGGAAAGCCGACGTTGTGCGCCGCGCTGCCCAAGGTGTCGGCCATGGTGACGGCGAGCATCGCGGCCACCACGGGCGTACTGCGCAAGCCTTGGCGCAAAGCGTGCCACTCACTACGAGGCTGGGTTGGTTCGGGATCGGGTGCTGGTCGGGAAAACCGCAACGGCAGGATGAACAACGCGGCCAGCAGATAAGTGACCACGTTCAATGCGAACACCGTTTCAAAGCCGAAGGCCGCCACCAACAGTCCTGCCACCAGGCTCCCACCGACCATGGCCGCCGACGAGGCCGAGGTGATCCAGGCGTTGGTCTTGAGCAAGTGCTCGCCTTCGATCAGGTGCGGCAACTGGCTGTTGAGGCCGATGGCGAACATTGAGTTGCCGAACCCCAGGCCGAACGCGATCAACGGTAAAAGCAGCGCTTGCTGGGCGACCGGCAGCACCAGCAACAGGCCCAACAACCCTGCGCGCAGCAAATCAAAGGCAATCAGCGGCATGCGCCCGGCCCAGCGGCGATAGAACGAGGTGCCGATCAAGCTGGCGAAAACCCCTCCGCCCACCCGGCTGGCGAGGAAAATGCCAACGCTCATGGCGCTGTTGCTGAGCAGGTAGACGTAAGTGGCCAGGGCGACCATGTTGAGAAAGGCGCCGAAGTCCGAGACCAGACGGGCCGCGATGATCAGCTGGGCATTGCGGGTGGAGGGGTTCACATTCAGTCCTTGAGTGTGGGAGTCGCAGGGAACAATCCACTGTAGGCGCGAGCAGGCTCACTCCCACAAATGATCTCCAGTGTTTAGGGATCAGCATTTACAAAAAACCCGGCCGAAGCCGGGTTTTCGTCAACCGATCACTGCATCCACGGTGGAGGCGGTTCTTCGGTTTTGCCCGGTGGCGCGTCATCTGCCGCGCGCACCGCCTGTTTACGCTCTTCATCCAGGCGTGCCGCCTCGATTTCGCGTATGACACCGCCGACGTCGGCCAATTCTTCCGGTTCGTCGAACTCGCCCGTCAACACGCTGGCCGGGTGCAAGGTGCCGGCTTCGTACAGCGCCCACATTTCCTTGGCGTATTTGGTCTTTTTCAACTCTGGCGCAAACCGGCCGAAGTAAGACGCCATGTTGCCCACGTCCCGCTCCAGCATGCTGAACGCGTGGTTGTTGCCCGCCGCGTCTACCGCTTGCGGCAAGTCGATGATCACCGGGCCCGTCGGAGTCAACAGCACGTTGAACTCGGACAGGTCACCGTGCACCAGACCGGTACACAGCATCAGCACGATCTGCGAAATCAGGAACGCGTGATATTCGCGCGCCTGGTCCGGCTCCAGCACCACGTCGTTCAGACGCGGCGCGGCATCGCCGTACTCGTCGGCCACCAGCTCCATGAGCAGTACGCCTTCGAGGAAGTCATACGGCTTGGGCACCCGAACACCGGCACCGGCCAGACGGAACAGCGCCGCCACTTCGGCGTTCTGCCAGGCGTCTTCGGTTTCTTTCTTGCCGAATTTCGAGCCTTTGGCCATCGCTCGAGCCTGGCGGCTGTTGCGCACCTTGCGGCCTTCCTGATATTCGGCCGCCTGACGGAAACTGCGTTTATTCGCCTCCTTGTAGACCTTCGCGCAACGTAGCTCGTTACCGCAGCGCACCACATAAACAGCTGCTTCTTTACCACTCATGAGTGGGCGCAGCACCTCGTCGACCAGACCGTCCTCGATCAGGGGTTCAATGCGTTTTGGAGTCTTCATCAGCTTTTATTGTGGGTCCTTTATTACCAAACACGCGAAAGTCTTTCGTTATACGGCAATCCACTCGTTCGGGGGAGGGGTTGCCGACCTATGAACGTCGTGATGCACACAATGTGCCGAATTAATCGGCCAACTCCTTTCGGTCGTCATCGGCCGCCCGAGATCATAGCTGAGCCTGCACCACTGTGTGGCGAAGGGGTGCGAGGGCATTTGCGACAGAAGCTGACACCTTAATTCACACCCTTCGTAGGATATTTCTCACCAAGCCTCAATTTCCCATTAATTCAGCCGAAGTCCTCAGTGACAGAGTGATTTGTCCGACAATCGTTCCGACTACAAAAACGATGGCGCGCTCAGGGATCCGGGTTGATCAAATACGTTTACGGCTGCCAATAATCCGCGAGTCATCTGCACTGCGTGGGCCTACAAGAAAAATCTGGAGCGCGGATGAACATCAAACAGAAGTTGACCTGGGCGTTTGCAATCATCGCCTGCCTGCCCGTGGTGCTGGTCGCCACCCTCGTGGTGCTGAATCTGCGCAGTGACGCCAAGGAGAATTTCGTCGACAGCAGTGGTCGTGAAATTCGTCAGGTCAGCAACGCCATGCAATTGTTCTTCGACGGCATCAGCCAGAACGTCGACTACCTGGCCAGACAACCGCTGATCAAGAACTCCGACGACAGCCTCAAGACCTACATGAGCGCCAACGCCGAGAGCATTCCCCAAGGCGAGATGGACAAAAAGGTCTTCAGCCTCCTGCAGGACCTGGGCAACAGCCATCCGTCCTACGCCTATGCCATCCTCGGCACTGCGGCGGGCGGTTACGTGTCCTGGCCGGACGACGCGAAGCTGAACAATTACGACCCGCGCCAGCGCCCCTGGTACAAGGCGGCCCAGGCCAAGCCGGGCAAACCATTTCGCACCGAGGCCTATTACTGGGCCCAGGACGATGCGACCTACGTCAGCACCGTGCGCACCATCGACAACCAATTGGGCACCAACGGCGGCGTGGTCAGTATCGACGTGACGCTCAAGCAGCTCACCGAGATCGTCAAGCAGATCAAACTGGGTGAAACCGGCTACCTGATGCTGCTGGAAAACACCGGCACCGTGCTGGTCGATCCGAAACAACCGGAACACAACTTCAAAGCCCTGAGCAGCCTCGGCGAAGGTTATGCGCAACTGGCCAAGGCCGGCAAAGGCCTGGTGGAAGTCGAGTTGAACGGCGAACGCTACATGGCCAACGTCTGGCCGTCGGAGCAACTGGGCTGGACCTTTATCGGCCTGATCAAGCAAAACGATGTGATGAGCTCCGCGACTCAACTGACTTGGCTGATCGCAATCATCGCCGCCGTTCTGGCAGTGTTCTTCGCCATCATTGGCGCCAGTTTCGCCAGTGTCATCGTGCGACCGATCCGCAGCGTGGCCAGCGGCCTGGAAGGCATCGCCCAAGGTGAAGGCGACCTGACCAAAAACCTGGAAATCCGTGGCAGCGACGAAACCGCGCAACTGGCCAACTGGTTCAATCAGTTCCTGACGGCGATTCGTAACCTGATCCAAAGCATCGGCGGTGCCGCGACCAAGATTCTCGCCACCTCGAAGAGCTCGACTCAGGTTTCCAGCGACATGGCTGAAGCCGCCGGGCGCCAGCGTGAGGCGGTGGACATGGTGTCCACGGCGTTCCATGAAATGGTCGCCACCGCCAACGAAGTCGCGCGCTCATGCAGCCAGGCGGCAGAATCCGCCGACAGTGGCCAGCGCCAGGCGCGTCAAGGTCAGCAACAGATTGATGCGGCCGTGACCAGCGTTGATCGCCTGAGCCAGGAAATCGAACAGTCGGCGCAGTCGATGCAACAGCTCGAACGCGACAGCAACGACATCCAGTCGATCCTGGGGACCATTCGCTCGATTGCCGAACAGACCAACCTGCTGGCCCTGAACGCCGCCATTGAGGCTGCACGGGCCGGTGAGCAAGGTCGCGGGTTTGCAGTGGTGGCGGATGAAGTCCGGGCACTGGCCAAACGCACGGCGGATTCCACGGCGGAAATCGATGGCTTGCTGGGCAACCTGGCCAAGCGCACCAGCCAAGTGACTCAACAGATGCATGCGAGCCTGGAAGTGTCGCAACAATCGGTGACCCGCATCGGTGAAGCGCGCAGCAGTTTCGGGCTGATTCGTGAGTCGGTGGATGTGATTCGCGACATGAACACGCAGATCGCCACGGCGGCGGAAGAACAGCATCAGGTGGCCGAAGACATCAACCGGCACATCAGCCAGATCCATGGCGACGCGCAGTTGGTGGCAGAACTGGCGAACTCGGCGCGCCTGGACTCGCAGAGCCTGGCCGGGTTGTCGAATGAACTGGACGGGTTGGTTCGTCGCTTCAGGACCTGAGGTCGCTGATCTAACGGGTCGAAAACCGATACCTGTGGCGAGGGCGCTTGCTCCCGCTCGGCCGCGAAGCGGTCGCAAACCGGTAAACACGGAATACCTGATACAGCGTGTTTACTGGATTGGGACCGCTTCGCGCTCCAGCGGGAGCAAGCTCCCTCGCCACAATTACTGTTTGAACAATTCACCGGGTGTGAAGCCGAACAACCCCTTGAACGCCGCAATAAACGCCGACGTCGAGTCATACCCACAAGACAGCGCGGCATGGGTCACGCTGTCGCCCTCCTCCAGCAAACTCAGCGACGACAGCAACCGCATTCGCTGTCGCCACCCGCGAAAGCTCAGCCCGGTCTCGCGCTGGAACAAGCGCATCAGCGTCTTTTCCGAGGTGCCCAGGCGTTGCGCCCATTCCTGCAACGTCACACTGAGCTCCGGACGTTCGATCAGCTCATTGCACAACCCGAGCAGCCGTTCATGACGCGGCAACGGCAGGGAAAACCCCACCTCCGGCAGATTCGCCAACTGATCCAGCAGCACATTCACCAGCCGCGTTTCCGGGCTATCGCCCTGCGGATACTCCACCGGCAGCAAGCAAAAACGCTTGATCAGCTCCCGGGCCAGCGGCGTGACTTCCAGCACCCGACAACGCCCGTCGGCCCACTCACAGTCCTCGCGGCGCACGTAAAGGCTGCGCATTTCGGCGCGCATCGAGGTCACCACTTGGTGTTCGAGGTCCGCCGGAATCCAGATCCCCCACTGCGGCGGCGCAAAGAAACTGCCCTCAGCCGTGTGCACGCCGAGAACGCCGCTGATGGCGTAGGAAAACTGCACCCAATCGTGGCGATGAGGTGGCGTCCACGACCCGGCATTCAGACTTTCCGCCCGAGCGAACAGCGGACGCGGTAGCGCCTTCAGCGTCGGAATGGCCCGTTCGAGGGAAAGTTGTCCGTTAGCCGGCATTGATTGGCCTTATGTCGCAAGACGGCAGATAGGGCCGACGTTAGGCTAAGTCATCAATTCTTACAAATGTATTCGGTGGCCGTTATGCATGCCTTCAAACACCTCAAACGCGTGGTCACCGACTGGTTCTTGTGCGGCATGCTGATCGCCACGCTGCTGGCGTATTTCTTCCCGGTCTTCGGCGCCACAGGTGGTGGGATGCACGCGGAATATGTGATCAACATCGGCGTGTTCCTCGTGTTCTTCCTGCACGGGGTCAATCTCTCCAGCGAGCAGATCAGCCATGGCCTGAAGAACTGGAAGCTGCACGTGATGGTCCAGGGTTTCACCTTCATGGTGTTCCCGTTGATCTGGTTGCTGAGCGACAAGCTGCTGGGGTCGCACGTGCCTTCGCTGTTGATGCTTGGCTTCTTCTACCTCTGCGCCCTGCCGTCGACCATTTCGTCGTCTGTGGCCCTGACTGGCAGCGCGGGCGGCAACGTGCCGGCGGCGATTCTCAATGCGAGTCTGTCCAGCGTGCTGGGGATATTCCTGACGCCGTTGCTGGTAAGCCTGGTGGTCGGCAGCGGTGCTGGCGGCATCGATCTGGGCTCGACGCTGCTCGACCTCTGCGCCATGTTGCTGTTGCCGCTGGTGCTCGGCCAACTGTTGCGGCCGATGTTCGGCAAGTTCTTCGCCCGCCACAAGCGCTACACCAACATCGTCGACAAGCTGGTGATTCTGTTGCTGGTGTACTCGGCGTTCTGCAACTCGATGGTCTCGGGGATGTGGCAACAACAGGGCAACGGCGTAATTCTCAGCGCACTGATCGGCAGCGTGATCCTGCTGGCGGTCATCCTGTGGATGACTACCCGCACCGCTCGCGCACTGAAATTCAGCCCGGCGGATGAGATCGCTGCGGTGTTCTGCGCCAGCAAAAAATCCCTCGCGGCCGGTGCGCCGATGGCGGCGCTGATCTTCGGCGCCAACCCTGGCCTGGGCCTGATTCTGCTGCCGATCATGATTTATCACCCGTTGCAGTTGATCGTCTGCTCGGTGATGGCCGAGAGCTACGCCAACCGCAACCGTGAACGCGTCGCGCAGCAGAACGCCGAACTGATCAGCGCTCGATAATCGCCGTCACCCCTTGGCCGCCAGCGGCGCAGATCGAGATCAGGCCTCGGCCCTTGCCCGCCGCGTCGAGCAACTTCGCCAGGTTGGCGACGATGCGCCCGCCGGTCGCGGCAAACGGATGCCCGGCCGCCAGTGAACTGCCTTTGACGTTGAGGCGGCTGCGGTCGATGGAGCCCAGCGGCGCATCGAGGCCGAGACGGGTTTTGCAATACTCCGGATCTTCCCAGGCCTTCAACGTGCAGAGCACCTGCGCGGCGAAGGCTTCGTGGATTTCGTAGTAATCGAAGTCCTGCAAGGTCAGGCCATTGCGCGCCAGCAAACGGGGCACCGCGTACACCGGCGCCATCAACAGCCCTTCGGCGCCGTTGACGAAATCCACTGCCGCGGCCTCGCCGTCACGCAAATAGGCGAGGATCGGCAAGCCACGCTCCTTCGCCCATTCTTCACTGCCCAACAGTACCAGCGACGCGCCATCGGTGAGCGGCGTGGAGTTGCCCGCCGTCATCGTGCCCTTGGCGCTTTTCTCGAAGGCCGGTTTCAGCGAGGCGAGTTTTTCCAGGGTCAGGTCCGGGCGCAGGTTGTTGTCGCGGGTCAGGCCGAGGAACGGTGTCATCAGGTCGTTGTGCCAGCCTTCGGCGTAGGACGCGGCCAGGTTCCGATGGCTCTCCAGCGCCAGCTGATCCTGTTCTTCGCGGGGGATGTTCCAGGTTTGGGCCATCAACTCGCAGTGCTGGCCCATGGACAAACCGGTGCGCGGTTCGCCGTTGCGCGGGAACTCCGGTATCAAGTCCCGGGGACGCAGCTGCAGAAAGGTTTTCAGTTTGTCGCCGGTGGTCTTGGCGCGATTGGCTTGCAGCAGCACCCTGCGCAAACCTTCACTGACGCCGATCGGCGCATCCGAGGTGGTATCGACGCCACCGGCAATGCCGCACTCGATCTGTCCCAAAGCAATCTTGTTCGCCACCAGCAACGCCGCTTCAAGGCCCGTGCCGCACGCCTGCTGAATGTCATAGGCCGGGGTGCCGGGGGACAACCGTGAACCGAGCACACACTCGCGCGTCAGGTTCATGTCTCGGGACAGCTTGAGGACCGCCCCCGCGACCACTTCGCCGATCCGCAGGCCATGCAGGTTGTAGCGTTCGATCAGGCCTTCGAGCGCTGCGGTGAGCATCGCCTGGTTACTGGCGGTGGCGTAAGGCCCGTTGGAGCGGGCGAAGGGGATTCGGTTACCGCCAATAATCGCGACGCGGCGCAGCTGGGTCATGAAAAGCTCCTGTCAAAAAATCAGATGTAAACACCGGCCCTGCAGGAGCGAAGCTTGCTCGCGAAGGCGCCGGCACATTCAATATCTCCTCTGAATGAAACATCGTCTTCGCGAGCAAGCTTCGCTCCTACACTGTTCAAGCGTAGGCCTTATATCGTGGATCGAACGACTGATTGCCATTCGTGGTCCACACTTTGAACCCCAGCTGCCGGAGTGCGTTCCATGTCTGACCGTTATATCGACTTCGCCAATTCCTCCATCGGCCATCGTCTGGTCGGGGCCATGGGACTGCCGTCTCCGGTACGCCTGGAGCGGTGGCAAGCAGGCCGACTGCGGCCTGTCGAAGGGGCGCTGTTGATTGGCGGCGGCCCGCTGACAGAGAAAGTCAGCGCTTTTGCCAATCGCCTGACCGATGCGATCTACAGCTACGGCACTGACCCCTCGCTGGCCACCGCGTGGATTCCCGGCCACGGCCCCAAGCTCAAAGCCGTGGTGTTCGACGCCAGTGACCTGATGCAGACCGATCAGCTCAAACAGCTGCGCGAGTTCTTCCAGCCGCTGATCAAGAACCTCGATCACAGCGCGCACCTGGTGATTCTGGGGCGTGCGCCAGAGACGTTGACCGACCCGTTCGCCACCAGCGCACAGCGTGCGTTGGAAGGTTTCAGTCGCTCGCTGGCCAAGGAATTGCGCAGCGGCGGCACCTTGCAGCTGATCTATGTCGGTGACGGCGCCGAGGATCAACTCGAAGGGCCGCTACGGTTTTTCCTCTCGCCCAAAAGTGCGTTTGTGTCAGGCCAGGTGGTTCGTTTGAAGGCTTGCGATACGCAGGTGTCGGACTGGACTCGCCCACTGGCCGGGCGCAAGGCGCTGGTCACGGGTGCCGCGCGCGGCATTGGCGCTTCCATCGCCGAAACCCTGGCCCGTGACGGAGCCGAGGTCATCCTGCTTGACGTACCTGTGGCCAAAACCGACCTCGATGCACTCGCTGCGCGCCTCGGCGGGCGCAGCATCACCCTGGACATCTGCGCCGAAGACGCCGCCGCGCAGTTGATCGAACTGCTGCCCGACGGCGTCGACATCGTGGTCCACAATGCCGGCATCACCCGCGACAAAACCCTGGCCAACATGACCCCCGAATTCTGGGACGCGGTGCTCGCCGTCAACCTCAACGCGCCGCAAGTGCTGACCAAGGCCCTGCTCGACAGCGGCGCCTTGCATGACAACGGGCGGGTGATTCTGTTGGCGTCCATCAGCGGCATCGCCGGCAATCGCGGGCAGACCAATTACGCGGCGAGCAAGGCCGGGCTGATCGGTCTGGCCCAGGCCTGGGCGCCGCTGCTGAGTCAACGCGGCATCAGCATCAATGCGGTGGCGCCGGGGTTCATCGAAACCCAGATGACCGCGCACCTGCCGTTCGGCATCCGTGAGGCCGGGCGACGTATGAGTTCTTTGGGCCAGGGCGGCCTGCCACAAGACGTTGCCGAAGCCGTCGCGTGGCTCGCTCAGCCGGGGACCGGCGCGTTCACCGGGCAAGCGTTGCGAGTCTGCGGCCAAAGCGTCCTGGGGGCATGAACATGATCACCGATTGGCACACCCTCAACCGCGAACCGAGCCTGACGGGGCTGTACGTGAAGGCGGCAACACGGCGCAAAATCACCGGCACCACGCTGCCCGACACGGGATTGCGCTGCTGGCTCGAGGTCGATCCGAAACGCCTGGCGGCGTATCGCAAGGTCTGTGGTTTTGCCGATAACGGTTTGCTGCCGCCGACCTATCCACACATCCTGGCGTTTGCCTTGCAGATGCAATTGCTCACGGCCAAGGACTTTCCGTTCCCGCTGCTGGGGCTGATTCACCTGAGCAATCGCATTCGTGTATTGCGCCCCATGGGTGGGGTCAACCGCGTTCGGGTCAGCGTGCAGGTGCAGAACCTGCAACCCCATGCCAAGGGTGCGACGTTCGATCTGGTGACGTCGCTTGACGATCAGTTGGGGCCGTTGTGGGAAGCTGAAAGCCAGATGCTGTGCCGCGGGGTCAAGCTCGAAGGCGAACCGGTCGAGGACGTGTTGGCATCAACCCTGGAGATGACGCAAGTGGCTCGCTGGAATGCGCCGGCGGACATCGGCCGGCAGTACGCAAAAGTATCCGGGGACTACAACCCGATTCACCTGAGTGCCGCGAGCGCCAAGCTGTTTGGTTTTCCGACGGCCATTGCTCATGGGTTGTGGAACAAGGCCCGGACATTGGCAGCGTTGAGTGAGCATCTGCCCACGGCGAATGTCGAGATGGCGGTGCAGTTCAGGAAACCGGTGCGGTTGCCGAGTGAGGTGACATTGCTGGCCAGCGCGGCGGGGTCCAGTGGGGATTTCCAGCTGCTGGGGGCGGGGGATCTTGAACATATGGTGGGACATTGGCGGCCGATTGCCTGAACCGGTTGATCATCTGTGAAATCGCCGTTGCGAGCAGGTTCGCGCCTGCAGGGGACCGCGTTTGCGAGTTGTCTGAGGCAGTGAGCCTGCTCGCGAAAAGGGCTGGCTCAGTGATTGAAGTGCGCGCTTGGCTGCGGAAACAGGTTATTGAGTGTCTCCAGCAACCGCACGTGATAGATCGGCTTGCGGAACAGGTCGAGCACCTGCAAGCGCAGCATGTCGCTGACATCCTCCATGTCTGCATGGCCGGATGTCACGATCACGGGTAAATGCTGGCGGGAGGTGTGCTCGCGCAGCCGTTTGATCAGCGACATGCCGCTTTCCTCCGGCATGCGCAGATCGGTGATCACCAGGGCGATATCAGGATGGCGGGTCAAATGATTCAGAGCGAGTTTGACCGAGGTTGCGGTAAAGCAATTGAAGCCCTCACCCTCAAGCAGTTCCGCCAGTTCCAGCAACGCATCCTCTTCGTCATCGACCAGAAGGAGTTGTTGGCGTGGGAATGCGAGAGCGTTCATAGGGTTTTCCTGCGTTGGACTAAGCGCTGACGTTAGAACTACTCAGGCCCGTTGGCAAACGGCATCGATCAAGGCGCCGCCGCCGGCAGTACCGCCTTGATACTGGTGAAGATCGAAGTAATCGAACCCGAGATCGGCGTCATGAAGGCTGCCAGCGCGACCGCCGCCATCCCCGCGATAATGGCGTACTCAATACCCGAAGCCCCTTCGGTGTCTTTCGCCAGGTTGATGTAGAAGACGACTTCAGACTTCAGCCGCTGAACAAACTGAGTGAGGGACATGACGTTTTCTCCTTGGAGGGTGCCGGGTGTTGCATGGCCGCAACATGATTCCCCTGTGCCAGCATCAGCATTGTCGGCATTTCCCTTACCAACAACTGTAAGAACGTATTAATACTTAAGTATTAACCGGCCAATCGACGCCAAAAAACCAGGTTTGGCACGATAGCCTCTTACTTTCGTTAGATATTTTCCAAGGAGTAATGGCATTTTGATCTACCTGCGCTAACGTCAAATAGCGAAATAGTTAGAAGGTCAAAGCTGCCTGATTGCGAAGTTATCTCGTTGGACCTTACGAGTCATCAAGCAGCAGGAAAGGGAGAGCCGTGATGAACAGCCGAGTCACCATGGGTCTGGCCGGTTTTTTTCTGGTGGGTGCCATCATTGCCGGTTATTGGGGGCTGACACTGAGTCGACAACCGGCCCCCGACCCCGTCACACCGCCGAACGCTGTCGCCACCGCACCTGTTCCGGCACCTGCGCCGGTAGACGATCCCACCCGTCAACCCGTTGTCGTGCTGCTGCGCGATGTGGCGCCCTTCGTTCAAATCACCGCCGCCGACGTGACCCTGGAAAAACTGCGCACCGCCCCGGCCGGCAGTCTGACCAGACTCGATCAGGCCATTGGTCGCACGCCGTGGCGCGCACTGACCGCAGGCACCTGGCTCAACGCTGAAAGCTTCGAAGCCGGCAGTGCATTGTCGCGAATGATCCGGCCCGATGAACGTGCGCTCGCCGTCGCGGTGGATGAAGTGATCAATGCCGGCGGGCAACTGAGCCCTGGCGATTATGTCGACGTGATGCTGTTTCTGCGTGCAGACGCCAACAACGTTCAGCCGTCGGCTCAGGTCGTCATCCCCGCGTTGCGGGTGCTCGGCGTCGGCGAACAGCTGGGACTGACCAACGATGGGCGCCCGGCCAAACCGGTGCGCAGCAACGAAGAACAACTCAAGCAGGACCCACAGCGCACCAACGCCCGTTCGGTGGTGCTCGCCGTGCCCGAGTCGCTGCTGAGCCGGCTGATGCTGGCGACCCAGGCCGGGGTGCTGCGCCTGGCCGTGCGCAGTGCCGAAGAGAAACGCCTGGCGCAATATTGGGCCGGCGAAAACGATTCAAACGCCCACCTTGCCCGGGCTGATCGCGACCTGGTGCAGTTCAGCCAACTGGCCCTCGTCGGCCCCCCCAAAGCACTTACCCTCGGCAGCACGGCACCGCGCAAATCAGGCGTGGAAGTCATTCGCGGCAACCAAATCTCCCAACAAACCCCCTGAGTCGAGCAAGGACGCCTTTAAATGCGCAGACGTTCCATGTCCATGTTCCAAGGCCTGCTCTGTGTCTCCTTGCTGGGCGTTCAACCGCTCGACATGACATTCGCCGCCGCGGGCAATTGCTCTGCATTAGGGCCCCTGCCGGCGGTGCTGGAAGTCGGTGAAGGGTTGCAGCAGGAACTGCAATCGCCGGTAGCGATCACGCGACTGGCCGTGGGCGATCCGAAAATCGCCGACGTGCGCGTCAACGGCAATCAGGCGTTTCTGCTCACCGGCATGGCGCCGGGCGCCACCAGCCTGATGGTCTGGACCGCCTGCGCCAGCACACCGCGCCAAAGCATGGTGTTCGTTCAGGGCCGGGCCACAGCAGCGATGACCGGCGCGGCGTCGATGCCCTCCGAAGACCCGATGCTGGCGTCGCAAGTGCAGACCGATATTCGCTTCGTCGAGGTCAGCCGGACCAAACTGAAAGAGGCCAGCACCTCGATCTACGGTAAAAACTCGAACTTCCTGTTCGGCTCACCCGGCACCGTGCCCAATACGGCAGTCACACCGCGTGTGCTGCCGCTGCGCAACATCGATCCACGCATTGCCGTGCCAAGCATTCCGCTGGCCAACGACATGTACAACATCGTCGCCGGCGGCGGTAATTTCCTCGCCATCATCAACGCCATGGAAGGCAGCGGCTTCGCCTACACCCTGGCGCGGCCGAGCCTGGTGGCGATCAGCGGGCAGAGCGCGAGCTTTCTGGCCGGCGGTGAAATCCCGATTCCGGTGCCCAGCGCCAACAGCAACAGCTACTCGATCGAATACAAGGAATTCGGCATTCGCCTGACACTCACGCCGACCGTCGTCAGCAACCAACGCATCGCCCTGAAAGTGGCGCCGGAAGTCAGTGAGCTGGATTACAACAACGGCGTCACCATCGGCGGCACCACAGTCCCGGCGCTTACCATCCGCCGCACTGACACCAGCATCTCCCTGGCCGATGGCGAAAGTTTCGTCATCAGCGGTTTGATCAGCACGCAAAACGCCTCGCAGGTCGACAAATTTCCCGGTCTTGGCGACATCCCGATACTCGGTGCGTTTTTCCGCAGTTCATCGATCAAGCGCGAGGAGCGCGAACTGCTGATGATCGTCACGCCGCACTTGGTGCAGCCGTTGGCGGCCAACGCGAAATTACCGTCGCTGCCCGGTGAACAACTGCGCAACTACGACCCCGGTTTCTATCGCATGTACTTCCTCGAAAACGGCAACTTCGATAAACGCAGCGGGTTATCGCAATGAGCCAGAACCTGAGCCAGACCTTCCTGGCAATCACCCGCAACCCCACCGACCTTGAATGGCTGCAAGGCGCCCTCGCCCCGTTGGGCCAGGTCGTCAGTGCCGGTGGCGGCAGCCTCGACGAACTGCTGACGCTGGTCGACGTGACCTTCGCCAGCCTGGTGTTCGTGGGGCTGGATCGCGAACATGTGGTGGCGCAGAGCACCTTGATCGAGGGTGCACTTGAAGCCAAACCGATGCTGGCCATCGTCGCGCTGGGCGACGGCATGGACAACCAGCTCGTGCTCAACGCGATGCGGGCCGGCGCCCGGGATTTCGTCGCGTATGGCTCGCGCTCCAGCGAAGTCGCGGGGCTGGTGCGGCGTCTCAGTAAACGCCTGCCACCGGTGGCTCCAAATACCCACCTGGGTGGCCTGACCGTGCTATATGGCGTGCAAAGCAGTGCAGACGGCGCGCTGCTCGCCAACCATATGGCGCAGGTGGTGCAAAAGAGCGGACAGCAAACCTTGCTGCTCGACCTCGGCCTGCCACGCGGCGACAGCCTGGCCCTGCTCGGCCTGGAGAGCTCGTTTCACTTCGGCGATGCCCTGCGCCATTTGCGGCGGCTGGACGCAACGCTGATCGACAGTGCGTTCACCAGCGACGGTGACGGACTGCGGATTCTGGCGTACGCCAGTCACGACGAACCGCTGGAACACACCAGCGCCGCCGAGCTGTACATGCTGCTCAGCGCCCTGCGCCAACACTTCCAGCACATTGTGGTGAACCTCACCGGTCAGCCGGACAGCGAGGCACTGCGCACATTTATCAGCCATTGCGACAAGCTGCTCTGGTACACCGATCAGAACGTGCTCGACTGTCGCCGCAACCTCGCGCTGCTGAATCTGTGGCGGGAGAAAGGCATGAAGCTTGACCACGCCAGATTGCTCATCGACCGCTACTTGCGCCACGTCGCGCCGGACTCGGAAACCCTGGGTAAAAGTTTCGGCATGGAGATCATCGCCACCCTCGCCTACAGCCCGGAAGTGCGGCTCAACGCCAAGAATCAGGGCGTCAGCCTGTTCGAACTAGCCCCTCGCGAAGGCCTGAGCCAAGGCCTGCGGGCCCTCGGTGAATGTCTGGCCAAGCGCTCCGAAGCCTTGGCCAAACCCAGGACCGGTTGGTTCAACCGGCTTCGAGGTGCGCAATGAGCAGTGAAAAACTGTTCGGTGCGCCGCAACGCGCTTCGAGCGCCAACGCCGACCATGAAGGCCTGAAACTGGTGTTGCACCGTTTCATCATCGACGCCATCGAAGAGTCCGGAAAAAACCTGCTGGAGGGTTCGCGCCAGGTACTTTCGCAATTCGTCACCGACAAAGTGGCTGAGTACATTGCGCGACTGCACCTGGCGATTTCCCGTTATGAAATGGAGCGACTGGCCGAAGAACTGGTCGACGAACTCACCGGTTTCGGTCCGCTTGAAGTGCTGCTGCGCGATCCGGCGGTGACCGAGATCCTGGTCAACGGCCCGCACCGGGTATTCATCGAGCGCGACGGTGTGCTGCATCAAAGTGACTTGCGCTTCATTGATGCGCACCACGTCGAACGCGTCATGCAACGGATTCTCGCACCACTGGGTCGGCGGCTCGATGAGTCTTCGCCGATGGTCGATGCTCGCCTGCCGGATGGCAGCCGGGTCAACGCGATCATTCCACCGATCGCCCTCGACGGCCCCTGCCTGTCAATTCGTAAATTTCGCAAGGACATGCTCAAGAGCAACGATCTGGTGACGATGCAAACCATCGATCAGCCGATCTTCGATTTCCTCCAGGAAGCCGTGGGCAAGCGCTGCAACGTCTTGATCAGCGGCGGCACCGGCACCGGTAAAACCACGCTGTTGAATATTCTCAGCCAGTTGATCAACCCACACGAGCGGCTGGTGACCATCGAAGATGTCGCCGAATTGCAACTCGGCCACCCGCATGTCGTGCGCCTGGAAACCCGTCCTCCCAATGCCGAGGGCCACGGTGAAGTGAAGTCCAGCGACTTGATCCGCAACGCCCTGCGGATGCGCCCGGACCGGATCATCCTCGGCGAAATTCGCGGTGTCGAAGTGCTCGACGTGCTCACCGCCATGAACACCGGCCACGACGGTTCGATGAGCACCGTGCACGCCAACAACGCCCAGGATGCGCTGCTGCGCCTGGAAACCCTGGTCGGCCTGACCGGTCGCGTCATTGCCGAAAAGACCTTGCGGCAAATGATCTGCGCGGCACTGGACGTGATCATCCAGTTGACGCGCATGCCCGATGGTCGACGCTGCGTCAGTGAAGTGGTGGAGGTGGTGGGCGTCCGTGACGATGTCTACGTCACCAATACGCTGTTCCGCCTCGACCGGCGCAGCGGATTCGGGTTTCTGCGCGAGGCCGTCAACCCGGCCGGCGATAAACTGCGCCGCGAGTCGGCGCTCCCGCCATCACCGTACTGAGGCTCACGGCATGCTCAAACCGGCGTTGCTCATCCTCGTTTGCCTGATCATGCTCGGCGTGTCGATTCACCTGCTGCTCAAAGGCTTGCGCCAGACTGGCACCGAGCGCGTGCTCAATCGCCTGGCCCAGGGGCAACCGCAGTTGGTGGTGGAAAAAACCTCTTGGGCAGGCCTGGAACGGGCGTTCCTGCGCGCGGGCCTTGGGCGCCCGAACGAACAGCTGGGACGCTGGATGCTGTTGTGGGCGTTCGGTACGTTGATCGGCTTCGCCGCCGGTGGCTGGATCGGGCTCGTGGTGTGTTTGCTGGTACCGCCACTCGCGTTCCGGCTGTTCATAAGCTGGCGTTATCAGCGCCGGCTCAAGCGCATGATCGAACAACTGCCGACGTTGCTCGATCACACCGTGCGCAGCCTGAAGTCCGGTCGCACTCTGGCCGACGCGGTGCTGGGCGCTATCCATGCCGCCGACAACCCGCTCAAAGAGGCCATGGGCCGGGTACAACGCAACGTGCAGTTGGGCGTCAGCCTGCCGGATGCCGCGTCGGACTTCGCCGAGCTGTATGAGAAGGATGAACTGCGCCTGTTTGCCCTCGGCCTGAAGGTCAATCACCGCTACGGCGGCAATGCCAGCGAATTGTTGGAGAACCTGATCAAGATGATCCGTGAACGCGAACAGGCCGCCCGCCAGCTCAGCGCCATGACCGGTGAAACCCGCGTGACGGCCTGGGTGCTAGGCAGTTTGCCGCTGTGCCTGGCCACCTATTTCCTGGCCGCCAACCCCGCTTACCTGCTTGCAATGTGGCACGACAGCTCAGGGCAAATGATGCTCGCGAGCGCGTTTGGCTTGCAGGCGGTGGGCAGTCTGGCGCTTTGGCGCATGTTGCGCAGCGTATGAAAATACCGCTGCTGATCAGTGCCCTGCTGTTTATGGCGGCTGCGCTGTTGCTGCTCGTCAGCCTGCTGGACCAGCGCCGGCGTGCGCGTCAGGTGGCTCAACGGCTGGACGGCAAAGCTGTTGACCACGACCGCATGGGTCATTGGCTACAAGCGCTGGGCAACAGCCGCATCGGTCAGCGTTCGGTCAATCTGGACAACGAAACCCAAACCCTGCTCAACCGCTTGGGTTGGCGCAGCGCCCGCCGCCGCTCACAGTTCGCGGCGTTCCAGGTGGGAGTGCCGGTGCTGGCGCTGGCCTTGGCATTGCTGATTCAAAGCGTGTTCTACCCCAGCGTGCAAAACCACTGGATCGCCCCGCTCTTCGCCACGGCCATCGGTTACCTGCTGCCCAAACGCCTGCTCGCCGCCGCGTCTCAACGCCGGCAAAAACAGTTGGCCCTGGAGATATCGACCTTCATTCCGCTGCTGCGCATCCTGTTTGAATCGGGCATGGCCGTCGAGCAATCGCTGCGCGTGCTGAGCCAGGAAGGCAAGCAACTGATGCCCGCATTGACCCACGAACTGCGCCTGGTTCTGGCCCGTGTCGATTCCGGCCTGGAGTTGGGCGAAGAGCTGAGCAAGGCCAGCCGCTTGTTGGCGGTCGACGAATTCACGGACACCTGCGTGATCCTTCAACAGCTGATCCACCAGGGTGGTGGTGCGATGAAATCGCTACTGGCGCTCAAGCAACTGTTCGATGACCGGCGCCTCACGCGCTTGCAGGAATACATCTCCAAGATGTCCGCCAAAATGTCCGTCGTGATGATGCTGTTTCTCTTCCCGGCGTTATTGATCGTCCTGGCCGGCCCGGGCTTCACCGCCCTGGCCCGGGCCATTGGCTCATAGAGGGATCGCGATGAAAGCAATGATTGCCGGTTTGAGTTTGCTCCTGTTGAGCGGTTGCGCCACTGACGGCCAGGCGCCATGGAACGCCCTGACCCAAAGCGCCAGTTGCAGCAAGTTGGGCTCCGATGAACAGCTGAAATTGAACCTAGCCGATGACATGGCCAACGACGGCAAACTGCACGCGAGCCTCGCCAACCTGCAAAGCCTGCCCGACAACGTCGCCGACGTGCGCTTGCGCCGGGCCAAGGTAAACCGGCTGCTGGGTCGCAGCGAAGCCGAGCCACTTTACCGCAGCCTGCTCGGCACCTGCCTCGCCGCCGCTGCCGAACACGGCCTCGGCCAGCTCGCGGCAGCCAGGGGCGACAACGGCCAGGCCCAGGCCCACCTGCAACGCGCCGCCCGACTGGCGCCAACCGATGAAAAAATCCGCAACGACCTCGGCGTGGTCTACCTCAACCAACGGCGCGTCGACGATGCACGCTTCGAATTCCTGACGGCCATGGAGCTCAAGCAAAGCGATCGACTGGCGGCGTTGAACATGGTGACGCTGCTGATTTACCAGGACGACTGGAGCCGCGCCGCCGAACTCGTCAGCCGCGTCGGCCTGAGCCCCGCCCAGGTCACCGAAGCCCAGGAACGCGCACAAAAACTCAAGGCACCGACCAAGGTGATTCCGACACCCGCAAACCAGGTCGCCGCCGTCGCGACGCCGGGCCTTCAATAGGAGCAGACAGATGAAACCGATCCTCCTTTACCTCGCCCTGCTGGCCCTGCCACTCACCGCCAACGCCCTCGACGGCCCCGCCTCTCCACAACAACAGGAAACCGAAGGCTGGTTGAAATTGCAGATCAGCCACCAGGCCGCCTCACACACCCCACAGACCTCAACCGCGACCGAACGAGAGCTGAGCATGCAGCGTTGGCTGAAGAGCTATCAGCATGAGATTCCGATGTTTTTCGATCAGGAGGAAGGGGGGACAGTGAACGGTGGGGCGGGGGGGTAGCGTCAGGCTTTCTTGCATCGAATTCATCGCCTTCGCGAGCGGTGCAGCGATCCGACGCGCCCGCGAAGAACGATGACGCGGTCTAACCGGTACATCGCTTGCGGCACATCCACATTATCCAGCGCTCGATTCACCGCCAACTCAGCCAGCATGATGACCTGCTGGATCGCCACGCCAAGGACTCGCAAGCGTGGGCCAACAGGCTTTCGTTATCGATATCGGGGGCGACGATGAACAGAGTGCTGACCTTGCGGATGACGGAGGGCAGACGGATTGAGGTAGTGATCCAGCGCGCGGTCGGCGGCTTCGTTGAGCTTTTTGGGATTGAGCGGATCGTAGGAGGAAACGTCTTTGGCTTCCGGGGGATTGGGTGTGGCTTTGAACATGGTGAAACTCCCTGATTAATGGAGCCGTCACAAAGCGCACAAGCCGGCGGATTCTGGCGTAGTCGTAGGCAAAGGAGCAAGAAACTGTAGCTTTCAGGAAGTAACGCTAAACACTATTAAACACAGCCCTCAAATCCACACACATTCCCCCTGTGGGAGCGAGCCTGCTCGCGATTGCGGTCCGACATCAGGCATTCACGTCGTCTGATACTCCGCCATCGCTGGCAGGCCAGCTCCCACTGGGTTTGGTGTACATCTGCAAAAAAAATGGTCGGCTGTCAGGCCGCCATCGCGAGCAGGCTCACTCCTACAATTGAACTAGGTACATCAGCAAATGTTGGGCGGCTGTCAGGCCGCTATCGCTGGCAGGCCAGCTCCCACAGGGTTTGGTGTACATCTGCAAAAAAATGGTCGGCTGTCAGGCCGCCATCGCGAGCAGGCTCACTCCTACAATTGAACTAGGTACATCAGCAAATGTTGGGCGGCTGTCAGGCCGCTATCGCTGGCAGGCCAGCTCCCACTGGGTTTGGTGTACATCTGCAAAAAAATGGTCGGCTGTCAGGCCACCTTCGCGGGCAAGCCTCGCTCCTACAAGAATTCAGCGTACAGCTTTTGATTCTCACCACTCATCAGGCCGAGCGTTAGCTCGCCTGCAGCTCTTGATCTTGATCCACCCGCCCCTTTCGGGAGGCTGAGTGGAGGTGTTCATCCGGGGAGTGGCGCGCAGCGCCGTTCGACGCAGTCGAACACGCTGCATGTAGGTCGTCGCGAAGCAGACCGGAGGGCAGTGTCCCCGGATGGATACCGGAGCGAAGGAACGCCGAGCCTTAGCGAGGGGCCGGACGCTTGGGGCGAGCGTTTTTTTGCTTACTTTTTTTAGGCGCTTGTAAAAAAAGTGAGTCGCCGTAAGGGCGAAACCGCCAGCCGCCGTTACCGCAAAAATGGATATGCACACAACCACCAAGAACATGGTCGGCCCAAAGGCCGCCAAAAGCGACCCACCACACTCAGTGAGCCGTAACCCGCTGGCGCATCCCGGAGTTACCGGGCGACAACGCCAACGCCAATTGCGTCCGATTATGCATATGCGTCAACCGCAACACCTGCGACACATACAACTTCACCGTGTTCTCGGTAATCCCCAACTCACAGGCAATCTGATAATTGGTCTGCCCCTTCCCCACCAACCGCGCCACATCCAGCTGCCGGGGCGACAACTGATTGAAAATCGCCGGGATCTCCACCCGATCCACATCACTGACATCAGCCCCGGAAGAATCCGCCCCCTGCGGACCACGCCGCACCTTATCCAGATCCTGATACAAATCATCGATCGACTCAGTCAGGTACTGCAGCTTCTGATTCAAATGCCCCAACTGCAGGTTCTTCTGCCGATCTTGCAACGCCACCTCTTGTCGCTGAACCCCTTCGAGCAACTCATCGAGATCAATCGGCTTCTGGTAATAATCGGCAATCCCTGCCCGCAAGGCCTTGATCACATCCTGCTTGTCCGCACGCCCAGTCAGCATGATCGCCTCGAAGGCCCGGTGCTTGCCGGACATCCGCTGCAACTCCTTCACCAGCTCAATCCCGTCCATGTCAGGCATATGCAAATCACACAGCACCAGGCCGATTTGCAGGTCCTCGCCGTAACGGGAAATGGCTTGCTTGCCCGATTCACAGGGAACGCAGCGATAGCCGCTCGCCTCCAGAAACTCGCAAAGTTCTTCAACAATCAACGCCTGATCATCAACCACGAGGACTTTTACTGCCGAGGTGAATTTGTTCACGCGCCACTCCATGCTCGGTCTACAGCTGACCGTTCCTGTACGAAAGCCACTGGCCGTACGACTATCAATCTGAAAAGTAGACGCACTTTCCGACTATGTACATAGGGGGGATGGAACAACATGACTAGCGAATCCAAAGCAGGGCCAATGAAAAACCCATCAGCACGAACGGCGCAAATGGCTGCTTTTTTGACAGCCCAGGGCCTAAATATCGAAGACGCTCCCTAACCCGTTGACTCATATGAGGCCATACTTTTGGCGCGAGCAGCAGCCAGCACACGCTGGCCAGCGCGGCCCCGACAAAGCTGCCCAGCAGATGCATTCCGTCCGTCGCCAAACCCAAGGCTGTCATTAATTTCACATCCCCGGCGCCCAATCGCCTCAGCGCGTAACCGGGCAACGTGAAGGCCAGTGCCAGAAAAGCAGCCCAGCCGCCCTGCGCCCCTTCTGCCCCCAGCCAAGTGGTGTCGGTCCATAGCAGAAACGCCAACGCCAACACCCCCGCGCCAAGGGTCAACGAGTTGGCAATGTGCTTTTCACGGGCATCCTGCGCTGCGCAAAGCGTCAGCCAGATCAGTAGGACAAAAGTTTGCATTGCGTAAAAAAAGTCCCTTTTGGCTGAATGATTCTATGCTGATATTACGCAGTGACAGTCAGGGTAGACGCAGTCATGAATTCGAGCCTCCCCCGCCAGCAAAAAGGCGCCGTAGCGATTGAGTTCGCTTTGGTGTTCGTGATTTTTTTCGCTGTGTTTTACGCCATTGTCAGTTACAGCCTGCCGCTGTTGCTGATGCAGTCGTTCAACCAGTCGACCGCCGAAGCGGTGCGGCGCAGCGTGGCGGTGGACCCGGGCACGCCCGGTTACGCCGCCAACGTCCAAGCCACAGCCTCAGCCGAACTGACCCGGCAACTGGCGTGGATTCCCGCCGCACTGAACTTCAATGTCGCCACCGATTCGACCATCACCTTCGTCGGCGGCATGCTCAAGGTCAACATCGATTACCCCACCACCAAACTCAACCAGGTGCTGCCGTTTCTGGTGCTGCCGGGCATCGGCGCGGTGCCTAACCTGCCGACGACCCTCTCGGCCAGTTCGAGCCTGCAATTTTGAATTCCGGGGAAAAACTCTTCGGGCGTCTGCTCAATCGCCAATCGCCACCACCTCAGGTTGCGCCGGACACCCTGAGCGTGCCGAGTGTCGGCTTGCAGGTGCACCTGGATGGCGAAGGCCGGGTGCTGCACCTGACCGGCCCATTGCGCCATACGCTCGCCCCGCAACGGCTCTCCACACAGGCACCACCGCTGCTCGATTACCTGATGCCCCACAGCAGCCTGGTCATCGAAGGTATCCCCGCCGACTGGCAAGGCCAAATCCTCGACCTGGACTTTCACAGCGTCAACGGGCACCCACTGCACTTGCGCGGCTGGGTCCTTCCGCTGGCGGACAACTGGCTGTTGCAGTTGCTGGACATCAGCGATGTGTTGGTTGAACGTCGGCAATCGTGCCGCCGCGAACAGAACCAGCTTCTCGCGGCCAGGATCAGCGAACAGTTGCGCCTGTGCAGCCTCACCCGTCTGCCCGATGTGTTGCAGGAGCAGCTTCAGGTATTGGCTCAGCGCTTTCACATTCCGTGCATTGCGGTGGCGCTGCTTGATGAGCAGGAACAGGGCTGGCAAATCCATCAGTATTACGCGGCCTTCGATGCACCGATGCTGTGGCAGAACGGACAGCGCCTGGGTTCCGGGCTCGACAGCCTGAACGGTTCTTTCCCGCAACACCTGACACGTGGCGAGCACCCGCGTTTGCAAGAAACCTTCGGGCATGCCGAAGGACTTGCGGTGCCCTATTACGATGCTCACGGCGTGGCCACCTGGTTACTCTGCGGTTTTTACACCGCGCAGCAGCGGGCGCCCGAATTGAACGATGGCGACTGGTTGCAGCTCACCGCCGCCCTCGCCAGCCCCCTGCTGGAACGCTTGCGCGAGCATCGGCATCATTTGCAGCTGGAGCGCCTGGCGTCGCTGCAAGCGCTACTCGGCACCGGTTGGTGGGAAGTGTTCAGCGACAGCGCCGAAATGCAACTGGCCCCTTCGCTGGCCAGCTCGCTGAACCTGGCGAGCCCCCGCCTGACGCTCGGCGAATGGCTCGATCACGTGCACCCTGCCGACCGCGAAGAACTGCGCAGCCGCCTTCACGCCCTGGAGGACGCCGGCACCCCGTTGCTGCTCTGCGTGCGCTGGCACTGTGAGCAAGCGCCCGTCTGGTATCGGCTGCAAGGCCAGGCCATTGGCATGGGTAAAAACCGCCGACTGGTGGGCTTCATGCTCGACATCAGCGACATCAAAAACCAGGAACAGAACGCCGCCACCGCCCATGCCCGACTGGACAACCTGATCGCCAGCTCGCCGGCCGTGATTTACGTGCAGCGCTATGTTGAAGGCGCGCTCTTGCCGACGTTTTTCAGCGCCAGCCTGCTGCCGTTGCTCAGCCTGACACTCGCCGATTGCACCGCAGGAGCCTTGATAGAAAGGGTGCATCCAGAAGACCGCGAGCACTATTTCGAGCGCACCCGACGGCTGCTGCGTGAAGGCACGGTGCGCGCCCGTTACCGGTTGCGCGACAGCCACGGCGAGTACCACTGGCTGCTTGACGAAGCCAAGGTGTTGCGCGACGACCTCGGCCTGCCGGTGGAAGCTGTCGGCTTGTGGCTGGACGTCACCGAAGCGACCCTCGCCACCGAACAGGTGAAACAGAGTGAAGAGCGCTATCGAATCCTGGTGGAGGACTCCCCGGCGATGATCTGCCGCTATCGCCCGGACCTGACCCTGACCTTCGGCAACCGGCCGTTGGCGACGTATCTGGAATGTCAGCCCGATCAACTGCCCGGCGTGAACCTGGGCCACTGGATGTCGGACGATCAGCGCCAGGCATTCGTGCTGCGACTCAGCCAACTGACGCCGCAAGCCCCGGTCAGTACCGCTGAAATCTATCTGCAACTGCCGGGGCGGGAACACGCCTGGTGGGTCTGGTCGGACCGCGGCGTGTTCGACGCCGAGGGTCGCTTGCTGGAAGTGCAGGCAGTCGGCCGCGACAACACCGAAGTCCGCCGCTCGCAGCAGCAACTCACCCAGAGCGCGAAAATGGCCACCCTCGGCGAAATGGCCACGGGACTCGCTCACGAAATCAATCAGCCGCTGAACGTGATGCGCATGGCCATCGTCAATGTGCTCAAGCGCTTGAACAATGGCGACGTGCAGATCGATTACTTGAAAGACAAGCTCAACCGCATCGATTCACAGGTCCAGCGCGCCGCACGGGTGGTTGATCATATGCGCGTGTTTGGCCGTCGCTCGGACATCGAGCAGCAACCGTTCAACCCGGCCGACGCGATCGAAGGCACGCTGTCGCTGCTCGCCGAAGGCATGCGCGGCAAAGGGGTTGAATTGCGCATCGGCGAGATTGGTTTTGCCGTGCAGGTCCGCGGCTTTATCGACCAGCTGGAGCAAGTGCTGATCAACCTGATGGTCAACGCCCGGGATGCGCTGCTGAGCAAACGCGAAGCCGACCGTGAGTTCAATCCGTGGATTGCGCTATACGCCGAACGGGATGAGCGATGCGTGCGGATATGGGTCGAGGACAACGGTGGCGGGATAGATCCTCGGTTGATGGAGAAGATTTTCGAGCCGTTTTTCACCACTAAACCGGTGGGCATCGGCACCGGGCTGGGGTTGTCGGTGAGTTACGGCATCATCGAGAACATGGAGGGGCGGCTGAGTGTGCGTAACTCGGTGCAGGGTGCGCTGTTTTGCATTGAGTTGCCGGTGGTCCCGGTGGATCAGATCACCAGCGCCGGCCGCCCGGAGTAACAACTGAGGTTGGCACCGACCTGGATTTTCCCGACCTCGATTCCCAGGGTTTTCAAAAGCGTGTCGAGCAGGTTATCCAGCAGCGGACCGAGGATTGATTCAAGTGTCGTCTTCAGCAACAACATCACGCCATTGAGCAGTGTTTTCAATAATTCGAACGTCGCGGCCAACAGGAAGTTAGGCGTGAATGACGGCGCGTGGACGATCAGGTTCACGTCATTGACGGTTTGCGACAATCCGGAAACCGCGTTGGTAGCGGTCAAGGTGTATGGCGGATCCGACGGGGGCAAACCCACTTTCGGCGGGTTGATGAACGTCGAGGTGGCATTGGCCGGCAGCACGGGACTGTAAATTTGCAGCTCAGCGCCACCGCCGGAAAAGGGTACACCCGCCTTGCGGATATCGAGCAGGGTGACCGGCGTGACCGTCAGGGGCACGGACGATGAATCCCAGTCCGCATTGACCCTTCCAACGCGCAATTCAGCCACGGTGGTCGTGGTGTTCACGGTCAGGCTTTTATTGATTTCGCTGGGGCAGGTGTAATCGGTGACGTAACTGTTGCCGCCACCGGCTTCCAGGCTGACGTCCAGGTTGGGGCTGGGCAACACGTACAAGTCGAGCCCGAGCAACCCGGTGACCACGGACAAAGTCCCCGTCACCGCGCCAAGCAGACCGGTGACCAATGACAAATCCAATGTCACCAGCACCCGGACTTGAGCGGTGCGCACATAGATTCGATTGGCGCCCAAGGGCGCCATTTTTGCCAGTGCGGGATTGCCCACCGCCGACCACTGCGGAGGTTCGATGACTTTGATCTTTGCGCTGGCCCCGACTCCAAGCCCCAGCAGATTCACGGGAATGGTGCCTGCCACGGCGCTCTTGCTGTTGCCGAGTTCGATAAAGGCCTGCACCAATTGAAGCGCGTTCACGTTGGCGTTCAGGCCGGCAGACGTGGTGCCTGCCTGCAGTTTCAACAGGTCCCCCAAATGCACTTTGAGCGGGCTGACGACCGCGATGGCCAAGCTGTCGAAACCGGCCTGCACGTCCGCCGTCGCCCCATTGAGTCGCGCCACCGTGGCAGCAGCCTGAAGTAACTGGCCCACGGTGGCATCAGCACCGAGCAGCCCCGTGTAATCGCCTGCCGTGACCTGCAGGTCAATGGCCAACTGGTCCATGTATTTAAGCAAGTTGATGTCGGCGCCCAACAGCCCGTTCCAACTCGCGAGAGGGAGGTTGATGGACGCTCCCGCGAGCGCGGAAAGGAAGCCGTTCAACAAATTGACGTCGACCAGGGTGCTGCGAATGGTCAGTTGGGCGACCGGCGGCCCCGGCAGCCCGACCACCGCAGTGGCGCTGAGGGTGATGGTCGAGTTGGCGGGTGCGCCCCCGAACATTGCGCCGATTCCACCGACGAGACTTTGCGGCACCCCATGGCTGGCGATCACGCGGATGGCTTCGCTTTTGCTCGGGTCAACGCCGAAAACCCGAAGGTTGTTGGCGCCGACGGTCAGCGCACCACAGGCAACGGCCAGTGTGCGATCCGCACCGGGCACGGTGAAATTATTGCGTTGGGCGCTGGCAGTGGCGTAGATGAGCGCGGTTGTACCGACGCCGCAGTCACCGCCACGGGTGGCGGCTTCGAGCGCGGCCATGTCAGCGACGCGCTGCAGGTTGCGCTTTTCCAGGTAGAGCCGACCGCTGTCGATCACCACCAGCAGGAACACCAGCGCCAATGCGAATGTCAGCGCCGCCATCAAGCCTATCGCCCCCCGTTGCCGGGACGGGCCGCAAAATTGCAAGCGTGGAGACATCATGCACTCCTTTGCCGGTGAACCGTCGTGGGGTTACCTCCATGGAAAAACAGTGTAGACAACGCTGGGCAAGGCTGCTGGCAACAAGCCACCCCACAACCGTTTGTGAGAGTGGGCTTGTGTTTCAGGCTGGGTGGATGGTCAGTGCGGTGGATAGTTGGCGAGGATTCGTGCGACGGTTTCGCGTATCGCATTGCTGCGATCAGCGGGGTTCGTCGTGCGGCTGAGCAGTTGCTCATCGCTGCCACGCCACACTAGTTTGCCGTCCTTGCCATCGAGCAAATCGATCTGGATGGTCGCCACCTTGTAACTGACGCTGCGGGTTTCGTTGTACATCGGCGCGCCCCAGTAGCCATTCCATGGATTCCCCCAACCGCCGCCATAGTTGGTGGTCACCTGTTGCTGGCGTTCTTCGACGATCAGGTAAGTCTGGACGTCCAAATTACCCTTGCTGCCAGCGGCGGCCGGGCGCAGGCCACGCTGATCCAGTTGATCGGCCACCGATTGACGAATGCGCTGTTCGGTCAGGTCGCTCTTGATCCGTGGGTCGTCGGGGCGATATTGCAGTGCAGGTTCTTTCCAGCTCCAGGTGCGATAGGCGGCGAAGTCGCGGCTGGCATCGAAGTCATTATTGACCTGGTTGGCGGCGCAGGCACTGAGCAGCGCGGCCACAGCCAGTAAAGCGAAACGACGGATCATGATGGTTCTCCGGTTGAAGACATGAACCTGTGAACGCCCTCTCAACGTGAGAAGTTAACTGGGAGGATACGCCGACATGGCCTTTTCCACAGCCTCACGTATCGCATCGCCACGCTCACTCTGACTGCCCCGACTGCCGGTTTCGGCGCTGGCACTCCACACTGGCTGGCCTGTGCCCGCATCGAACAGATCCACTCGCACCACCACGACCTGTTCCTGATACGTGCGCACGATCGGCACCGTGTTGTACATGCCATAACCGGTGCCGTAGCGGTTGTAGCCGCCATAACCACCGCCGTAATAACCGTAGTCGTCCCGAACCTGGCGCAACCGGGTTTCCAGGTGCAGATCGGCGCTGACAAACAGGTCGGCCGGGCGGGTGTTGTCGTGCAGCGGACGCAGGCCGCGCTGATCGAGGGCGTTGCTGACCGCTTCGGCGACCTGGGCCGAGTCTGCCCAGGCGCTGCCCGGTGGCAGCTGCCCGTTGAGCCAGGCCCAGCTGCGGTAACGCCCATAGTCACGCGGCGGTGCCGGGTAGGCGCTGCGGTCGAAGGTGTTGGCCGCCTGAGGCGGTGCCGGCGGCAAGGGCTTGGAGGTCGCCACATAGGGATTGCTGCCCTGGCAGGCCGCCAACCCGAGACAGATCACCAGTAACCCTGAACGACTTTTCATGTTTCGCTCCGATCAGACCGGCCGACAGATCCAGTGCAAATAGCGCCCAAGCCCGGCAAAGCTCGGGTGACGGCGGTGGGCCAGCTCCATTTCGAGCAAGTCCACGAGTTCGGCGCGGGCCTGGAATTCCACTGGCATGTAGTCGTGGAAAACCCGCACCCCACTCTGGCTTTCGACCTGCCACAGGCCCTCAAGTTGCGCCGCCAGTTCGCGCGGATCGAGAGGTTGCTGCGGGGTCAGGCTCTGCTTCTCGCCGGCCATGTCGTTCTTGCGCATCTTGCGGAAATGGCCTTTGAGCAGGTTGCGGTAGATCAGCGCGTCGCGGTTGTAGAAGGCCAGGGAGAGCCAGCCGTCCTGTTTGGTCAGTTGATGCAGCACCGGCAGGATGGCATGGGGTTCGGCAAGCCATTCCAGCACGGCATGGCACAGCACCAGGTCATAGGGCTCGGTGAGCTGGCCGAGCAATTCCTGCCACGGTGCCTGAATGAACGTGGCGCTCTGCCCGGCGTCGGCGAACCGCTGGCGGGCGCCTTCGAGCATCGGTTCGGCGGGTTCGGCAAGCGTGACGTCATGGCCACGCTGGGCCAGCCACAACGACATGTGGCCCAGGCCCGCGCCGATATCCAACACGCGCAGCGGCCGGTCCGGCAGGGTTTCGGCCAGGTCGGCCTGAAGCACCGCCAGGCGGATCGCACCTTTCGCCCCACCGTAGATTTTTTCGGCAAACCGGGTCGCCAGTTGATCGAAATGACGATCGCTCATCAGCTGAACCTCTTTTCGCTGTCAGCGAGTTTGTTGCGTACCACTTCATTCATGTCCAGCCCCAACTCGCTGCACAGCAGCAATAGATAGAGGACGATGTCACCCACTTCCTGCCCGGCGTGGGCCAGTTTGTCCGCCGGCAACTGGCGCGACTGGTCTTCGGTCAGCCACTGGAAAATCTCCACCAGCTCGGACATTTCCACGCTCGCGGCCATGGCCAGGTTTTTCGGGCTGTGAAATTGCCGCCAGTCGTTGCGGTCACGGATGGCGTGCAGGCGTTCGGTCAGTTCAACAAGGTTCATCGGGCTCTCCTGAAGGCGTATAGCTTCGGGGGGATGACCGGGGATGGCAAGTGGGCAGTTGAATGTGAGAGCGCGGACTTAATCCAGCCCGGATGTTGACTGACAAAACGCCATCGCGAGCAAGCTCGCTCCCACAGGGTCGATGCAACGCTCTATGCTTGTGGGGAACTCGGCACCGTAATCCATGGCCCAAGTCCGGCAAGCACGCCACCACTTACATCAGGACGTTCACGACATGCAGGTAGAAAGTTTCTTCGAATGGCTCGGCCAGGCACTCGGTTCGGTCATCCGGTTTATCGTTGATGGCCTCAGCGGCTTGTTCAACCTGCTGAGCCATGCCGGCAGCAATTTTGTCGAAGGCTTGTCCCGGGCACTGGGCATGGACACATCGATCATCAGCATCATTGCGCTGATCCTGGGGCTGATGCTGTTGTGGTCGGCGATCCGGGCGTTCATGAATGCGTCGATCATCATGGGGATTATCTGGTTGGTGTTGGGCCTTTGGCTGCTGAGCTGGATCATCCACTGACACCGCCGCTCCCACATTAGTACGACACCTCCCGCTACAATGCCCGCTCCTCAAGGAGCCTGCATGTCCAACCTGATTGCCGACTGGCGCGACCGCCCTACCCATCGTCGGGTCTGGGCGCTGGCTGCGCCGATGATTCTTTCGAACATTTCCGTTCCGCTGGTGGCACTGGTCGACAGTACCGTCATCGGCCACCTGCCCCACGCCCATCAGTTGGGCGCCGTCGCGGTCGGGGCCAGCCTGTATACCTTTCTGGCCTGGGGCATGGGCTTTCTGCGCATGGGCACTACCGGTTTTGCCGCCCAGGCCGCCGGGCGCGGGGATGGCGCGGCGTTGCGGCAGATTTTGTTGCAGGGCTTGTTGCTGGCGATGGGGCTGGCGATTGTCTTGGGCGCATTGGGCGTTCCGTTGAGCGGCGTCGCGCTGCACTTCATGCAACCCTCCGCCGAGCTTGACCAACTCACCCGCGAATTTTTCCATACAAGGCTATTCGGCCTGCCGGCGGCGCTGGCCAGTTATGCGCTGGTCGGCTGGTTCCTGGGCACCCAGAACGCCCGGGCCCCGCTGGCGATTCTACTGAGCACCAACCTGGTGAACATCGCGCTGAACCTGTGGTTCGTGCTCGGACTGGACTGGGGCGTGGTCGGTGCAGCCCGGGCGTCGGTGATCGCCGAATGGACCGGGGCCCTGATCGGCCTGTTCATGACCCGCAAAGCCCTGCGCGCTTATCCCGGCCACATCGCCTGGGCCGCGCTGGCGCTGTGGCAGAGCTGGCGGCCACTGCTGGCCGTCAACCGCGACATTTTCATCCGCAGCCTGGCGTTGCAATCGGTGTTTTTCCTGATCACCGTGCAGGGCGCACGGCTCGGTGATGCCACCGTCGCCGCCAACGCCCTGCTGCTCAACGGCTTGCTGCTGACGGCCCACGCGCTGGACGGTCTGGCCCATGCCGTGGAAGCCCTGTGCGGGCATGCCATCGGCGCGCGCGATCGAGAGGCGCTGCGTCGCTCATTGGTGGTCGCCTGCGGCTGGTCGTTGCTGGCGAGCCTGGGTTTTGCCGTGCTGTTCGCCTTCGCCGGGCATTTGTTCATCGAGATGCAGACCGACATCCAGAGCGTGCGCGACACCGCGTTTATCTACCTGCCCTACCTCGCCGCGCTGCCGCTGATTGCCGTGTGGAGTTACCTGCTCGACGGACTGTTCATCGGCGCCACGCGGGCCCGGGAAATGCGCAACGGCATGCTGCTGACGGTCGTTCTGCTGCTGCCGTTCGCCTGGGCACTGCAAGGTTTTGGCAACCATGGGCTGTGGATAACGTTCCTGTTGTTCATGTTGCTGCGCAGCCTGACCCTCGGTGCTTTCGCCTGGTACTTGCGCAAGAACGACGGCTGGTTCGCGGGCAAGGTTTACTGAGTCGGCGTGGCTCTGATGAAGGCGCTGACCTCATCCAGCACCGGCGCCAAACCCCGCATGGGCCGAGACAGTGTCGCCACCAGCGTGGCGTGGCCGGTGCGGGCGAAATAGAAGTCCTGAACCGGCACTCCGGCCTGGCGCAGCTTGCGCGCCAGGCCGCCAGTGTTACGCGTCGGGTTGACCAGATCGTCGTCGCGCGAAGCCATCAACAACGCCGGCGGCGCGCCTCGACTGACGTGATTGATCGGTTGCGACTGCGGCGGAGAATCCGGCCAGAAAAACACGGGCCGCACGTCCGGATTCTGGATGGGCAGAAAATCATAAGGCCCGGCCAGACCGATCCAGCCGCGCAGATCGTGCGGCGACATCCCCACGGCCCCCAGCAAACCGGGGTCCAACGCCAGCATCGCGACGTTATAGGCCCCGGAGCTGTGGCCCATCAGGTACAACCGTTGCGGGTCACCGGAAAACCTGTGGATGTGATCGTGAGTCCAGGCCACGGCTTTAGCGCCATCCTCCAGGAACAAGGGATAGCGTACCTGTGGATACAGTCGATAGTCCGCCAGCACCGCAACCACTCCGCGCGACGCCAGCGCCTCGCCGACAAAAGAGTAATCACTGCGTGAACCGCTGTTCCAGCTGCCGCCGTAGAAAAACACCACCACCGGGGCATTCTCCAGAGGGTGACGAGGCACATACACATCGAGTTTCTGCCGCGGATCATCGCCATAGGCAATCCCTTCGGTCTTGTCGAACGTGCTGTCGGGGGTCAGCGCATTGAGCATTTTCAGCGGTGAACACGCCGTTATCACGGTCAGCAAACAAATGCCCATGGTCAGGCCGAACAGCCAGCGGGTTGTGCTCGCCATCAATGTCGAACCTCGTGTTCAGGGTTGATCGTTCTGCCATAGATTGCGCAAGCTATCGAGACGTTCCTGCTGAGTGATACCCGGTAGCGGCTGCACGGGTGAAGCGTCGGGATACTGCAAACGTAGCCATAACCAGCCATCGAGCACCGGGCGTTCGCTGAAACCCAGCGCCAGCCCTTCCTGCACGAGGGCCCACAGACTGTTGTAGTCGGTCCCGGTGGACCGGCTCCAATGCCAGACGTGCTGTTCCAGCAGGCAGGTTTGCAAGGTGTCACGCTGCCGGGGCGTGAGGTTTTCTTCGATGGCCAACGGGCTGACGGCAAGCCCGGGATTGAACAACTGCTGCCAGCCCTGACTGCCGATTGCCCGGTCGGCCCAGGTTCCGCCGAACCAGCGCAACTGACTGATCGGCCCCAGCCAGCGACTCAATTCCAGGGCATCGCAGGCATCAAAAAAGTAACTGGCGGTGTGGGGGTTGTAGTAACTCAACAAAGCACGGTGATGCAGGCCAAAAGTGACGGTCAGCATGCGACGCAAATGCTCGAGCAACTGCGACGGCGAAACCTCACTGACCAATAACAAACCGCTCCAGAGGTGCGGTTCGCGCAGGCACAGCTCGGCCAGCGCCGGGCATCCCTTGAGGTCGACCAACACCGGACCGTGCTCGCGTAACGGCTGCAACTCGGTGCTATCGAACAGCCAGAACCGTCGGGCCTGCGCAAACTGCTGGATCAGCCTCGCGCCGGCGCGGGGCTGCCCCGGTACGTCGAGCAACAGCCATTGTGCGGTTGAGTCCGGCGCCTGAGCGACGATCATGCCGCACCGCTCTGGCCAAGCCTTGTCGCGGCCCGGCAGGTGCAAAAGGCTTGCGCGCAATGGCTGAAACTACCCCCGCCAGGCAACAGACACAGCAGCACGATCGGTTCGCTGGATTGCAACAAACGCAGCAATCCGACACTGGCAGTGTCGGCATCTGTTGTCGTGGTGGGTGGAAGTTCGGACAAGCCTGACGCGTGGGTGAAAGAGGGGCCGGGAAGATACCCGGTGATTAACGGTTGATCCGGATCGCCTTCGATAAAGCTCACCAGTACCTGCGCGCCTTCTCTCAACGGCTTGGCATGCGCGCCGCCCAACTCCGGCGCCAATGGCAGCCAACAGTGGCTGGGCGCAGCGCCTTCGCCCTGATAGACCCAGTCAAATTGCACGGCAACGGGCCTGGTTGAATCGGGTTGCGGCTCATCGACATCGACCACCCACGCCCGCTGCAGACTGTGCATCCTGGGGTTCATGACCGAATGAGGCGCCGCAAGCGGTACCGCCCCGACAACGCGGATCTTGTTGCCGTAGGCAAACCCCGGTGTCTGCCCACCCTGATGCTCGACCTGGATCAGCAGCCAGCGACGGTTCCAGTCCGTACACGGATGGCCGGACAGCAGAACCCGCTGGCCGCTGCGCAACGTGGTCAAATTCGTCTGACCTTCGCCCGCCTGCGTGTTGCCGTGAACCTTGAAGCGGCGCACCCCAGGCTGTTCGGGGTCGGGTGCAAAAACCATCTCGGCGCCCTGCTGAAAGGGCCCCTGCTTATCACCAACTACCAGACAGTGCCCGCGCGGGTGATGCTCGAAGTGGTAATGGAGCCGCTCCTGGGCACACAGGCGCTGGAGAAACTGCAGATCCGATTCCCGGTACTGCGTACAGAAATCACGCGGCGGGTAATCGCCGCTCAAATCAAAGCGCCGATTCTTACCGGTAATGCCATGCTCCTTGAGCACCTGGGCGAGGATTTCGGGCACTGAACGGCTGCTGAAGATGCGCTGGCTGAAACGCTGGGCCAGGCAAGCCAGTTTCGGCTTCAGGCGCACACGGCAAAGCCTGGGCGCAGCACCATGACCCGTCTGGACGAGCTCATGCAACTGCCCGTGAAAACCGGTCCCCGGCGGCCCGAAATGCAAAAAGGCTGGACGGTACAGCAGGCTTGCCAGGTCCAGTGTCGGGTCTTCGATCAGCAGATCCACGTCAAACACAAAGGGTTCGCTGATCGCTTCACTGCCGGTAAAGGCCAAGACCTCAACGGGGTCGGGCAGACCCTCTACATCCAGACGAAATGACGGCTCGTTGACTGGATCGAACATCGGCGATTCTCTACAGGAGGGGCGGCCGGGGATTCTCTCCGAGAGAGTTGGCCGAGTAGAGAGCCGAAGTACAACTTAGGAAATGACCTACGCGAAAAAAGGACCACGTCGCTTGGATAGCGAGGATGTGAGCCATTTCGCTTGAATTCAGGGAGGCGTCCCACCAGGTCATCTGAAATTTCCGCAGCGCGCGGAACATTTTCCGACAACCTGATGAGACCAGTGCCTTACCTCAAGAAGACAGGTAAGACGAACGGGTCAGGCCCAGGCGCAGAGCGTCGAGGAACTGGGTGCGCTCGGCGGCAGTGATGCGCGCACTTGCGCACTTGTCGCGGTAGTGGGTCATCAGTTCTTCCGGCGACAAGTGCACGTAACGCAGCATGTCTTCGATGGTGTCGTGGGTTTCGATACCCGCGTGATACACGCTACCGTCGGCGTTCTGGTAGATGTTCACCGAGTCGGTGTCACCGAACAGGTTGTGCATGTCGCCGAGAATTTCCTGGTAGGCGCCGACCAGGAAAATACCCAGCAGGTAGTCCTCGCCTTCGTTCAAACCGTGGACTGGCAGACTGGTTTCGATGCTCTGCTCGTCGACGTATTGCTTGATCTTGCCGTCGGAGTCACAGGTCAGATCCTGCAGCACGGCGCGGCGCAGCGGCTCTTCGTCGAGACGGTGCAGCGGCAGAATCGGCAGGACCTGGCCGATGGCCCAGGTGTCCGGCAGGCTCTGGAAGACCGAGAAGTTGCAGATGTACTTGTCGGCCAGCTTGTCGTTGAGTTCATCGAGCACCTGACGGTGCGAACGCTGACGCGCCTTCAACGAGTTGTGCAGGCGACGGCACACGGCGAAGTAGCATTGCTCGGCCAGGGCTTTCTCGGCCAGGGTCAGCTTGCCATCGGCGTACTGGGTGGCCACATCGCTCATGTAGTGCGTGGCGCGCCAGTAGGTTTCGGTGACCATCTCGATGTCGGTCGGGCCCAACAGGTCAACCAGCCACTGCACGGTCTCCGGCAGCTCTTCCTTGTTGTCGATCTTCGGCACGTCGTCGTTGTGCTTCTCGACGTCGGTCACTTGCACCACCAGCATGGCGTGGTGAGCGGTCAGCGAGCGGCCGCTTTCGGAGAAGATGTTCGGGTGCGGCAGGCTCTGCGCATCGCAGAACTCCTTGAGCATCCCGACCACGACACCGGCGTAATCGTCCATGTCGTAGTTGATCGAACTGGCGTTGCGCGAGTGCGTGCCGTCGTAGTCGACGCCCAGACCGCCACCGACGTCGATGTGGTCAACCGGCAAGCCGAGGTTACGCAGTTCGCCGTAGTAACGAATCGCTTCCTTGAAGCCGTGCTGGTAGTCCGCCAGGTTGGCGATCTGCGAGCCCATGTGGAAGTGCAACAGGCGAATGCCTTGATCCAGGCCAGCCGCGCGGAAACGCTCGACCACCGACAACAGCTGCGCCGCCGACAGACCGAACTTGGACTTCTCACCGCCGGTGTCCGCCCACTTGCTTGAGGCCAGGGACGACAGACGCACGCGCAGGCCGACTTGAGGCTTGACCTTCAGCGAGGCGGCTTCTTCGATCACCAGGCCGACTTCGGATTCTTTCTCGATCACGATGAACACGTTGTGGCCCAGCTTCTGGCCCATCAGCGCCAGTCGGATGAACTCGCGGTCCTTGTAACCGTTGCAAACGATGGTGCCGCCCTTTGGCGCCAGGGCCAATACGGCCAGCAGCTCAGGCTTGGAGCCGGCTTCCAGGCCGATGGACACATCCTGGGTGGCGATGATGTTTTCGATCACCGCTTCCTGCTGGTTCACCTTGATCGGGTACAGCGCGGTGTACTTGCTCTGGTATTCCAGGCGCTCGATGTTGGCGTCGAACGCGCCGGTCAGCTGACGCACGCGGTCTTGCAGAATGTCAGGGAAACGCACCAGCAGCGGCAAGGACAGGCCGCTTTTGCGCAGCTGGTCGACTTGCTCGAAGAGGTCGATAGGCGAACTGGTCGGACCGTTCGGACGAACTTCGACGCGACCGGCGTCATTGATCGCGAAATACCCGGCCCCCCAATGGCGAATCCCGTAAACACTGCGGCTGTCCGCAACTGTCCATTGGCTGCCATCGTCTTTGCGTGTGCGTCGTACGGACATTGAAGTCCCCTATAAAGAAGTCATAGAGCGTCGCCTGGGTTCAGGCCGGCGCAGTCTAAAGAATGAAAATGACGATTAGCCTGCATGCAAGGGCCATAGACCTCACATTCAGCGCTGAGTTTAGAAACCGGTCAGAACAGGCTCTGTGAAAACCATGTAGACGACGCCAGGCCAGAGTTGAATCAGGACTGGATCAAGCCGAGGGTGGTTTTCACAGAGGCTGCTAGCCGCCGGACTTCTTCGCTTTGAAACCCAGCTTGATCAGTTCAGCCAAGAGTAGCTCGACATGATCGCCCTGGATTTCGATGATTCCGTCTTTCAACGCACCCCCGGTGCCACAGCGTTTCTTCAACGTGGTGGCCAGGTCCTTGAGCGCTTCTTCCGCCAACGGCACGCCGGTGATGGTGGTCACCGTCTTGCCGCCACGCCCCTTGCTTTCGCGACGCACGCGAGCGATGCCGTCGCCAGCCGGGATAACGGTCTGTTTGCAGATGCAGGCGTCCACCGGTTTACTGCAATCCGGGCAATGACGACCTGCGTCGGTGGAAAATACCAGGCCACCAAGGGCGGCGAAGGATGCGGCTTTTTTGGCCACCGGCAATCCTCTTGGGAGGACAAAGACTGGTCGCGGCAACTTGGGAAGCTGCCATCGACCGCGAAGCCCCACTCAGGCAGGGGCAGCGCTACTGGGCCAGACAACGCTGGCTCAGTTTGAAAAGGTCGCGCAGTGTAACGGCAAAAAGCCGACTTGCTAAGAGCCAATCGGCGCCAATTTACTGCTCTTTTGCGACGCCCTTCCCAAGGGCGCACAGATAACGCTTCAACGCGGCCAGGGAGTCCGGGCAATAAGGCTTTTGCTGGATTTCCAGCATGACCTGCTCGATGGGGATGAAACGCGCTTCAAGCACCTCTTCCGGTTGCAGGATCAACGGGCCGTCCCACACCGCCGAAAACGCCGAACACCAGAGACGATTGCCGGTGTCCTCGAAGAAGAAGTGATCATGGGCGGTCAATTCCACACCGCTCACGCCCAACTCTTCTTCCAGCTCACGGGCAGCCGATTCGACGTACGTCTCGGTGGCGAGCACCATGCCGCCCGCCGCCACATCCCAGTAACCGGGGTAAATGGCTTTGCTCAGGGTTCGACGGTGAACGCACAGTTCACCGACCGAGTTGAACAGCATGATGTAGGTGCCACGCCCGATCAGCCCCCGCTCGCGCAGGTCGGAACGGACCAGGGCGCCGAGCAGGTTGTCCTGTTCGTCGACCCAGGCGATGTGTTCGGCATCCGAGGCCGCGCGATGGGCAGCCTCTTTGGCGTTATCGACCATGACTCAGCCCTGATTGAGCAATTGACGCAGATCGATCACTGCCGCGTTGGCACGGGAGATGTAGTTGGCCATGACCAGCGAATGGTTGGCCAGCACACCGAAGCCGCTGCCGTTGAGGATCATCGGGCTCCAGACCGGCTCTTGCGAGGCTTCCAGCTCACGAATGATCTGACGCACGCTGACCGTGGCGTTCTTCTTGGCCAGCACATCGGCGAAATCGACTTCGATGGCGCGCAGCAAATGGGACAGCGCCCAAGCCTGGCCGCGGGCTTCATAGAACACGTTATCGATCTGCATCCACGGGGTTTCGACGATTTCTTCATCGACCTGTGGCACCTGACCCGGCGCCAGGACTTCGGTTTTCAGCGCGGTGTTGAGCTTGACTCGGCCCACGCTGGCCGACAGCCGTTGCGACAGCGAACCCAGACGGGTGCCGACATCGCCCAGCCAGTTGTTCAGGTTGTCGGCGCGGGCATAGAACAGCGCACTTTTCTGACTCGGATCGGACAGGCGTGCCTGGTAACGGCTCAGGGAATTGATGCCTTCCTGATATTCGGACTCACTGGAGGGCAGCACCCAGCTCTTGTTGTCGAAGTTGAAACGCGGCTCGGCCTTGGCCAGGTCAGCGTCTTCGGTGGACTGCGACTGGGAACGGGCGAAGTCCTTACGCATTGCACGACTCAGGTCGCGAACCTGGACCAGCACGCCATATTCCCAGCTCGGCGTATTGTCCATCCACAGACCCGGCGGGAAACGGTCGTTGGAAATATAGCCACCTGGCTTGCTCAGCAATGTACCAGCGACAGTCTTGAGGGTTTCCACCGTGGTGTACCCGACCACCATTTGCTTGCCTTCTTTCTCGGCCGCCACTTGCGCATTCTGTTGAACCGGGAACAGTGCCGGCTCCTGGCTCCAATACCAGCCCAGCCCGATCGTCACCAGCAGGTAAAGGCCAATCAGCGTCGCCAGCGCCCGGCTGAACAACAGGCCGCCGACGTAACTGCGGGTGGCCGATTTCGGTTCAGCGGCACGTTCAGGCGCGCTGCCCGCGCGATTCTTCCAGTCCAGCATGGCGATATCCTTTCAATCACTTGAGTTCATCGGTTCGACCACAACCCTACGCCATCGTGCCTCGTTTGCCGCGCATTAAATCCTGCGGGAAATGGCGGGACTTACAATGACCGCGATCAGGGGCCACTATAAATGAAGCACAGCCGCGAGCCTATGCGACCATCCAGTCAGAAACTGAATAAGGCCGCTTTGCAGATTATTGACACACGATGCTCATGGGATTGAAAAGAGGTGCTAGCATAGAGCCACCAGTCGATCTCAGCATGCACCCTAACTAGTAGTCAGGATATGACCGAGCCAGAAGACCCCAGCCGTGAGCGCCTCAAGCACCACTTTGCCCAGCGGGTAATTCATCAGGCACGTCAGATTCTTGAGATATGGCAGCGCCTGCAACGCAGCGAGTGGTCCAACACCGATTTGTCGGAACTGAGCGAGGCCAACCTGCGCCTGCTGCGCTTTGCCGAACGTTTCGAACAACCGGAACACACGCAACTGGCGCGTCACATCGGCCAGTCGCTGGAGGCTGTCGACGCCAATCGCGGACGCCTGAGCAGTGGCCTGATCACCGACCTCAATCGCTTGATGCAGCGTCTGTCGCGCACCGGCCTGCGCCACGGCGATCAGCTCGAACAAACCTTTCTGCCACCGCTGCGCAAGCCGATCTACGTGATGTTGCAGGATCACGACCGCGCCGAGCGCCTGGCCAAGCAGCTGGAGTTTTTCGGGCTCAGCGCCCAATCCCTGGACAGCGTTGCGGCGTTTCGCTCCTCTATGATCGAGCGCCTGCCCGCCGCCATCGTCATGGACGTGGACTTCAGTGGCGCCGGCATCGGCCTGAAACTGGCCGCCGAAGCCCAGGTCGGACTGGATGAGCCTTTACCGCTGTTGTTCTTCAGCTTGCTCGAAACAGACACTCCCACCCGCCTCGCCGCCGTGCGCGCCGGTGGCCAGGAGTTTCTCACCGGCACCCTCGAAGCCTCAAGCCTGCTGGAGAAGATCGAAGTCCTGACCTGTGTCGCCCAGTACGAACCTTATAAAGTGCTGATCATCGACGAC
The DNA here is from genome assembly GCF_900106065.1 of Pseudomonas mandelii. Taxonomy (NCBI): domain Bacteria; kingdom Pseudomonadati; phylum Pseudomonadota; class Gammaproteobacteria; order Pseudomonadales; family Pseudomonadaceae; genus Pseudomonas; species Pseudomonas mandelii. The sequence goes on from NZ_LT629796.1 coordinate 1,467,572, forward strand.
TCCCGCGCCCAGGCCTTGCACACCGAGCGCCTGCTGAACAGCGCCGGAATCGTCACGCGCACCCTGATCGACCCGATTCAGGCCATGGCCGAACTGGCGGACTTTCAGCCGGACCTGATCATCCTCGACATGTACATGCCGACCTGCACCGGCACGGAACTGGCCAAGGTGATCCGGCACAACGACCGCTACGTGAGCGTACCGATCATTTACCTGTCCGCCGAAGATGATCTGGACAAGCAACTCGACGCCATGAGCGAAGGCGGCGACGACTTCCTGACCAAACCGATCAAGCCGCGGCACCTGATCACCACTGTGCGCAACCGCGCGGCGCGGGCACGCAATCTGAAAGCACGGATGGTGCGCGACAGCCTGACCGGTTTGTACAACCACACCCACATCCTGCAATTGCTCGAGGACTGCAGCTTCCGCGCCCGCCGCGAGAGCAAGCCGTTGAGTTTTGCGATGCTCGACATCGACCACTTCAAACGGGTCAACGACAGCCACGGCCACCCCATGGGCGACCGGGTCATCAAGAGCCTGGCGCTGTTTCTCAAGCAGCGGTTGCGCAAAACAGATTTCATCGGCCGCTACGGTGGCGAGGAATTCGCCATCGTCATGCCGGACACCGATCTCGAAGCGGCCCACAGAGTGCTCGATGAAATCCGTCAGCGGTTTGCCGAAATCCACTACCCGGCCCAGCCCCAGGATTTGTGGTGCACGTTCAGCGCCGGAGTGGTGGAGCTGTGCGACCACTCCGACAGCCTGATGATGGCCAGCCAGGCGGACGAAGCGCTGTACCGCGCCAAGGACGGTGGACGTAACCGCGTGCAGGCTGCGCGGACGTCAAAGCAAAGTGCCACTTTTTCATCGGAATGGACCCATTCGGTCATAACCCTGTAACAGAAACGCAATAACTTCAGGCGCTTACCATTCTGCCGTTGGTAGACCCGCGATGCGCCTGAAGCTGCTGACCAATCTCAACACCCTCCTTTTAGTCGCCGTGTGCGTGGCCCTTGGCGCGACGCTCTGGTGGTCGCAAAAAGCCCTCGAACGCCCCTATCTGCTGATGGAGCGTTACCTCGGTTTGTCCCAGCAATTTCAAAATGAAGTGGCGCGCAACGTCGAGGATTATCTCGCCAGCGGCGATGCCCTGCGCCTGAGCAGCGCCAGCCAGGCCATCGACAGCCTGCAAAAGGAACTCGGTGAATTACCGCCAGCCCTGGCCGACACCTTGCGTCCGAGCCTGTCGAACCTGAGTGAATTCAGCAAGACCGACCTGCTGGCTGCCGGCAAACTTGCCGGGGACCCTCAAGCCTTGCTGCTGCAAGCTGAACGTGAACTCGGCGCCAGCCTCGATCAGCTCAGCCAATACGCCAGCGGGAACGCAGCGTACCTCGCTCCCTTGCTCGCCGCGTCCCAGCACCTGGGTAAACTGTCGCTGGCGCGGGACAAACTGGTCAGCAGCGGTCGCAGTGAACTGGCCGCCGATGTCGAACGCGAAGTCGCCAGCATTCGTGCGCAGGCCGAGCTGATAGGCGCCTTGCCGCTGCTCGGGGTGGCCGCCAGCAGCGAATCCGGCACCGATGATTTCGCCGCGATGATGGGGCTGGAGAACACCGAAAAAACCGTCGCCGAAGATGCCGGTGTCGCCCTCAAACGGGAACTCAACAGCTTGCTGACGCGTTACCCCGCTGAACTGGCGCGCACTCGCGAGCAAATCCAGAAACGCACCGACCTCAGCACCGCGACGCACCTGAAGATCGCCGACGTACAGCAGGCCATTGCCGGACTGGAGCCGGTGGTCCGCGCCCAGCACGGGCAGATCCAGGGCGAAGTACGCTTGATGCAGGGCGTGATGATCGGCCTGATTCTGCTGATCGCCTTGTTGATCGACACCTTGCAACGCAAGCTGGCCCGGACACTGACCAACCTCGCTCCGGCCCTGTCGACCTGGGCCGAAGGCGACTTCAGCCAGGAAATTCAATTGGGCAAGACCAATCGCGAACTGCACGACATTGAAGCCTCGCTCAACCGCTTGCGCGCGTACCTGGCGGACCTGGTCGGGACTATTCGTCTCAATGCCGAGCAGGTCGCCGGCAGTAGCCGCACTTTGGCCGAGTTGAGCAACGACTTGCACAGCGGCGCCGAACATCAGGCCGGCGACACCGCGCTGATCCGCGATTCTCTCGGCGAACTGGAAGCAACGATCCAACAAGTTGCTGGCGATGCCAGCCAGGCCGCCGACGCCAGTCGTCATGCCGGAATCGCGGTCGAGCATGGCCAGAAAGTTATCGGCCTGAGCCTCACCGGCCTGCATGCGCTGGTGGGTGAAGTGCAAGGCAATGCGCAGATGATCGAACACCTGGCAGAAGAATCGGCGACCATCGGCGGCGTTCTGACGGTCATCCGCTCGATTGCCGACCAGACCAACCTGCTGGCCCTGAACGCCGCCATCGAAGCCGCCCGCGCCGGGGAAATGGGTCGTGGGTTTGCGGTGGTGGCGGAAGAGGTTCGCTCGTTGGCGCAACGCACGGCCGGGGCCACCGCAGAGATCCAGACCTTGATCGCCGGCCTGCAAACCGCCGCGCGGCAATCGGTGGAAGGCATGCGCGCCCAGGTCGAACACGCCGAAGCCACGGCCAATCAGGCTCAGGCTGCCGACGGTGCATTGGATAAAATCGTCGGGGCGATCCAGACCATTTCCGACACCGCCGTGCGCATTGCCGATGTCACTGCGCAGCAGAGTGGTGCGGTCAGTGAGATCCGTGATCACAGCGAACGTATCCACAAGCTGGGTGGGGATAATTTGTTGCGCATTGGCGAGGGGCGCGTACAAGGGGAGAACCTGCTGGTGTTGGGCGCACGCTTGCATACCGCCGTTCAAGCTTTCCGCGTCTGATAGACCGCCATGCCCCGCAGGAGCGAGGCTTGCCCGCGAACCATTCGATGCGGTCATTCAGGCAAACCGCGTCATCGTCCTTCGCGGGACAGCCTCGCGCCTACAGGGGCGGGGCAATCCGCGCGACTGTCCGCTATCATGCCCCCAATTCCGATACGCGAGATTGTCATGCGCCGTTTGCTCTGCCTGCTGCTTTTAGTGCTCGCCCTGCCGGCAAACGCCGCCGGGTTGCTGGAGAGTCGACCCAGTTCCACCCTGGGCTCGATCAACAACAGTGCCGACTTCCTGCCGGTGCGCGAGGCATTTCAGCTGAGCCTGGTCGACAGCACGCCGCAATCGATCAAGCTGCGTTTTGTCGCCACAGAGGGTTACTACCTCTATCGACACCGCTTTCAGTTTCGCGCCGAACCGGCCGAAGTTGGCCTTGGCGCGGCGCAATTGCCCAAGGGCGAACAAAAGCACGATGAGTACTTTGGCGACGTCGAGGTCTATCACGGCGTGCTCGACGTCGAAGTGCCGCGCACCGATCCCCGCGCCTTCACGCTGGCCGTGACCTATCAGGGCTGCGCCGACAAAGGCCTGTGTTATCCGCCCGAAACCGAACGACTGAACATAGATGGCATTGGCGCAACGACGCCCGCCACGGCCCAGAGCTGGAGCTGGCGCGAGCTCGCCTTGTTCTTCCTTGCGGGTCTGGGCCTGACCTTCACCCCGTGCGTACTGCCGATGCTGCCGATCCTCTCCGGCGTGGTGTTGCGCGGCCAGATCGGTGGGTTGCGCGGTTTCAATCTGTCGCTCGCGTATGTACTGCCCATGGCCGCCTGCTTCGCCCTGCTGGGTGCGTTGATGGGAATGTTCGGCGCCCAGCTCAACCTTCAGGCGCGTCTGCAATCGGCGTGGGTGCTGGTGCCGTTCGCGATGTTTTTTGCGGTGTTTGCCCTCGCGATGTTTGGCGTGTTCGAACTCAAGCTGCCACATGCCATCAGCAGTCGCCTGGACCGGATCGCCGGGCGTACCGAAGGCGGTTCGTTATGGGGCGCCGCGGTCCTGGGCGTGGTGTCCAGCCTGCTGGTGTCGCCTTGCGTATCGGCGCCGCTGGCCGGTGCATTGCTTTATATCAGCGCCAGCGGCGATGCACTGGGGGGAGGCTTGAAACTGTTCATGCTCGGCCTCGGCATGGGGGCGCCGTTGTTACTCGTGGCCACCGGCGGCGCAGCCTGGCTGCCGAAAAGCGGGCCGTGGCTGGTCTATGTAAAAAATGCCATTGGCGTGTTGTTGCTGGGATTGGCAATCGGGCTGGTCAGTCGCGTATTGCCGGGGCAAATCACCTTGCTGCTGATCGGTTTGCTGGCCGGTGGCGTCGGCTTGTTCATGGGCGCGCTGGAATTCGTCTACAAACCGCCACGAAAACGCCTCGGCCAACTGCTCGGGATGTTTCTGCTGTTTTACGCACTGGCCTGTTGGTTCGGGGCGTTCAGCGGGCAGACCGACCCGTTCAACCCGATTGGCCAACCGCGCATCATTGCCGGCACCGAACAGCCGCAAAACACCAGCGCCTGGCAAACCATCAGCACTCCGGCAGACCTGGATCGCGTCCTCGCCGAGGCCAAATCCGCCAACACCCCGCTGCTGCTCGACTGGTACGCCGACTGGTGCATCAGCTGCAAAGTCATCGAACGCGAAGTGCTCAACGACGCCACCGTCATCGAACGTCTGAAAGGCTATCGCCTCGTGCGTTTCGATATCACTGCCAGCAACGCCGAACAACGTGCCCTGCTCGATCGCTACAAACTGTTCGGCCCTCCGGCCCTGATGTTTTTCGGCAAGGACGGTGTCGAACGCGCCGATGTGCGAGTGATCGGCGAGATCAGCGCGACAGACTTCGCCGAACGTGTTGCGAAAGCAAATGACCGGATTTAACAGGCCGGTCACATATTTCGCGCAAACATCGGCCATCGTGCTGGCTTTTGCATAGAACTGGACAGTCACAAAGGCTTTGCGGCATAGTCGCCGGGTTCTGACAACTGCACACAGATAACAAGGAACAGCAGATGGCGACGCTATTGGTTCTGCACGGACCCAACCTGAACTTGCTCGGCACCCGCGAACCGGGCACCTATGGCGCTACGACACTGGCGCAGATCAACCAGGACCTGGAACGCCGTGCCCGTGAAGCCGGCCATCATCTGCTGTACCTGCAAAGCAACGCCGAGTACGAATTGATTGACCGCATCCACGCCGCAAAAGGCGAAGGTGTGGACTTCATTCTGATCAACCCAGCAGCTTTTACGCACACAAGTGTCGCATTACGTGACGCGCTGCTGGCGGTGAGCATCCCATTCATCGAAGTGCATTTGTCTAACGTGCACAAACGCGAACCTTTCCGCCATCACTCTTACTTCTCCGACGTAGCGGTGGGAGTGATCTGCGGCCTTGGCGCCAGCGGTTATCGACTGGCCCTGGAGGCCGCCCTGGAACAGCTTGAACAACAAGCTATACGCCCCTGACCGACCCTTGGGAGTTGATGATTCATGGATATCCGTAAAGTTAAGAAACTGATCGAACTGCTGGAAGAGTCCGGCATCGACGAGCTCGAGATCAAGGAAGGCGAAGAGTCCGTACGCATCAGCCGTCATAGCAAGACCCCGGCTCAGCAGTTCTACGCACCGGCTCCGATGCATGCACAGGCGCCTGCGCCAGTGGCTGCTGCTCCGGTTGCCGCTGCAGCGCCTGCGGCTCCCGTCGCGCCAGTGCTGAACGGCACCGTTGCCCGTTCGCCGATGGTCGGCACCTTCTATCGCAAATCTTCGCCAAGCTCGCCGTCCTTCGTTGAAGTCGGCCAGACCGTGAAGAAAGGCGACACTCTGTGCATCGTCGAAGCCATGAAGATGATGAACCACATCGAAGCTGAAACCAGCGGTGTGATCGAATCCATCCTCGTCGAAGACGGCCAGCCGGTTGAGTACGACCAACCGCTGTTCACCATCGTTTGAAACGCGGAGAAACTTTGATGACTGCGAAGTTGGAAAAAGTTCTGATCGCCAACCGCGGTGAGATTGCCCTGCGGATCCTGCGTGCCTGCAAAGAGATGGGCATCAAGACTGTCGCCGTTTACTCCAAGGCCGACAAAGAGCTGATGCACCTGGGCCTGGCAGACGAATCCGTCTGCATCGGTCCGGCCTCGGCCGCCCACTCTTACCTGCACATTCCGGCCATCATCGCCGCGGCCGAAGTGACCGGCGCCACCGCCATTCACCCAGGCTACGGTTTCCTTGCGGAAAACGCTGATTTCGCTGAACAGGTCGAGAACTCCGGCTTCGCGTTCATTGGCCCGAAAGCCGACACCATTCGCCTGATGGGCGACAAGGTATCGGCCAAGCACGCCATGATCGCTGCTGGCGTTCCAACCGTTCCGGGGTCCGACGGCCCGTTGCCTGAAGACGAAGAAACCGCTTTGCGCATCGGTCGCGAAGTCGGTTACCCGGTGATCATCAAAGCCGCTGGCGGCGGTGGTGGTCGCGGCATGCGCGTTGTGCATAAAGAAGAAGACCTGATCTCCTTCGCCAAACTGACCCGCACCGAAGCAGGCGCGGCGTTCGGTAACCCGATGGTCTATCTGGAAAAATTCCTGACTAACCCACGTCACGTGGAAGTCCAGGTGCTTTCCGACGGCCAGGGTCACGCCATCCATCTGGGCGACCGCGATTGCTCGCTGCAACGTCGTCACCAGAAGGTTCTCGAAGAAGCGCCGGCACCGGGCATCGATGAGAAGGCACGGGCTGAAGTCCTCGCACGCTGCGTCAAGGCTTGCATCGACATCAACTACCGTGGCGCGGGTACTTTCGAGTTCCTGTACGAGAACGGCGCGTTCTATTTCATCGAAATGAACACCCGCGTTCAGGTTGAGCACCCGGTTTCGGAAATGGTCACTGGCATCGACATCGTCAAGGAGATGCTCAGCATCGCCGCTGGCAACAAGCTGTCGTACACCCAGGAAGACGTGGTTATCCGCGGCCATGCCCTGGAATGCCGGATCAACGCCGAAGACCCGAAAACCTTCATGCCGAGCCCAGGCACGGTCAAGCATTTCCACGCTCCAGGCGGCAACGGCGTTCGCGTCGATTCGCACCTGTACAGCGGTTATGCCGTTCCGCCGAACTACGATTCGTTGATCGGCAAGCTGATCACCTACGGCGCAACCCGTGACGAAGCATTGGCGCGCATGCGCAATGCGCTGGACGAAATCGTTGTCGACGGGATCAAGACCAACATCCCGCTGCACCGCGACCTGGTCCGCGATGAAGGCTTCTGCAAAGGTGGTATCAACATCCACTACCTGGAACACAAGCTGGCTGGCGACAAGCATTAAGCTTTAGCCCGTCCAACAAAGCCGCCTTCGGGCGGCTTTGTTGTTTCTGGAGGTTACAACTCCTGCAGGAGCGAGGTTTGCCCGCAAACCATACGCCGAGGTATTGCAGACTCACCGCATCACCGCGTCATCGCGCTTCGCGGGCAAGCCTCGCTCCTACAAACTGCATACCAGTGTCGGCCTTGTCGTCTTCTGCCGCGCGCTCGCGTAAACTTGCGCGCTTCTCGCAGCCCGCTAGGCTGCAATCAATATTTTTCAAAGGTGCCCGCCATGCCTTGGCTGCAAGTCCGTCTCGCCATCAGCCCAGAACAAGCCGAAACCTACGAAGACGCTTTCCTTGAAGTGGGCGCCGTGTCGGTGACGTTCATGGACGCCGAAGATCAGCCGATCTTCGAACCTGAACTCAACACCACGCCGTTATGGTCGCACACTCATCTGCTGGCCCTGTTCGAAGGCGGCACTGAAGCGGCCAGTGTGCTGGCTCATCTTGAGTTGCTGACCGGCAGCCCGCTGCCCGAGCATCACAGCGAAGTCATCGAAGACCAGGACTGGGAACGCAGCTGGATGGACGACTTCCAGCCAATGCGCTTCGGTCAACGCCTGTGGATCGTCCCAAGCTGGCACGCTGCCCCTGAACCCGACGCTGTGAACATTCTGCTCGACCCGGGCCTGGCGTTCGGCACCGGCACCCACCCGACCACTGCACTGTGCCTGGAATGGCTCGATGGTCAGGACCTCAAGGACTGCCACGTCCTCGACTTCGGTTGCGGCTCGGGGATTTTGGCGATTGCCGCCCTGCTGCTGGGCGCCAAGGAAGCCGTCGGCACCGACATCGACGTGCAGGCGCTGGAAGCTTCCCGCGACAACGCCGGGCGCAACAATATTGCCGACGCGCTCTTCCCGCTGTACCTGCCGGAAGATCTGCCACAGGTTCAAGCCGATGTGCTGGTGGCCAACATTCTGGCCGGACCGCTGGTGTCCCTGGCGCCGCAATTGTCCAGCCTGGTCAAGCCTGGCGGTCGTCTGGCGTTGTCGGGCATCCTCGCCGAGCAAGGCGAAGAAGTCGCCAAAGCCTACGCTCAAGACTTCGATCTGGACCCGATCGCCAATCGCGATGGCTGGGTGCGCATCACTGGCCGTCGGCGCTAGAATGAACGCCTGCATAAACCGGATCGCCGCATGACCGACAGCTTCGTCACCCAGTGCCCGCATTGCCAAACCAGCTTCCGCGTCAGCCATGCTCAATTGAGCGTGGCCCGTGGAGTGGTTCGTTGCGGCTCGTGCTTGCAGGTGTTCAACGCCGCCAAGCAGCTGCTTGAGCAACGGGGCGCCAAGGAAACTGTCCAGCCGGTAGCCCCGGCCATTGTCGAACCGCCGGTACAGCGCGCCATCAGCCAAAAGCAATGGTCCGCCGCCGAAATGGATCTGGACAGCCTGGACCTGGACGAAGAACTCGCCCGGCTCGAACAGCGGGAAATCCAGCCCACCACGGAATTCGGCCAGCACCGCGAAAACGGTCTCAGTGCTCGCCGCGACTCTGTCGAGCACGACGATGAACCCTGGTCCGACAGCCTCTTCAGCGAATCGGCGGCCGATCGTGCCCAGGCGGTCGAAGCCGAACCACGGGAAACGCAGCCAGTACCGAGCAAGCACTCGCGCACCGAACCGTCATTCTCGCTGGAACCGGTTGATCTGGACGACGAACCCCAGGTGCCGCAACTGCGCCTGAATGATCCGCTCGACACGCCCCTGCACCATGATCGCCTGTCGGCAACCGATGCACCTGACGACGACCTGCCCCCGATTGCCCCTCTGCGCAAGCGACACGAACGCAGCGAGTCGACCGAACGTGCCGACGCCCTGCAGGACCTGACCGACGATCCGCTGCAACTGGATTGGCAAAAACGTCGCTCCCCCTGGGGCCGACGGCTTTTCTGGCTGCTGCTGGTCCTGATCGGTGCCGGTGCTCTCGCCGGCCAATACATCGCTTACCACTTCGACGAACTGGCGCGCCAGGATCAATACCGTCCATGGTTCCAGCAACTGTGCCCGCAAGTCGGCTGCACGGTGCCATCGAAAGTTGATATCGCGAAAATCAAAAGCAGCAACCTGGTGGTCCGCAGTCACCCTGAGTTCAACGGTGCACTGGTGGTCGATGCGATCATCTACAACCGCGCGCCCTTCTCCCAGCCCTTCCCGCTGCTGGAACTGCGCTTCGCCGACCTTAACGGCCACCTGATCGCCAGCCGGCGCTTCAAACCCGGCGAGTACCTCAACGGCGACCTCGAAGGCCTGGCAGAGATGCCGCCGCAAACGCCGATCCACATCGCACTGGATATCCTTGATCCAGGCTCCAAAGCGGTGAATTACAGCCTGAGCTTTCATTCGCCCGAGTGAAACGCTTCAGTGTTACGGCATTGACGGCATATTTCTGACTTTGACCGCTCATACCAAACCGCTGGCGATAACAGAATTACTGTTCAGATTTTGTTCAATTCAGCCTTTATCCAGTCATCGAGAGCGGGTATCATGCCAACCCTTTTTCGAACTCTCATGATCCGGCCCCACAACAGGGAAGTCCTATGTCGGCGGTACGCATCGGTCCATATACATTGCACAACGGCTTGATCCTCGCCCCCATGGCGGGCGTCACCGACCAGCCCTTTCGTCAGCTGTGCAAGCGACTGGGCGCAGGGCTTGTAGTCTCGGAAATGGTCACCAGCGACATGAGCTTGTGGAACACCCGCAAATCGCGGATGCGCATGATCCACGAAGGTGATCCCGAGCCCCGCTCGGTCCAGATCGCCGGGGGTGATGCACAGATGCTGGCGGATGCGGCCCGGGCGAACGTCGAACTGGGCGCACAGATTATTGACATCAACATGGGCTGTCCGGCGAAGAAGGTCTGCAACAAGGCCGCCGGTTCCGCGCTGTTGAAGGATGAAGCATTGGTGACCGAGATCCTGCAAGCCGTCGTGGCTGCGGTTGATGTGCCGGTCACCTTGAAGATCCGCACCGGCTGGGACCGGGACAACAAGAACGGTCTGACGGTGGCGAAGATCGCCGAGCAAGCGGGCATTACGGCGTTGGCGGTTCATGGCCGCACCCGTGCCGACCTGTACACCGGTGAAGCCGAGTACGACACCATTGCCGCGATCAAGCAGGCGGTGTCGATGCCGGTCTTTGCCAACGGCGACATCGATTCACCCGAGAAGGCCCGGTACGTGCTCGATGCGACCGGTGCCGATGGCCTGCTGGTAGGCCGGGCCGCCCAGGGGCGGCCGTGGATTTTTCGTGAGATCGATCATTTCCTGCGTACTGGCGAAAAACTCCCGGCGCTGGAATTGATCGAGGTGGAACGCATTCTGCTAGAGCATCTGGCTGCACTGCACGTCTTCTATGGAGACGTGATGGGCGTCCGTATCGCTCGAAAGCATGTGGGCTGGTATCTCGCAACCTTGCCGGGCGCCAGGGAGTTTCGCGCCCACTTCAATCGTTTGGAAGATACGGAAGCACAATGCGCCAACGTTCAGGGCTTCTTCGCCGAACGTTACAAGAGCCTGACAGGGGACGGAGAAGGGGTGGCCGCATGACGATGATGACCGAGACTTTAGTGAGTGGAACAACACCCGTGAGCGACAACGTGAATTTGAAACAGCACCTCAATACGCCGAGCGAAGAAGGTCAGACCCTTCGCGGGAGTGTCGAGAAGGCGCTGCACAATTATTTCGCCCACCTTGAGGGCGCTGCCGTCACGGATGTGTACAACCTGGTGCTCTCCGAAGTCGAGGCGCCCCTGCTCGAGTGCGTGATGAACTACGTCAAGGGCAACCAGACCAAGGCCAGCGAGCTGCTCGGGTTGAACCGAGGCACGCTGCGCAAGAAACTCAAGCAGTACGATTTGCTGTAAGCATTCAATCAAACCAGAAAGGCGCCCGCGTAAAAACGGTCGCCTTTTTGCTGACTCCTTTGCTTTTGATGGAAATTGAAATGACCGACCAGACTACCCGCCTGCCGATCCGCCGCGCCTTGATCAGCGTTTCCGACAAGACCGGGATCCTCGAATTCGCCAAAGAGCTTGAAGCCCTGGGCGTCGAGATCCTCTCCACCGGCGGAACGTTCAAGCTGCTGCGCGACAACGGTGTTGCCGCAGTGGAAGTCGCGGACTACACCGGTTTCGCAGAAATGATGGACGGTCGGGTGAAAACCCTGCACCCGAAAATCCACGGCGGGATCCTCGGTCGTCGTGGTATCGACGACGCCATCATGAACGAGCACGGCATCAAGCCGATCGACCTGGTCGCGGTCAACCTGTACCCGTTCGAAGCCACCATCAACAAGCCAGGCTGCGACCTGCCGACCGCCATCGAAAACATCGACATCGGCGGCCCGACCATGGTCCGCTCGGCGGCAAAAAACCATAAAGACGTGGCCATCGTGGTCAATGCCAGCGACTACGCCAGCGTCCTTGAAAGCCTCAAGGCTGGCGGCCTGACCTATGCTCAGCGTTTCGACCTGATGCTCAAGGCCTTCGAACACACCGCGGCCTACGACGGCATGATCGCCAACTACATGGGCACCGTGAACCAGTCCGCTGACACCCTCTCGACCTCCGGTCGCAGCGAGTTCCCGCGCACCTTCAACAGCCAGTTCGTCAAGGCTCAGGAAATGCGCTACGGCGAGAACCCGCACCAGAGCGCGGCGTTCTACGTGGAAGCCAAGCCTGCCGAAGTCGGTATCGCCACCGCGACCCAACTGCAGGGCAAAGAGCTGTCGTACAACAACGTGGCCGACACCGACGCCGCGCTGGAATGCGTGAAAAGCTTCGTCAAGCCGGCTTGCGTGATCGTCAAGCACGCCAATCCGTGCGGCGTTGCGGTCAGCCCGGACGCAGAAGGCGGTATCCGTCAGGCTTACGAACTGGCTTACGCCACCGACACCGAGTCGGCGTTCGGCGGCATCATCGCCTTCAACCGCGAGCTGGATGCTGAAACCGCCAAGGCCATCGTCGAGCGTCAGTTCGTCGAAGTGATCATCGCCCCTAGCGTCAGCGAAGAAGCCCGCGCCATCGTGGCGGCCAAAGCCAATGTGCGCCTGCTGGCCTGCGGCGAGTGGTCGGCTGATCGCGCCGCTGCCTGGGACTACAAACGCGTCAACGGCGGTTTGCTGGTACAGAGCCGCGACATCGGCATGATCAGCGCCGACGACCTGAAAGTCGTGACCAAGCGTGCCCCGACCGAGCAGGAAATCAACGACCTGATCTTCGCCTGGAAAGTCGCCAAATACGTTAAATCCAACGCCATTGTCTACGCCAAGAACCGTCAGACCATCGGCGTCGGCGCTGGCCAGATGAGCCGCGTGAACTCCGCCCGTATCGCCGCGATCAAGGCTGAACATGCCGGTTTGCAAGTGGCAGGCTCGGTGATGGCCTCCGATGCGTTCTTCCCGTTCCGCGACGGCCTGGACAACGCGGCCAAGGTCGGTATCACCGCGGTGATCCAGCCGGGTGGCTCGATGCGTGATGCGGAAGTGATTGCCGCTGCTGATGAAGCCGGCATCGCCATGGTCTTCACCGGCATGCGCCACTTCCGTCACTGATTTTTCGCTCTTGTAGGAGCGAGGCTTGCCCGCGAAGGGCTCGCCACGGTGTATCAACAAGACCGAGGCGATCCCTTCGCGGGCAAGCCTCGCTCCTACAGGTTCGGTGGTGGCGGATGCCGCGTACCGTTAGCCAGGCAGCTCAGGCTGCCCCCACAGAATTAGCGTCATCCGAGGTTTTTGAAATGAATGTTTTGATCATTGGCAGCGGTGGCCGTGAACACGCCCTGGCCTGGAAAGTGGCTCAGGATCCGCGTGTGCAGAAAGTATTCGTTGCCCCGGGCAACGCCGGCACCGCCATTGAAGCCAAGTGCGAGAACGTCGCTATCGACGTGCTGGCCCTCGAGCAGCTTGCAGATTTCGCGGAGAAAAACGTTTCCCTCACCATCGTTGGCCCGGAAGTGCCGCTGGTCGCTGGCGTCGTCGACCTGTTCCGCTCCCGTGGCCTGGATTGCTTCGGCCCGACGGCCGGTGCGGCCCAGCTGGAAGGTTCGAAAGCCTTTACCAAGGACTTCCTGGCTCGCCACAAGATCCCGACCGCCGATTACCAGAACTTCACCGAGATCGAGCCGGCCCTGGCTTATCTGCGTGAAAAAGGTGCGCCGATTGTGATCAAGGCCGATGGCCTGGCCGCCGGTAAAGGCGTGATCGTTGCCATGACCCTGGCCGAAGCGGAAGACGCCGTGCGCGACATGCTCGCGGGCAACGCATTCGGCGACGCCGGCTCGCGCGTTGTGATCGAAGAGTTCCTGGACGGCGAAGAAGCCAGCTTCATCGTCATGGTCGACGGCAAGAACGTACTGCCGATGGCCACCAGCCAGGACCACAAACGCGTCGGCGACGGCGACACCGGCCCGAACACCGGCGGCATGGGTGCCTACTCCCCTGCCCCGGTCGTGACCGCTGAAGTCCACAAGCGCGTCATGGACCTGGTGATCTGGCCGACCGTGCGCGGCATGGCCGATGAAGGCAACGTCTACACCGGTTTCCTGTATGCCGGCCTGATGATCGACAAGGCTGGTAACCCAAAAGTTATCGAGTTCAACTGCCGTTTCGGTGATCCTGAGACCCAACCGGTAATGCTGCGTTTGCAGTCGAGCCTGGTGTTGCTGGTCGAAGCGGCCCTGGCGCAAGCCCTGGACAAGGTCGAAGCGCAATGGGATCCACGTCCGAGCGTCGGCATCGTGCTGGCGGCTGGCGGCTATCCTGGCGACTACGCTAAAGGCGTCGCCATCAACGGCCTGGATGCAGCCGCCGCACTGGAAGGCAAAGTCTTCCACGCCGGCACTGCGCTCAAGGACGGTCAAGTGGTGACCGCCGGTGGTCGTGTGCTTTGCGCTACCGCCATGGGCGCCAGCGTTGATGCTGCCCAGCAACAGGCTTACAAACTGGCGGCAAAGATTGATTGGGAAGGCTGTTTCTATCGCAAGGACATTGGTTACCGTGCCATTGCCCGCGAACGTGGCGAAAATCAGGAATAAGCGATCCGTTCGGCAGGGCTTGTGCTTCAGGCCCTTGCCGGACTGTTCCGGCGCCGCGCATAGTTATAATCTGGCATCAACCTACGAAGGGATTTCGCCGTGCGCTGGCTCAGGATTGCCATAGGTTTCACTGTCACGCTGCTGACCTTGCTCTGCATGCTCCCGGCCCAAGCCGCGCAAGGCAGTGGCTGGGCGGTATTGCTTGACGAACAGGGCGACCTGCAGCTGAGCGACATCCGTTCCGCGCGCTACACCAATCAATTCAGCCCCATCGAACTTGACCGCCTCACCGCGGCCGAGCCCGAAGGTGCATTGTGGCTGCGCTTCCGGCTCGCACCCGGCAAGCACGAGCAATTGCTGCGAGTGTTCGCCCCCGACCTGTCGCGCCTCAATCTGTACGTGCTCGACGGCGACACGCTGATCGATCAATTGAACACCGGCACCGGGCAGCCCCAGGCTGACCGTCCCCTGCCCAGCAGCGAATTCATGTTGCCGCTGCCACAAAGCGACAAACCCCTCGACGTCTACCTGCGGCTGGTGTCCGAACACCAGTTACGGCCGTACATCACCCTGCAATCGGCGATCATGACCGCGGCCAATCAGAACCAGATGCTGATTTACGGCCTTCTGTTCGGTTGCCTCGGGATGCTGATCCTGCACAGCCTCGTCCGCTACGCCTATACGCGCTCGCGCAGCAGTCTCTGGCTGGCCGCATGCGAAGCACTGTTGATGCTCAGCCTGCTGCTGTTGCTGAATCTGGCGGGGCCCTGGCTGCCAAACTGGCACGCGGTGCAGACACCCGGCGCCTACCTCGCCCTGCTGCTGACCGCGCCGTGCGGCCTGATGTTCGCCTATCGTTTCTTTGCGCCACTCGGCCCGCACCCGCTGAACAAGCTGCTGCTGGGTGACATTCTGTTCATCGTGATGTGCGGCTTGCTGCTGCTGTTCGTCAATACGCTGCCGCTGAACATCATGACCTACGCCCTGGTCGCCCTGGCAGGTCTGAGCATGTTGTTCGTCAGTGCCTATCACTGGCAAAAAGGTTATCGCCCGGCGCGCCTGTTCGTCGCGGCGATGGTCGTGTTCAACATTGGCACGCTGATCATGTTGCCGGCCCTGCTGGGGCTGACGCTGGTCGCGCCGCAGGGCTTGATCATGACGCTGCTGGGGTTTATCTGCATCAGCGGCGTGCTGATGAGCATTGCGCTGAGCGAACGTCAGCGCAGCATCACCGAAGATCGTTTCAGCGTCAGTCGCGACCTGGCGGCCAGCAATGCCGAGATCAACGCCAAGGCCGAGTTCCTGGCGAAGATCAGCCACGAAATCCGTACCCCGATGAACGGCGTGCTGGGCATGACTGAACTGCTGCTGGGCACACCGTTGTCGGTCAAGCAGCGTGACTATGTGCAGACGATCCACAGCGCCGGCAACGAACTGCTGACCCTGATCAACGAGATACTCGACATCTCCAAGCTCGAGTCCGGGCAGATAGAACTGGACGACGTTCAATTCGATCTCAATGCCTTGATCGAAGACTGCCTGAGCATCTTCCGCGCCAAGGCCGAACAGCAGAACGTCGAGCTGATCAGTTTCATCCAGCCGCAAGTGCCACGCGTCATCAGCGGCGACCCGACGCGTCTGCGCCAGACCTTGCTGAGCCTGCTGGAAAACGCCCTGAAGAAAACCGACGAGGGCGAGATCCTGATCGTCGTCGCCCTTGACGAACGCAGCGCCCAACCGCGCCTGCGCATCGCCGTGCAAGACAGCGGCGTGCCGATGGAGGCCGAAGAACGCGACGCACTGATGCACGCCGAGCTGCACAGCAAACATTTCCTCTCGGCAACCAGCCTGGGCGGCAACCTGGGGCTAGTGATTGCCCGTCAGTTGATCCGCCTTATGCAGGGCGAATTCGGCATCAAGATTGGCGCCAACCAAGGCAGCACGTTGTGGCTGACCCTGCCGCTGGACCCTGATCGTCTCGAGCACCCGACCTCCGACCTCGACGGCCCGCTGCAAGGTGCGCGTGTGCTGGTGGTGGACGATAACGACACGTGCCGCAAAGTGCTGGTGCAGCAATGCAGCGCCTGGGGCCTGAACGTCAGTGCCGTGCCGTCCGGTAAAGAGGCACTGGCATTGCTGCGCACCAAATCTCACCTGCGCGATTATTTCGACGTGGTCCTGCTCGACCAGAACATGCCCGGCATGACCGGCATGCAACTGGCGGCCAAGATCAAGGAAGACCCGAGCCTGAACCACGACATTCTGCTGATCATGCTCACTGGCATCAGCAACGCGCCGAGCAAGATCATCGCGCGCAACTCCGGGATCAAACGCATCCTCGCCAAACCGGTGGCCGGCTACACCCTCAAGACCACCCTGGCGGATGAACTGAACCAGCGCAACAAGGGCCCTACCGTCTCGCCGTACCAGCCCTCCGGTCCGACGCTTCCGGTCAAGGTTCCGAGTGATTTCCGCATTCTGGTGGCCGAAGACAACAACATCTCGACCAAGGTGATTCGCGGCATGCTCGGCAAGCTCAACCTGCAACCTGACACCGCCAGCAATGGCGAAGAAGCCTTGCAGGCAATGAAAGCCCAGCGCTATGACCTGGTCCTGATGGACTGTGAAATGCCCATCCTCGATGGCTTCTCTGCCACCCAGCAGTTACGTGCCTGGGAAGTCGGCAACCAGCGGATTCGCACCCCGGTTGTGGCGTTGACCGCGCACATCCTCGCCGAGCACAAAGAACGCGCGCGCCAGGCCGGCATGGACGGGCACATGGCCAAACCGGTCGAGCTGTCGCAACTGCGCGATCTGATCGAGCATTGGGTTGCCCAGCGTGATCAGCAGAATCGCACGACCTCCACGCTCCAGGCAGGCGTGTAGGGCAATTAACTCCGGCATGACTCAATCTGCTGCGCAGATCTCCATGGTCGAAGCATCATCGGTCAACGTCAACATCGCGACGTTGTCCTGATACCTGTCCCTGATCTTCAAGGCAATGGCGTCGCGCACGGGGCCGTAGAGGATTCCGGACAAGTCAGCACTGGCGTAGCGCATGCAAACGCTGCCTTGTACATCCTCGGCCAGATGTCGCTGGGCCAGCGGATTGGCACTGATGATCTGGCGGGTTTTAAGCTCGATGTACACACTTGTGAGCGATGTCGGCGTCTGCGCTATAACCACCAGCAAACGCACAGCCTTTGCGGGCGCAAGAACATCACCCGACTCGTCCGTGGATATTTTCTGCATGTGATCGCGCAGCAAACCCATTGCGGGCTCGTTGCCGGACAACCTTGCCAGCCGCTGCACTGTTGCCGCCGTAGCGCCTCCTTTATCCACAGCACCTTGTGAAATCGCTGCAATGACCCAGTCGCTGACAGACTCGACACTGTCCTGGGTAATCAGCCATTCCTGTCGCGCTCTTGTACGTCGCAGCCAGTAGTCATCCAGAAATTCCACATAAGCGTTGTACCAGTCGACATCCGGGGCTTTTTCAATCTTCTTATTGGCAATCAATTGCGCCAGCAACACGGAATCGACCAGATCCTTATAGTGCGCCGCCCCATCCGCAGCCGGAATAATCACGACACAAGCGCCAACGATCAACACAGAATATTCGCAACTCATATCAACTCCCTCGACAATAAAAAAGGCAGCCGACAACCGGCTGCCGATTTAGATCAGTTAGATATCAATGTCTACGATCTGGTCTTTATGTGGGACAAGTTTGCTCTTGATGGACTCACGGACTGCATCAGCGACCAATGTATTTTTGGCAAATACCGTTTCGCCGCGATACAAGTTCACATTTCGGATATCCACATCCGTAAACATTACTTGGGTGGAGCTGTTCTTGCGAAGAAAACGCACTGCACCCACAGCCATGATTGCCTCACCCTCGACTTCGACACACGCACCTGCCGAGATTCCCCCGACGCCATTTTCCAGCAGATTTCGCTCATAAACAGTCAGGGCAGCCGTGTCACGCTTTTGCAGGGCCGCGATCGCATCACCCGCCACCTTGAGCATCAACGCAGTCGTCGGACCAGGCAATGCAACGCCGGCAACCACCGCACCGAGAATCTCCAGCACCAGTTTGTCCATGCGGACGCTGGTGCCGCTGACGTGCAGATCGCTGTAGTACTTGCTGACAGGCGTCCAGCCTGCGAGGGTCATGACTTCCCGGAACCTCAAGTACCACTCTTTGCCCTGATGTTCTTCAGGGTATAGTTTGTTCGCTGCACGGGATGCAAAGAGAAAGGCGTTTTGAGCGTCCGACTTGTTTTCAGCACTGAGCTTGCCAGAAAAACCCAACGTGCCTTCACCCACAACGGAGCCTTTCGACGGTGCTTCGATCTCGTCGCCCACAACCATAAGACCACGAGGGCGGATAATGATCTGCTCGTCGATATCACACGCTTCAATCGCTTCAATACAGGCAGCGACATAACTTTCACGAATAGCTTGATTATACACAATGAATTCCTTATAAAAATACCAGACAAGTTCCTCATGAACTTGCGATAAAACAATAACCAAACAAACGAACAACGACAAACTAAAACCTGTAACACCATATCCATTCAATAAACATAAGTTACAACAACACCCAAGCAACTAACAAAAGCACCCAACCGCAAAATTAACTGACGCGCCTGTCACAACTCACACCCACAAACAATTAACTGACTGATAGACTCCTCGTCATCCTCACTCCTGATGCGAGCCGAAACCATGCTCCACGTGTTATTCAGCGTTTACCTGAAGATGCTGGTGCTCTACAGCCCGTTCTTCGTGTTGTCCTGCTTCATCAGCCTGACCCGCGGTTATTCACGCAAGGAACAACGTCGACTGGCCTGGAAAGTGGCCACCGCCACGCTGGTGTCCAGCGTCTTGCTGTACTTGTTCGGACGGGTGATTTTCAGTGTCTTCGGCATCACCGTGGACGCGTTCCGCATCGGCGCCGGCAGCGTGCTGTTTATCTCGGCACTGGGCATGGCCCAAGGCAAGTCGGCGGTGCAGACCGACAATGTGCAGCAGGACGTGACGATCGTCCCGCTGACGATTCCATTGACGGTCGGCCCCGGCACCATCGGTGCCTTGTTGGTTATGGGCGTGAGCCAGCCACATTGGGACGACAAACTCACGGCCATTCTCAGCATTGCCCTGGCCAGTTTTACGGTTGGCGTGGTCCTTTATTTGTCCAGCCGCATCGAACGGATTCTCGGTGACCAGGGCTTGCAGATTGTCAGCCGGCTGATGGGATTGTTTGTGTGCGCGCTGGCGGCACAGATTATCTTCACGGGCGTAAAGGGTTACCTGGTGCCCTGATCAGCCAGGGAGCGCAACGTTGTGAATTGACAACGTTGCGAAACGTTCGGAACCCGGATCTCCACCCTCGGTTTTTTAGACCGAGCTCAACTTCTCGACGAGCACTTTTAACTCAAGGCTGCTTTCCCCAAGATCGAACATCGTTTGCCACAGTTCATGGACGCTGACCTCAAGCGTATTGCCAAGAACTTGCACACTCAGGTTCAGCGACTGGGCCAATGCCCACTCCTCAGATTGTGCCGAACGAAAAACCAGGCTGCTGCCGTTGTCGGGGTCGGTGAGCAGCAGATGGTTGTCTGCCCGATCGACACGCCAGTCATCCTGCGCTCCGGTCGCCAGAATCAGCCGCGAGGGTATGGCGTCAATGTCCGGCCAGTCAGTGCAATCGACCACGATGCAATCGAGGTGCTGCCAGGCGGTCTCCGACACGTGGTAAATCGACCCCGTTTCAGCGCCTCCCAGAATCAATGAACTGACACCGTCGGGCACCAGAGCCAGCAGGTCTTTTACCTCTCCCGCGATCTCCAGCGTCATGACATCCCCCTCTCGACTGGCCTTGTTCGCCGCCACCCACACAACCTCTTTTGTATTGCGGTTGAAGATCACGCCGTCCACCGGATCAAACAACAGCGGAACACTCCCTTGTTTCGTCCCGAGGAAGTTTGCCCACTGCCCATCCGCTCTGCCGTTAACCTCAAAGACACGATTGAGTTCGGGTACGTAATACGCGTAACGGTTGGTCGAGTGGCCAATCGGCAAAAAAGGCGCATGAGCCTGACCGGACACTAAATCGTTCAGGCGTTTTGTCAGCGCTTCAGGCGACTCCCTGTAACGATAAGACCAGGCATTCTCGACACTGATGATTCGGGCCGGCTCACCTTCAATCAGTTCGAAATTGACCCCGTCCCGAGTGCGGCCCCGCAAACCGGTGCCGTAAGGCAGCACGTCAGAAAATGCCCAGGTTCCCCAGACCTTTTCTGGTC
Source organism: Pseudomonas mandelii (assembly GCF_900106065.1). NCBI lineage: Bacteria > Pseudomonadati > Pseudomonadota > Gammaproteobacteria > Pseudomonadales > Pseudomonadaceae > Pseudomonas > Pseudomonas mandelii. The sequence continues at coordinate 1,488,239 of NZ_LT629796.1, forward strand.
GTGGCAGCGCGTCGGCATTGATCAGCCGCCTGCCACTGCCGAACGCGCGGCTCAGCTGCTCAGGCTCGATAAACGCCTGACGATAAAGGTGGCCGCTGCTCAGGCCAAGTAACCAGGCGTGCTTGCCATCACGAGTGACGGACAACAGACGGCAACCTTTTTCAGCCATCAGGTCGGTTACCAACAGCTTGTTGTTCAGGTAGCGCGCGTAGACAGGCACCTGGCCGGTGACGTCCGATAATCCGGAAAGCGAAATCAGCGAAACCGCATGCTCCTTGCCAAGGGCCTCCAGATCGCTCATCCACAATGGATGGGCATCCAGCCAATCCCCCGTCACGCCGCTAAGGAAAAAGCTCGCGTCCTGACGAACGTCAAACATCAGCCCGGACTCATTGACAACCAGGTACCCGCCGTCGCTGATCCTGAGCTTGACGCTGCCTGGCAATGGCACCCGTTGTGCCTCATCGCCGGTAAAGGGTTGGTGATAGAGGTTTTGACTGTGTGCGTCGTGAAACAGGAACGCTGCAGCATCAGGATCATTCGGTGGCAGCAAGCTTATCTGGGGCAGCGCCGAGGCGGTTTCGCTGACGGGCAAGTGCGGGGTCAGGAGTTGGTGGCTCTGCCCGTTGATCCATCTCGGCAGCGACGGCTTGTCGAGGTCGCCGGACGTTACCGTCACAAAGGACGCAGGCCTCCAGGACGTTTGCCGTTCGGCGTCGGCGCCCTCAGCAACAACCGCAATATCAACCTGCTGTAACAGGGCAATGACGTCCTTCAAGGTATCGAAATAGTCAGGTGGTTCGCTCGATACCGAAACCAACGAGATTTCCTCGCCGTGAATCAGATAAATCACCACGTAACGCTGGGTCTTGCTCAGGCGTACCCGCTGAGTGACTTGAACAACGCCAGCGCCCCGATCAAGGCAGCCAATGATCTGCGCCTCTTCACTTCCACGATTGAAAACGCTGTAGCGCCAAGTAGTCAAACCTGTGACGGCATTGACGCGCCATATCAGGGGTTGATCCGGGTGATAGAAGTAAGCGTGATCGTCTTGCACTGCCGCCAGTTGAAGTTTCTCGCTGACCGGACCCAGGAATTGACGGCCATAAACGAACCGTTCCTTTGCCACTTCGTACCAACCGGCGGTGTATTGCGGCTTTTCTGGATTGCCAAAAGGCAGCAGAAACTTGCCCGCAGGAATTAAGGCATTGCCCATGCGCTGCTGCCGGTGAAGCACCTTCAAACGGTCAAGCTCCGCCTGCGAGTAATGTCCGTCGGCCGCTTGAAGTGACGCCAGGTACAGTTGCCGATGTTCGCGGTCAACACGGTAGGTTTCGAGGTTTTTTGTTCGAACATATACGTCGATGTCGGCCTCGATGCTCAGCTCGATACCGTCGATGTTCAACCCCGCCGCGCCGACACTGATGTGTTGTGGCGTGATCCAGTCGGCGATCAACACCCAGCTCACGCTTCCGTCACCGGGAAGTGCGCTGAGGTGGACCGACACGAGTCCTGGTTTAAGTGCGAGGGAGTAAGCCCCCCTCAGCGTGTCGATGCGGTAAGAAACCCTGCCCCGCATCTCTCGCGGTAATTCAGGAACGTACAGCGCCCGGGTTTCATTTCCAACGCGCACGGTAATGCTCGTGGGCTCATAGACAGGATTGAGTTTGTACAGGATGTGCGGGAAAGGTCTGGCGTGGGTAAAGAAAAAGCCTTCCTCCCTGGCTTCAAGTTCACGCAACACGTCATATTGCGGATACATCTTACGAGGCAGGAAGCTCGAGCCGCCGACAACGTTCAGGAGCAGGTCGCTCCACTCAAAGACCTGCGGATCGGAACCCAGTTGATATTCGTAGCCGTAATAACATTTTGGAGTACCCGGAAGCAGCAAGGCCGATTCTGCCGGCACAGCGTTAAATCGACCATGAACACGCGGGCCAGGAATCGCGACCTGTTTTGGCAGCCCCATGCTTTCTCGAACGACAATAGCGTTCTGTTTGTTCCCATCGGGCCGTGGGAGCCCCGAGCCACCCAGCGAGCGAAAGAGCCCCTGGCTGCCGAACACGATGACCCCTTCGCGAAGATCAAGCGTGTCCACCACCGACTCGGGCATGATCGATACGACCCCTTGCTTGACCGAGAAAGCCTGCGGGCTGTACGCCGTTTTGAACCGGGTAAACAATTCGGCAACTTTCTCTGCCTTGTCCATGATTTGCCCGAGATTGCCGGCAATCGCCGTGACGCCGATTCCGATGCCAAGCAACGGCACCGACAGAAAACCTGCGACCGCACCCGCCGTCCCGCCGACTACCAGCGCAACGCCGTCGAGCACAAGCGCACTGACATCGAACAGCAGTTGAGTGCCGAAACGCGCTTGCTGCTCGTGGTTTTCGGCGTTGTAGAACTCGTAAATATCAAAACCGATATTGACCACGCCCAATACCTGCCCCAACCCCGGGCCAGCGATTCGCGCCAGGAGTCGCCCGCCCGCCGAAGCGGTCCTGACCGCTATCGCTCGCTCGGCGTTCACCAGCTGTCGAACCAGGTTCGCCATTTGCAGCGTGTCGAGGCCGATACCGTGGACTAACTGTGCATGGCCCAGGTAGCCATGAAGGCGAACGGCGACGGCCAGGTTCGATTCTGTTCCAGGCTGCGCCAGTTGATCGCGGTTTCGAAGTTCGGTGATCAACGCCTGGAAACCAAACGCAAAACTCAGCCGGCTCCCCTCGGAAACATCCGTTGGATCAACAGGTTTATGTCCATCGTTGCTGCCGGCCAGGTACTCGATACTCGTGTCCAGGAACGACTTGATTCGCCCGAGAAACAGTTCGTTGGTTTTCACCACGCGGATCTGTTGCGTTTTGATGTCCATGAACGACAGTGCGTAACCGTCATCCGGTTGAGCCTGCAGGGTTGCGAACACGGGGACGTACTCGCTCCCGAGTCCGTTCGCCGATCTCACCCGGTTTGTCACCTGATCGATTTTGCTCGCCCAGACGCTGGCATCCCGTTCGGAAAGACCCCGTCCCAATCGCGCATTTTCAGACAGCGCGCGTGAGCGTAATTGGGCGTGATGGGACCAGGGTGCGATGCTTTTTCCTGAGCTCAAGGATTCATTGCCCAACAGCTTCGACACTGGCAGTTCCGACGGTAAGTGCTTGCTGGCGAGGCGATCGCCGTCCAGCTCGATCACATTGAAGGGCGAGCGATCCGTCGACTCGATCGCATACTGCCTGGCCAGGTCGGACGTGTTGAACAGGGCCTTCATCCCAAGCTTGAGGTGGTCTATCCGATCGAAACCAAAGACACCGAAATTGGGATCGTAGAAAGACCAGCTACTGTGTTCGGCCGTCCCGGTCCTGGCCACCATCATTGAATGGTTTTCGGTATTGAGCATCAACGTGCAAGGTGCAGGTTTAGCCGCCAACACCTCAAAGATGCCATCGAAACTCAACGGGCCGAGCTTGTCGCCAAAATCAGCCTGGGGTATGGCGCGCAATTCGTCGAGCGCCTGAAGAAATGCATGGGTATCACTTTCACCGGGCGAGAAATGCGCATTGGCCAGTCTGCCGCTGAGTGCCTGTACCGCATCGCGGCCCTGATGAGTCGCCGCCGCCATCAGCAGCGCCAGTGGATAACAGCGTCTTCCGGGGTCGCCATCGCCCCTGACCAGCAACCCCTGAGGCATTAACTTGGCCATTGACGCGCCCGCCTCCAGGAGCGTTTTACGCACCGAGGCACTGCGCTGGAGAATGTATCGGCGTAGCTCGTAGTCCGTCTGGTGCCTGATGCGAGCCACGCTCTCGCCCCATTGACGAAGCGTCAACGAATTCTCGAATGAAAGAATCTTGAGTACCTGAGCGCTCTCCGTGGAGGGGTCAACTGGCGTTTTGACGGCGGCAAACGCCGTTTCGAACTCGGGACTTTTGAGCGAAAGCAACACCTGCTCGATAGACATGTACCGCTCGGATATACCCCGGTCGGCCGTACTTTCCGCGAGCGCGCCGAGCTGCTGCCAGGCGTCGGCGAAACCGGTTTCGTCCAGCGTCGATGCGCCGAAAAGGCCACCGAGCACCACCCGATGTACCGGACTCAACTGATCGAGCGGCAGAGTCCCATGACCGATGCGAACGATCATTTCATTCAGATTGCCAATCGGATAGAAACCATGGGAAACCGGTAGCTCGGCTACAGGCTGGTTCAGAATCCTTTGCCGGTCATCAAAGTCCAGGGAAAAAGGTTTAGCGAAATTCAACTCACCGCTGAGCTTTTCGTTCATCGCACGGATGAAGGGCTCCCCCAACTCATCCATCCAGCGCTGCAGGATGGCGGTCAACAAAACCGGGCGCCCTTCCATGATCGGCCAGCCTTTTTCGAAGCTGATGGTGCGCCCTTTCAACAGCTCGGAAAAAGTCCCCTGATAGCGTGTTTGTAATTTGCCGTCGGCCCAGTTTGCTTGTTCTTTTTGCAGCCATTCTTGCGGTGTAGCGTTGATCGTCCAGCCAGAAACCTTCTCTTCTTCGGTGGCCACGTTGTAGCCATCCGACAATTTCAATCGGTCTCGTATTTCGTTTTTCCCATCAATCAGGAGATGCTTTTCCACATACTCCTCAAGCCCTGTAATCGCCGCTCCAGGCCCGGTCAAATCAATGGTCCCACGGGATTCATAACGAATACCGTCACTGTAGTAAGCGCCAATGGCGCTAACCAGCTTGCCTAAATACCCTCGGCGCGTTTTCGACAGTCCAGGCACCTCGGCAATCTTTTCATTCACCATCGCCACGAGAATATCTTGTACGGCTGCACTGTCGCTCCAGTCCACAGCCGTCGCGTTCAATCGAGACTCAAACTCTGACAGGAAGTCGTAGTTGAACCTGATCAACTCGATAATCGCCTGGGTCGAGCCAGCGCCGGCATGCGCAACGATATGAGAGTTCATTTCACTGTTGATCTGGATGGCCATGCGAATACCGTCCGTGGGCGTTTGACTATTGCCCGGCGCAGAAAATATGTCGGAGGGCCCCGGACGCTGCAGTGCAAACTCGTTTAATGCTGTCCTGTGCTGTTCAGGAATACTCATTGTGCGGTCAGGGTATCGACTGGGGTCGCGCCCTGGCATCAGCGATTCGTTGTTATTGAGCAGGAGTTGTAATACGCCAATTCGCGCACTTTCATCGAACGCCGTAATATCGACTCCGCCCAATACGTTTTTCAGTTGCGGCAAGTAATCCACATCACTGTAGCGACCGCCCTCCAGTGCTTCGACCTGCAGGCGAACCACATCGCTGGCCGCAGCAAAGTTGCCTCGCCCTGCCACTTCGCGCTCATAGACATCCCATAACAAGTGTTCTTTGAAGACCTCACGCACGTCGCGTAACCGCAGATGTTGATCAACCATGGCCAAGTGGCTGTCCAGGCATTTTTGTCTGAACGCAATGAGGGTGGCTTCGTCCTTGCCATAGGCGCGAACCATCAGATCAATACGCGCTTCATCCGCCTTTCCGGCCCAGCGCTCCTGCCTGAGGTGAGCCGACATTTGCATTTTCAGCACCCGGGCTCGATGTTCGATCATCCGGGCCAGCTCCACAGGCGTGGCGATAGTGGCTCCCCCTGACTCCATGGCATGCGCCCTGGCACTTTCCAGGATCACTCGATTCATCTCGAAGGCCAGTACTGCATCACTGTCGTACCAGAGGTTGAACGTATGGCCTTCCTTGACCATGACCGCCTTCCATATATTGATGTAGTCTCGCTGAATAGCGCCAACCGCGCTCCCGCCGACCCAAACGAAGTGCATTATTTTCGGCACTTCGGGCGCAACCGGATTCAACATTCGCACGGTCTGGACCAGCCGGTTTGTATAGTTTTCAAGCCGCGCAGAGAGGTCGGCCAACGCGGCGGAAATCGGTCCGGCGTGCTGGCCAATCAGTGAGTCGAGCGTCTCTTTGAGCAATAACAATGGCGCCATCTGGTCAGCCCATGGCTGATCTTTTGCGCACGCTGAGTAATAGCCAACCAGCGCTTCATACTCCGGCGCGGCGCGAAACTCGTTCGAGAGTGCTTGAATATCATCGAGTCTGAAATACTGAAGAAACGACTTACCCGCCGTGTTTGATCCCTGATATTGATTCATCACATCCATGCCCTTATAACAAACTTGAAATACACGTAGCCCACAGCGTCGCGCACACGCCATCCGTCGATGTTTGCGAACCTGAACTGATATTTAAAACCAGCGCCGAAAGCACTGGCATTGCTAATACGCTAACCACAGAAACAGCAGGCAAAAAACTGCCCAAGCTGCCCACCCAAAAAATACTATGCGATAAAAATAACAACCTCAATCCAACAACAGCGCAATTAATTAATTACACTTAAGCCGGACAAACAAGTGTAACTTTTATCTTTGTCGGAAACGGTTACTAACACACTGCGCACAGCCGCGAATCAAACGGCCTGCGTCGGTTGTATCAGAACATGAAACGCGGATATTGAATTGTCTGAGGCACTCGCACGCACTTTCCGGGTGAGCCCAGTTAAAGTACGGCGGGCATCAAGGAATCTTTCGGTCGATGCGCGGTGAAAAATCTTACGCACTGGAAGGGGGGCGGAACTGCGGCCAGCACCGCTGGCCGCCAAGACTTACCCGACTGGCTTGTCGCCGTACCAACGAGGCGTATACACCCACTGGCCACCCTCGGCACGCGGAAACACGCAGGTGGTGGAAGAGCCGACCAGCACCATGGTGCGCATGTCGACCTGATCGGGGGTCAGATCACCCAGCGTGGTGACACGCAATGTCTGGCCTGGACGACCAATGTCCCGCCCCAACACCACCGGCGTTTCAGCGGTGCGGTGCTGCGCGACAATCTCCAGTGCCCGACCCAGTTGCCAAGGACGCGACCGCGAGATCGGGTTGTAGAACGCCAGCGCCAGGTCGGCCTGAGACGCCAGGTCCAGCCGCTTCTCGATGATTGCCCAAGGCTTGAGGTTGTCCGACAGGGACATCACGCAGAAGTCGTGCCCCAATGGCGCGCCGGCCTGGGCGGCCGTTGCCAGGGATGCGGAGACGCCTGGAAGAATCTCCAGATCGACGTTGTGCCAACCTGGCTCACTCGACTCGTGCAGCGCTTCGAGCACGGCGGCCGCCATGGCGAATACGCCCGGATCTCCCGACGAAACCACCACCACCGACCGCCCTTGGGCCGCCAGTTCAAAGGCGTGGCGAGCGCGCTGCATTTCTTCGCGGTTGTCGGTGCAATGCAGCACTTGATCGGCGCGAAATGGCCCGGCCATGCGCACGTAGGTTTCATAACCCAGCACGTCATTGGCGCGCGCCAGTTCATCCTTCACCGCCGGCACCATCAGTTCGGCGGCGCCAGGGCCCAGGCCGATCACGGCCAGACGACCGCGCGCACGCCCGATCTGTGCAACCTCCAGTGGCTGACTGGCCACCGCGATCGCGATGCCGGTATCCGCCGCCACGACGGTAGCGTTCGGCGCGGTGTCGCGGGCCAGCTCGCTGACGCCGCCGCTGACCGAGGCAAACCGCAGCGGCACACCCAGCTCAAGCGCCGCGTCGCGTAACGCAGGGTTGGCCATGTGCAGATCGCTGGCCAGCAGGCACGCCAGCGATTGCACGGCGATGTTTGCCTGATGCAGCGCCCCGCGAATCGCGTTCGGCAGATCCGCCACCTCGGCGTTCACCGCCACCAGCACACTGCGCGGGTAGATCAACAATTCATTGGCCGCCGGCGTGCGCTCGGCACTGCCGACATGAATCGACAACGGCGCCTGCGGATCTTCCGGCAGCTGCGCTTGCGCCAGCCACGGCGCGGTGCCTTCGATGCGCACACTTTGGCCGGCGAGCAGATCCGAGACAAAACGTTTGCCCAGTTCCAGATCGCCGAGGGCGTAGCCGCTGGGTGGATTGAGCAGGCAGGTGCCGAAGCGCAGTTCACCGCTGGTGGTGATCGCCGCCGCCACCTCAAGACCGGCAGCAATCTCCCGCGCCATGACGTTCACGCCACCGAGGCCACCCAGCAGCGGCACCACGGCACTGCCGTCTTCGGCCACGGCCAGCACGGGCGGCTCGGCGCCCTTCTCCAGCAGTAACGGCGCCAGGGTGCGGATCACGATCCCGGCCGCGCACAAGGCAATGATCGGCGTGTCCTGCTGATAGAACTCGCGCACGGTCGCGCCAAACTCGTGATAGACACGGTCCGCGCCTTCAACCCGCCCGGCCAGGCCATGAATCAAGGCGCCGGGGTAGACCTGCTGGAGCTTGCGTGCGGTCGCGAGGCTGCCATTGCCAAGAATGACAATCGCCGGAACTGGACGGGCCATCAACCTTGCCACCGTTCGCCGGGAACGATGATCAACGAGAAGTACGGCGAGGACATCGGCTCGACCTGATCCAGCGGCACGATCTTCTGATTGGCCATGGTCGCGCGCTCGACGTACAGCGCCCGCTCCGCCAGCCCCAGTTCTTCGAGCACCTGACGAACCTTGGGAAAGTTGCGTCCCAGCTTCATGATCACCGCCGCATCGGCATCGGCCAGGCGACGCTTGAGGTCCTCGTGCGGCAATACGCCCGAGAGCACCGACAGGCTCTGATTGCGATACACCAACGGCGCGCCCAGCACCGAAGCGCCGCCGAGCATGGAGCACACACCCGGCACCACTTCGGCTTCGTACCGTTCAGCCAGACGATCGTGCAAGTACATGTAGGAGCCGTAGAAGAACGGATCACCTTCGCAGATCACCGCCACGTCGCGACCGGCATCCAGATGCGCGGCGAGTTCTTCGCCCGCCGCATCGTAGAAATCGCTGATCACTTGCTCATAAGACAGCGGCGCCGGCAACGCTTCAGTGGTCACCGGATACACCAGCGGCAGCAGCGTTTGTGCGTCCTGCAAATGCGCTTCGATGATGCCGAAGGCGTTGCCCTTTTTACCCTTGGCGACGAAGTACGCCACCACGGGCGACTCGCGCAGCAAGCGCAGGGCTTTGACGGTAATCAGCTCCGGGTCACCGGGGCCGACGCCCAGGCCGATCAAGCGTCCAGGCTGCTGCATCATTCGATCTCCGTGGCGAGGGCATTGACGGCGGCGGCGGCCATGGCGCTGCCGCCCAGCCGGCCTTGCATGATGACAAACGGCACGCCGCGACTGTCGGCCGCCAGCGCTGCCTTGGATTCGGCAGCGCCGACGAAGCCGACCGGAAAGCCGAGGATCAGCGCCGGCTTGGGGGCGCCGGCATCGAGCATTTCCAACAAATAGAACAGCGCGGTCGGGGCGTTGCCGATCACCACCACGCTGCCTTCCAGATGCGGACGCCACAGCTCCAGGGCGGCGGCGGACCGGGTGTTGCCCAACTCTCGGGCCAACGCTGGGACGCTTTCATCTCGCAGGGTGCAAATCACTTCGTTGTTGGCCGGCAACCGCGTGCGGGTCACGCCTTCGCTGACCATCCGTGCATCGCACAGGATCGGCGCACCGGCGGCGAGCGCCTCACGCCCGGCCTTGCCCGCGCCTTGCGAAAATTGCAGGCCGTCGATGGCGTCGACCATGCCGCAGGCGTGGATCACCCGCACCGCGAGTTTTTCCAGATCGGCCGGGATTCGCCCGAGGTTGGCCTCGGCACGAATGATCGCGAAGGAGTTGCGATAGATCTCCTGACCGTCGCGGATGTAATCAAGCATCTAAGGGGCTCCGTGAGCGGGCGTCGAGCAAGGCCGCGACCGCTTCAATAGTAAGATTGCGTGCGTGCAGCGCGCCGAAACCCGGCTGCGCTGCATCGCGAAAATAGAGGTCGTAATGACCGGAAGAAACCGCCAGCAACGTGACCGGCGCGATGTGCGCCGCCGCGCAGGAACGCGGGCAGCCGGACAGGTGCACGTTCAGCGTCTGGCCGTGACGTTGCAACAGCGTCGCCAGTTGCCGGGCATCGCCCTTGGTGTCAGCCAGGCCTTTGCCGCAGCCGGTCGAGCCGGTGCAGGCGATGAGATGCGCCAGGGCATCGTCGGCCGAGCAGCGCAGGCCGAGGTGTTCAAGGTTGTGGATAACGTGAGGCGCCTTGCTGCCATGGACGCCGGGCACCAAGAGGCTTTGCCAGGGCGTGAAACGCAGCGTGCCGTCGCCCTGTTCGCGGGCCAGTTGTGCAGCGCCTCGGAGCATCGCTGGGTTGAGGCGGCCCAGCGGCGGCACTGCGCCGATGTAGACACGACCGGCATCACGCTGTGGATGAGCGCCGATGTGCAACGCATCTGGATTTGCCTCGCGCCGCCACGCCTCGATGGGCATCAACGGCACTCGCTCGGCGAGACGCACGAGAAACACGTCGAGCGAACATTCGGCGAGCAGGTGTCGCATGCGAGTCTGCTCGGGGCGCGCCAGCTCCAGAAACAGCTCCAGCACCGCAACTACCAGCGCATGCCCCTGCTCCAGCGACACCGCGCCTGCGGGCAGGTCGACAAGGCAACCCGCCAGGCCGAACACAAACACTCGCTCACCGCCTCGTTCAGCAGCGGACAACCAAAGATCATGCGAGTGTTCGAGCATTGCCAGCCCTTCGCCGCCATCCAGTTGCACCGCAAACTTGGCGCTGAGGTCGTGAAAGCGTTCATCGCTTTGCAGCGTGGCGAGGATCTGTTCAGCCAGCGGGCGCGTATCGATCAGCATCTGCCGATCAATGCCGGCGCCGGGGCTGAGCATCAGATTGCGCACGTCATCGCCCGCCGCGCTGGTCGGGCCGAGTCCGGCCGCCATCAGGCTGTCGATCAAGGCAGCGTGCTCACTGCCGATCCCGCGAATCTGCAGGTTGGCGCGGTTGGTTGCCTCGATCACTCCGCCGGCGAAATGCTCGGCCGCATTCGCCACCGCTTCGGCCTGAGCCGCGCTGATCGAACCGCCATTCAACTTGATCCGGCAGATGCCGCCGTCCAGTGCCTGGACGATACGCAACAACCCCGGACAGGCCGAGGGGCGTAAAGCGGTGGACATCGGGCGTTCGTTCAAGGGATGGACCGGCTGGCTGGCAGCGCCGTGGTGGGCGAAAGGTCGCCATTATGCCTGCTTTGCCCGAGCGCATGAAAATGCCTGCCGGTCGGAATTCGTGTTTCAGGCCATCCGAAAGCGTAACGAACTCCCCCGTCCCTTGGGCGGTTTACAGCTCATAGTCCTCGAAGTTGAATTTAATGCCTGCCAGCGCCTCTTCCACGCTGGATCGACGAGCGTCCATCACCCGCCGTGAGATCACTACCTTTCGAGCCAGGACATCCAGCTGATTCATGACTTGCGATATATCCCAAAAAAGGTATTCGGTATTCATGCTTGACTTGATGAACCTGATATTACTGACTACTAACTCCATATCCCCATTTGCGTTGTAGCTAATCGGCATTATCTTAAAGTCGAAGGCCTTCCCACTCACCCCCTTGACCTTCTTTAACAGTTCAACGTCTTTTTCCAGTGCAGCAAGTCCCAGATTCACCCCTTCCACCTGGTCACGGCTGAGAATAGGAGAAGCCAGCTTCGACCAGACCTGCCGCACACTTCCATAAAACTGTGTTTGAACATGCTCAATCGGCGGATGATCACGATTCCAGCCATGCGACCACAGTACATCAGCGTAATAATCGATCCAGCGCCCGGGCCGGATTGCGCTGTTGTATGTATTGTCCGCTTGCCGCTGTGCCAGATAAGTACAATTCAATGCGAAACGATAATCCTCGCGCGACTGTCCTTGAACACCGGTCAGCAAGATATCCCCCACCAGGGCTGCATTATGTTTCACATCATCCGTTATCACAGTCATATCCATATCCATTAACGCCATAAAGGCGACTATCCATCCAACTTAAAAAGTAGTTACTCGAAAACAAATCAAGCATGCCTTACAGCAAATTTTAAACTTGACCCAAAAACAAAAATAACAAAACCAACCCAACACCCAACAAGTTTTCAACCACATAAGTTTTCAAAAAAACGCCGTCTGCTCCGACAATGGAGCAGCGCCAGATAACAGAAGCCGCGTTATCATGCCGCCCTTGAACATGAACCCTGGATTAAGGAACGGCATGGCACCCTGGCTAACGGTTGTGGGAATCGGTGAAGACGGCTTCAAGGGCCTGGGCAAGAATGCCCGGCGCGCCCTGTTGGGCGCCTCGCGAATCTTCGGCGGCCAGCGGCAACTGAATTTGTTGCCAGCGTGCATTCGTGGCGAGCGGCAGTTGTGGCCCAGTCCGTTTTCCCTTGACCCCGTTCTGGCGCTGCGTGGCGAACCGGTCTGCGTGCTGGCCAGCGGTGATCCGATGTTCTTCGGCGTCGGCGCCAGCCTGGCCCGGCAAGTGCCTGACGCTGAAATGCTGATCCAGCCCGCGCCCTCCTCCTGTTCACTCGCGGCGGCGCGAATGGGCTGGCCCTTGCAGGAGGTGGTGACGCTTTCGTTGGTAGCCCGGCCCCTCGCCGCACTGAACGCGCAGTTGTTCAGCGGCGTGCGTTTGCTGGTGCTGAGCAACGATGGCCAAAGCCCGGCCGCCGTTGCGGCATTGTTGCGTGAACGCGGTTTCGGTCCGAGCCGTCTCAGCGTGCTGGAACATTTGGGCGGCGCAAACGAACGGCGCATCGATGGGGTGGCCAATGACTGGAACGATCCAGCGGTCGCCGATCTGAACCTGATCGCCATCGAATGCATCGCCGCGCCGGACACCCCGCGGCTCTCACGACTGGCCGGCCTACCAGACTCGGCCTTCCAGCACGACGGTCAACTGACCAAACGCGACGTCCGCGCGATCACCCTTGCGCGCCTGGCCCCGGTACCCGGCGAACTGCTGTGGGATGTCGGCGCCGGCAGCGGCTCGATCGGCATCGAATGGATGCGCGCCCACCCCAGTTGCCGCACGCTGGCCATCGAATCCGATGAAGGTCGGCAGCTGTTGATCGAACACAATCGCGATGCCCTCGGCGTGCCCGGTCTGCAATTGATTCGCGGCAGTGCGCCGCAGGCCCTGGCCGGGCTCGAACTCCCGGATGCGATTTTTATCGGTGGCGGGGTCACCCGTGAAGGTGTGCTCGACACCTGCTGGGCGCAACTCAAACCCGGTGGCCGATTGATCGCCAACGCCGTCACGTTGCAAAGCGAAGTCACCCTGATGACCTGGCGCGAACGCCACGGCGGCGAGCTGACCCGCATTCACGTTGCCCAGGCCCAGCCGCTGGGGGAGTTCGACACCTGGCGTCAGGCGCTGCCGATTACCTTGCTGGACGTGACGAAGCCCCTCGATGCGTGACGAAACCGCCGAACAACCCGCCCCGCTGCGCAGCGGCCTGACCACGGGCAGTTGCGCCACCGCGACCAGTCTGGCAGCGGCCCGTTTGTTATTGGGAGGGATGAGCGCTGACGCCGTGGAGATCGTGCTGCCCAAGGGCAAGCAGGTGCGGATGCGCCTGGAATTCTGCCGCCTGATCGACGACGGCGCCGAAGCCGGGACGATCAAGGATGCCGGGGATGACCCCGACGTGACCCATGGCGCGTTGCTGTATTCCCAGGTGCGACTGCGCGACGAGCCGGGTATCCGTTTCAGCGCCGGGCGTGGCGTCGGCACGGTCACCCGGCCGGGGCTGGTGCTGGGCGTCGGCGAGCCGGCAATCAACCCGGTGCCGCGCAAAATGATCACCGAGCACCTGACGTTGTTGGCCGAAGAACTCGGCTATGGCGGCGGTTTCGAGGTCACGGTCAGCGTCGAGGACGGCGAGGCGCTGGCCTTGAAAACCATGAACCCACGACTGGGCATTCTGGGCGGGTTGTCGATCCTCGGCACCAGCGGCATCGTCCGGCCGTTTTCCTGTGCGGCTTACATCGCCTCGATCCACCAGGGCATCGATGTGGCCAAAACCAACGGTTACCTGCACATCGCCGCCTGTACCGGCAACGCCAGCGAGGACACCATGCGCCGCGTCTACGACCTGCCGGAAATCGCCCTGATCGAAATGGGCGACTTCGTCGGCGCCGTGCTCAAACACTTGCGCAAAGTGCCGGTGGATAAACTCAGCCTGTGCGGCGGCTTCGGCAAGATCAGCAAACTGGCGGCCGGGCACATGGATTTGCACAGCCGGCATTCCAGCATCGACCTGCCGCAACTGGCCGAATGGGCCGCCACAATGGGCGCCGACAAGGCGCTGCAGCAAGGCATTCGCGACGCCAATACCAGCCAGCAAGCCTTGGCGATGGCCAGCGCGGCGGGCATCGCCCTTGGAGATGCGGTGTGTCAGCACGCGTTGGACTTCGCCCGCAGCGTGGTGCCGGCGCAGGTTCAGGTTGAAGTCTTTGCCATCGATCGCCAGGGCGGAATTGTCGGCCATGCAGGTGCTTTTCAATGAAGCGTATTTTGCTGCTGGGCGGCGTGACCGAAGCCTTGGCCATCGCCCGCACGCTGGGGCCGGAACACATCTATAGCCTGGCCGGTGTCGGTCGCGTGCCGACGGACCTGACCTGCCAGGTGCGCGTTGGCGGCTACGGCGGTGCCGAAGGCCTGGCGCAGTTCATTCGCGATGAAGGGATCGATCTGCTGCTGGACGCGACCCACCCCTACGCTGCACAAATCAGCCACAACGCCAAGGCCGCCGCGCAGCTGAGCGGCATTGCATGCTGGGCGTTACGCCGCCCTGCCTGGCAGCCACAGGCCGGGGACGACTGGCGCGACGTCAGCGATTGGGCCGAACTGATCGAAGCCCTGAAACCCTTCCGCCGACCGCTGTTCACCCTCGGCCGCGAACCGTTGCAGCACCTGCACGAAATTCCGCTGGAGCAATTCTGGACCTTGCGCGCCCTGGACGCTTACCCGGGCAACGAACGCTGCGAAGTCATCGGCGCGCGCGGGCCGTTTCTGATCGAGGATGAACGGGAGCTGTTTGAACGTCGGCAGATTGATGTGCTGATCAGCAAGAACAGCGGCAGCACCGCGACCGAACCGAAACTGGAAGTGGCGCGGGAGCGTGGGGTGCCGGTGATTGTGTTGCAGCGGCCGGTGTTGCCGGGGGTGGATCGGGAGTTTGGATCGGTGAGTGAGTTGTTTGCTGCACTGGCGGAATGCAATCTGCCGGACGCCTAAGTAATTGTGGCGAGGGAGCTTGCTCCCTCGCCATAGGGTTGTATGCCGAACGCAATTCATCCGGCATTTCGAATCAGAGCCACTACTCTCTTTTGAAAGTGCACTGCGACACCACACCGCACGCCGCTTTTTTACTTATCGGCCCTGATCAGGCTAAATAGCCGCGACTGATCGCCCACCCAACGGATTTTGTCCCATGTCCCGACAACGGCTAGCAATTGCCTGGATCGCCTGCTTCGCAGTGCTGTTCAACATGCTCGCCATGCCGATGACCGGAGCCATGGCGCAGTCGGCGAAATCACCCGCCGAGCAATTGTTGTGGGGCAGTTTCTGTACGTCCAGCGGCACGAAGATGGTGGCGATTTCCCTGGGCGACCTTGATCAAAAAGCCCCGCAGAACGACGACCATTCCAACATGCAGCATTGCTGGTGCTGTTCCGGCTCCGCGCCGTTGGTGGCGTTGCCGGGGCATGCGCCACAACTGTATTTCGCTCGTTTCGAAGCCAATCGAAGCGTGCCTGCCACCGCTCTCGACACCCCCACCCCGCGCCAGCAATGGCCGAGCCTCAACCCCCGCGCGTCCCCTCTGGTGTGATTCCTTCTCGCAATTGAACTGCGTCTTGAATCGCTCTGGAGAACTGCCATGTTGAACAAACTCATCGTTCTGGCTGCGTTGCTGCTGCCTGCCTGCTTTGCCAATGCCCACGAATACAAGGTCGGCGAACTGCAGATCGCTCATCCGTGGTCCCAGGAGTTGCCGCCCAACGCGCCAACCGTAGCGGCCTATTTTGTTATTCAGAACACCGGAAAAGCCGCCGACCGCCTGCTCAGCGTCGACTCGCCGATTGCCGGTGAAGCGCAATTGCATGAGCACATCATGCAAAACGACCTGATGAAAATGCAGCAAGTGCCGAGCGTCGAGATTCCTGCCGGTGGCAACGTCACGTTTGCGCCAATGGCCTATCACGTGATGCTGGTGAATCTGAAAGACCGCAACCTGCTGAGCGACGGCAAGCGTTTCCCGCTGACCCTGCACTTCGAAAAATCCGGTGACGTGACGGTCGAAGTCGCGGTGCAGAAGAAGCCACCAGAAGTCATGCAGATGCACACCCACGCCCAGTAAATCACTGAGCTGAACATACCCATGCGCCCGCTTAGCGCCAGGTCATCCGCACACCGTCGTCAGTCGTCAAGCCTGACGCACGGCAGCTGGATCAGCCTGTTCGCCATGCTGATGATCTTTATCGGCCCGCTGATTTCTCAGTCGATGCCGATGGATCAACGCGCCTCGTCGATGTCGATGAGCATGTCGATGGACATGAGCATGGACATGTCGGCCATGGAGCACGCCAACCACGGCGCGCAACCCGCCGCCGAGCACTGCCCGCCCAAAACCTCGCACCACGCGCTCTGGGAAAAATGCGGCTATTGCAGCCTGCTGTTCAATTGCCCGGCGCTGACCGGCGGCCAGACCTTCGTCGCGTTCGACACACCAACAGCCACCACCTTCACCACTCCCTCCCCTCGCCTGGGCCATGCCCAGTACACCGTCTTCCCCGGCGCCCGAACCCGCGCCCCACCCATCGTCGCGTAAACACGCACCTCTGATTTCACACGGTTTTGCAGACAGCCACAGGCTGTCCGCCGTGTCGTTTACGACTGCTCGATGGAAATTGTCATGTCCAGGTTTGCTGCTGACACACGCTTGAGCCCTGCCCAAGCTTCTTTTGCCCCGAACGAATCGAGTATTCGTTTCAGGCACGCCACCGCCGTCCTTTGCAGCGCATTGCTGACATCCACGGTGCTGGCCAACGAACACGCGGGCCACGGTGAAGAACTGAGCCCGACGGTGATCACCGCCATTGCCCCGAGTTCGCCGCTGACCATCGTCACCAACCCCAAGGACCCGCGCCAACCCGTTCCGGCCAGCGACGGTGGCGACTACCTGAAAACCATCCCCGGCTTCGCCCTGGTACGCAACGGCGGCACCAACGGTGATCCGGTGCTGCGCGGCATGTTCGGTTCGCGACTGAACATCCTCACCAACGGCGGCCAATTGCTCGGCGCCTGCCCCGGCCGGATGGACGCGCCCACCTCCTACATCTCGCCGGAAACCTACGACAAACTCACCGTCATCAAAGGTCCGCAAACCGTACTGTGGGGACCGGGCGCATCGGCGGGCACGATCTTGTTCGAGCGTGAACCGGAAAGCTTCGGCGAACTCGGTACCCGCGTGAACGCCAGCGTGTTGGCCGGCTCCAACGGCCGTTTTGACAAAGTGGTGGACGCCGCTGCCGGCGGGCCGCTGGGCTACGTGCGCGTGATCGGCAACACCGCGCACGCCGACGACTACAAGGACGGCAACAACGACACCGTGCCGTCGCGCTACGACAAGTGGAACGGCGATGTGGCGCTCGGCTGGACGCCGGACGCCGACACGCTGCTGGAGCTGACCGCCGGCAAAGGCGATGGCGAGGCCCGTTACGCCGGGCGCGGCATGGACGGCTCGCAGTTCAAGCGTGAAAGCCTGGGCCTGCGGTTCGAAAAATCGAACATCGGCGAGGTGCTGGACAAGGTCGAAGCGCAGATCTACTACAACTACGCCGACCACGTGATGGACAACTACACGCTGCGCACGCCATCGGGCACCGGGATGATGGCCGGCCCAATGGCTTCCAACGTCGACCGCCGCACCCTCGGCGCGAGGATCAAGGCGACTTGGCGCTGGGCCGATGTGCAGTTGATCAGCGGCATCGATGCGCAGACCAACGAGCATCGCCAACGCGGCAGCATGGGCGTCGATACCTACAAGGACCTGCCGTATACCAAGGACGCCGACTTCCATAACTATGGCGTGTTCAGCGAACTGACCTGGTACGCCGCCGACCGTGACCGGTTGATTACTGGTGCACGCCTGGACCGTGCATCGGCCAAGGATTACCGGCAGACCACCGGTTCCGGGATGATGACTCGCCCCAACCCGACCGCCGACGAAACCCGCGCCGACACATTGCCAAGCGGCTTCCTGCGCTACGAGCATGACCTCGCCGACAGCCCGACCACGCTCTACGCCGGCCTCGGTCACACCCAGCGTTTCCCCGATTACTGGGAACTGTTTTCGCCCAAGTCCGGCCCCGCCGGATCGGTGAATGCCTTCGATTCGATCAAGCCTGAAAAAACCACCCAGCTCGATTTCGGCCTGCAATACAAGACCGAGGACCTCGAAGCCTGGGCCTCGGGTTATGTCGGCCAGGTGCGCGATTACATCTTGTTCAACTACACCCCGACCATGATGGGCACCACCTCCCAGGCGCAGAACATCGACGCGCGAATCATGGGCGGCGAACTCGGCGCGGCCTACCAGCTGACCAGCAACTGGAAGGCCGACGCGACCCTGGCCTACGCCTGGGGCAAGAACAGCAGCGATGGCAACGCATTGCCGCAAATGCCGCCGCTGGACGCGCGTTTCGGCCTGACCTACAGCGAAGACAACTGGAGTGCCGGTGCCCTGTGGCGAGTGGTCGCGGCGCAAAACCGCATCGACCAGAACAAGGGCAACGTGGTCGGCAAGGACTTCGACAAGACCTCCGGCTTTGGCGTGTTCTCGCTCAATGGCGCCTACCGTATCAACAAAAACTGGAAGGTCAGCAGTGGCGTCGACAACCTGTTCGGCAAGGCTTACGCCGAGCATTTGAACCTGGCCGGCAACGCCGGTTTTGGCTATCCGGCTAATGACCCGCAGGCCATCAAAGAACCGGGGCGAACGCTCTGGACCAAGGTGGACATGAGCTTCTAAGAGTATCGCGGGCAAGCCCGCTCCCACATGGACAGTGGAGAACCTGTGGGAGCGAGCCTGCTCGCGATCGGTTGCGCAGCAACCGCAAAACAAACAACTAAAAGAACCATGCCAAAGCGGAGCACACGTGATGAAACAGCCCAAAGTAAATTTCTACAACCTGGCCTGGCGCTGGCATTTCTATGCCGGTCTGTTCGTCGCGCCATTCATGGTGATGCTGGCCTTGACCGGCGTCATCTACCTGTTCAAGCCGCAACTCGATCCGATGATGTACGGCAGCCTGATGAACGTACCGGCCGGGCATCACAGCGTCCCGGCCGATGACCTGCTCAAACGGGTGAAACAAGCGTACCCACACGCCACGATCAAACAGTACCTGCCGCCGGTCAACGCCGAGCGCAGCGCTCAGTTTGTCGTGATCAATGGCGGTAGCGAACTCAACGTATTCGTCGATCCCTATCAGGGCGACATCCTCGGCGAGCAAGACGCCAAGAAGAATCTGCAAGCGGTGGCGCGAGCGATTCATGGTGAATTGATGATCGGCACCGTCGGTGATCGATTGGTCGAACTGGCTGCTGGCTGGGGCGTGGTGTTGGTGGTTTCCGGCGTGTTCCTGTGGTGGCCGCGTGGCCAGGCGGCCGGTATTTTGTGGCCGCGCCTGACCAGTCGCGGTCGGGTGCTGTGGCGTGATTTGCATGCTGTGACCGGGTTCTGGGGCGCATCGTTGCTGCTGGTGATGCTGCTCAGCGGCATGACCTGGACCGGGTTCTGGGGCCAGAAATATGCGCAGGTGTGGAACGTGTTTCCGGCGGCAATGTGGGACAACGTGCCCAAATCCGATGTCGAGGCCCGCAGCCTCAACACTGCCACTCGCCAGACCGTGCCATGGGCGATGGAAAACACGCCGATGCCGATGTCCGGCGACCACGCCGAACACATGGCCCACGATGGCGCCAAAGCCGGCCCCGCCGCACCGACCATCAGCCTGCAAGACGTGCAGAACATCGCCGTGCAACGCAAGGTCGAGCCTGGTTACAGCATCACCTTCCCGACCACCGACACCGGCGTGTTCACCATCGCCGTGTTCGCGGACGACCCGCGCAATGACGCCACTTTGCATGTCGACCAGTACACCGGCGATGTCCTCGCCGACGTGCGCTACGAGCAATACGGGACCGTCGCCCGCGCAACGGAAATCGGCGTGATGTTGCATGAAGGCAAGATGTTTGGCGTGTTCAACCAGATCGTCGTGCTGCTGATCTGCCTGATGATTTTGCTCAGCGCGGTGAGCGGCGTGGTGATCTGGTGGAAACGTCGTCCACAAG
Source organism: Pseudomonas mandelii (assembly GCF_900106065.1). Lineage (NCBI taxonomy): Bacteria > Pseudomonadati > Pseudomonadota > Gammaproteobacteria > Pseudomonadales > Pseudomonadaceae > Pseudomonas > Pseudomonas mandelii. The sequence continues at coordinate 1,508,472 of NZ_LT629796.1, forward strand.
GCAAGTTCGGTGTTCCACCGCTGCGCCACGACCTGCCGAGATGGAAAACTGCGATGGTCATCATGTTCGCTCTGGCCGTGGCGTTTCCGTTGGTGGGGGCTTCGCTGGTGATGGTGTGGGTGCTGGATCGCGTGCTGTTTTCGCGATTCACCCGGCAAACTGAATCGGCCTCACCTTCTTCATGAAGCAGGCGAGATGCGCGATTTAGACGAATCTGTAGACTTGCCGCGCTTAGCTCGGCATCATCTCTAGTGTTACTGTATAACTCAAATACAGTGTTTTGATCAGCAGGCCCGCGCCCCCAGGATTTGCGCGATCCCTGTGGGAGCGCGCTTGCCCGTAATGGCGTCATCAGCATCACCCACTCTCTCAGAGCAACTGCATGACCTCGCTTAACCTCTCAAACCTCGCTTGGACACCCCTGGGCCACGGCCACTGCCATCACCAGTTCCAGCTGCGTGAGGCGTCCCTGCAGGTGGCCGCCGGTGAGTTCGTCGGGTTGATCGGCCCCAACGGCAGCGGCAAGACCAGCCTGCTGCGCTGCGCTTATCGCTTCAGCAAGCCCGAGAGCGGCGAGGTCCGGCTCGACCACCATAACGTCTGGAAGCAATCCTCGCGCTGGTGCGCCCAACGCATCGCCGTGGTGTTGCAGGAGTTCCCCGATGCCTTCGGTCTGACCGTCGACGAAGTGGTCGCCATGGGCCGCACACCGCACAAAGGCCTGTTTGGTGGCGACACGATTGAAGACCGGAATCTGGCAACTCAAGCATTGGAGTCCGTCGGCCTCAGAGGCTTCGAAGACCACGCCTTCGCCACCCTCTCCGGCGGTGAAAAACAACGTGTGATCCTCGCCCGCGCCCTGGCTCAGCAACCGCAATTGCTGATCCTCGACGAGCCGACCAACCACCTCGACCCACGCTATCAACTGGAACTGTTGCAACTGGTCAAACGCCTGAAAATCGGCACCCTGGCCAGCATCCACGACCTCAATCTGGCGGCCGCTTTCTGCGATCGTTTGTACGTGATCCATCACGGTCGCATCGTCGCCAGCGGCACGCCGAAAGAAGTCCTGAGCGCCCCGCTGCTGCGCGACGTGTTCGGCGTCGAAGCGCTGATCGATGAACACCCCTTGCACGGCTACCCACGAATTACCTGGATAACCCAACCATGACTTTGCGTTCCCTGCTTTGCTTCACGCTGTTGCTGGGCAGTGCCCACGCGTTGGCCGAGGCCACGAACTACCCGTTGACGATCCAGAGCTGCAACCGCGAAGTGACCTTCACGCAGGCGCCGAAACACGCGGTCAGCCACGACATCAACATGACCCAGATGATGCTCGCCCTTGGCCTCAAACCGCGCATGGCCGGCTACAGCGGCGTGTCCGGCTGGAAGTCAGTCACGCCCGAGATGCAGACCATCCTCGACGGCTTGCCCGAGCTGGCAGCCAAATACCCGTCGGTGGAACCCCTGCTCAATGCCAACGTCGACTTCTTCTTCGCCGGCTGGGATTACGGCATGCGCGTGGGTGGCGACCTCACGCCTCAAACGTTGCAACCGCTGGGCATCAATGTCTACGAGCTGACCGAGTCCTGCGCCTTTGTCATGAAGCGTCCACCGGCCAGCCTGGAAGACACCTACAACGACCTGCGCAACCTCGGCAAGATCTTCGACGTGCAGGACCGCGCCAATGCCTTGATCGCCCAAATGCAGGCGCAAGTCGCCGAGGTGCGCAAGGGGCTGCCCGCCGATAAACCGCGGGTGTTCCTTTACGACAGTGGCGAAGACCGCGCCATGACGTCCGGCCGCCTAGGCATGCCGCAGGCACTGATCGATGCCGCGGGCGGGCGCAACATTCTGGACGACGTCGAGGCGAGCTGGACCCGCGTCAACTGGGAAGACGTGGTCGAGCGCAACCCTCAGGTGATCGTGATCGTCGACTACGGCGAAGTCACCGCCGAACAGAAGGAGCAATTCCTGCTCAGCAACAAGGCGCTGCAATCGGTGGACGCGATCAAGAACCAGCGTTTCATCGTGATTCCGTATGTGCAAGCCACGCCGGGCATCGACAACGTGCTGGCGGTTGAAACCCTGGCCAAAGGTTTCCACGGCGAATGATGGATCGTCGCTATGTCTTGCTGCTGGTGATGCTCAGCGCGCTGTTGCTGGTCTCGTGCGTGGTGTCGCTGGGCTTCGGTCCGGCGCGGGTTCCGGTGGACGTGGTGGGGCGGATCTTGCTGCACAAGGTGTTCGGTGTGGGTGAAGTGAGCTGGACTGCAGGGCAGGAGCACATTGTCTGGCTGATCCGCGTGCCGCGCATGCTGCTCGGTGCGCTGGTCGGTGCTGGCCTGGCGCTGATCGGCGCGGTGCTGCAAGCGGTGACGCGCAATCCATTGGCCGACCCGCACCTGCTAGGGGTCACTTCCGGTGCGACCCTTGGCGCGGTGATTGTGGTGCTGCACGTCGGTGAAATCGTCGGCCTGCTGACCTTGCCGATCGCGGCGTTTATAGGCGCGCTGCTGAGCATGTTGACCGTGCTGATGATCGCCAATCGCAACGGTCGTCTGGACAGTGACCGGCTACTGCTGTGCGGCGTGGCGGTGTCGTTCGTGATGATGGCGATTGCCAATTTGCTGCTGTTCCTCGGCGACCACCGGGCGAGTTCGGCGGTGATGTTCTGGATGCTCGGCGGGCTCGGGTTGGCGCGCTGGGAGTTGCTTGCGGTGCCGGCCGCCAGCGTGTTGCTGGGATTGGTCTTGCTGCTAGGCATGGCCCGACCGTTGAATGCGCTGATGGCCGGCGAACAGACTGCCGTCACCCTTGGTTTGAATGCGCGTACCGTGCGCTTGCGGGTGTTTCTGATTGCATCGCTGATGACCGGCGTATTGGTGTCGATCAGCGGGTCGATCGGGTTTGTCGGGCTGATGGTGCCGCACATTGCCCGTCGACTGGTCGGGGCCGAGCACCGGCGATTGTTACCGGCGTGTGTATTGCTGGGCAGCGTGTTTCTGGTGTGGGTCGACGTCGCCGCGCGCACCCTGATCGCCCCCGAGGACTTGCCGATTGGCGTGGCCACGGCGGCGATTGGCGGGTTGTTTTTCATCGGCCTCATGCAGCGTCGCTGAGCCATGCCAACCGGAGGGGGGCACGGCTCATCCGGCGCTCAGATCAATGAACGCTGCACTTCACAGTTCGTCACGATCTGACTTCGTCGCCGGTTGCACAGGGGGCTGCCAGGTCGCATTCAATCGCCCGCGACGTTGCCAGTAACCATCGGTGTCCAGTACCTCAAGCAATCCGACACTGGCGAGCGCGGCGAGGTACGCAGCGACCCCGTCCTTCGCCTCCTCGTTGAACAAGGCCGTTTCCTGTGGCGAGAAGCTGGGGGTGAATTTGAACAGGGCCCCGCCACGACCGGTGAAATAGCAACAGCCCCCGGAGACACCGCTCTTTTTCACAACGTCTCTGCAGAACCACAGGTCGGCCAAGGCCAGGTTATCCATCAGTAATCGATCAGACGCGGTGGGGGCCTTCACGAACAGGTTGAAGCGTTTGTAGAACTGATGAACAGCCGCCCATTTGTAGTCCTGCGGAAAAACCGGCAACGGCAAAGGCTGCGCACCCGGCACCGTGACCGGTGCAATGGGCCCACCCGGCCCTGAGTAAAACAGCGTACTGGCAGCCCCACTGTTGACGCCGTCCTCATGCGGCTCGACGGCCACGAACGAAGAAGACGCCTGATGGATCAGCACGCCACCCAGATACGGTTGGCCGACGTACTCGCCAATCAATCGCTGCGCCAAGCGAGCCGCATCATCGGCATGGGCGAAGACGGGGCCGAGCGCAAACCGGTTGTCCTGCTCCCACTTGATCAGCTCGATGCCGGTTTTGACACCCCGGGCATCAACCCTGAGCGGCGACCAGAAAGCGCTGCGCACCACGACCTGCAACTCACCGTTGGCGATGACTTTGCGCAGGTAGTCAATCAGCGATTCCCGGCCTGATTGCAGGATTTTCTCGTAGGCCACCGTGGCATGAAACAGGGTCCACTCAGGTGCCTTGGCCCTGGGGGCATAGCGCAACAAGGCGCCGTCGGCGCAGGAGATGTAGACGTTGAGGTACGTGGATCCTTCAGCCGTGCGCACACCGACAGCGCCCAGCCCGTAGGACAGGTCTCGAGGCGAGATGAAGCTCTGCGTCACGTCATGGGGCAATCGTCCCGGGCTTGTCGACGGACACAAATAAATGCCCTCGACTCGATACCCCAACGGTAGCAACCCTTGGGGAAATACCCGCTCGACCGTGAGATGCCCTTGCCGCCCGTCGATCGGCAGCGTCGTCACGTACCGTTCACCGTTCAGTCCCTTGAGCACAAAGCCGAACATCAGGCTGGCACGGGCGCCTACCGTGCGATGGACATGGCGCATGGCATCGTCTACCTGCGTGAAGACCGGGCTGAGCGCCGGCTCGGTAATGGCAAATCGATGCACGTCCGACGAGATAATCCCCGGATAAGCACTCCAGTGCGACAGTTGCCTGGCCTCGCCCCACAGTCGGCTCCCCCGAATCACTTGCAACCGGCCGGCCCTTGCAACCTGATTGACATACTCGCTCGGTGTTAGCGTGCCGTTGCGCATCTGCAGTTCTATCGGGGTATGCCGGCGCTGCAATTGGCTGGGTGGCGCCAATGCCCGGGCGAGTTGCTTTTCGCTGGCGCTTGCACTGAGGGTGTAGCTGATCAGGCTGCCGTCGAGCCCCAGCAGGTATTCCTTGCCGGGCGACAGAGACGGGGAACCCCCCGAACCGGTCAGAATGTCCGCCAGAAAATCCGTGGAAAACATCGCCTGGTACACGTCCCGCTCGCGGTCCGACAGCGCGAAAATCGGTTCGACCGGAATTCTGGAATGGTACCGGGCGACGACCGTACTCTCGGTCAGAAACAAACCCTGTTCAATCAATTCATCCAGACGAATCCAGTTGGCAGGGAAGTTCTCGACCTCCACGGCCACCGGCAACGTTGCGACAAACAAACCATCGGCGCGACGCAGCACCAGGCCGCCGTAGACCCGCTCACGCCGTGAGCCCAACTGCGCCAGCGCATAGCCCGCGGCATCGTCCTGCGACACAAAGACCGGACTGAGGGCTCGCCGCTGGATCTGCACGAAAGGTGTCCAGTCAGGTCCGACACTCCCCGGCTCGTCCCACAGCTCACTGGTGCGCAGCACCTTCAGTTCTCCGGCCTTGGCGAGCATTTGAATGACGTTGGCATAGGGTCGTGTGTCCTTGCCCAATGCTGACGTCAGTTGCTGCACACCCTGATTGTCGAGTTGTGTTGAGGAGGCCGAGTACTGGTAACGCAACAATGCCCCATCCAGTGTTGCGATAAAAATGTTCAGGTCCTGAAAATGCGTCAGACGTTGCGTGCCCTTGTCGTCGTAGATCGCTGCAGCCAAATCGCTGATGGACGCAAAATGCCGGGCAAACCAGGCCTCCGTGGTCGATAACCCTTTAGGCATCCAGCTTGCCGCGTAATAAAGCCCAAGGGTCCTGAACTCGTCGATCAATACCGGAGCGCCAAAGTCGCTTGCCTGGTTCAGCGCCCCCAGGCCCCTGGGCGTAACCGTTTCGGTCGCCACGTACTCCTCGCGCGCCTTGTGCTTGAGGATGAATCCCCAACCCGCCGCGGCTGCGCGGTAGTCATGCCGGGCACGATGGCGGGCGTTCAACACGGCGTCTTCGGCACTGGTAAAAATCGCCCCCAGCACGGGAGCGGCAATGTCTGTGCGGGCGGCCTCGTTATTTGACTGATCACCCAGCACCGTTCCCCGCGGCCCCCACACGTCGCTGCCGACCACCACGCGTAATCTGCCGGTGCCGGCCAGTTCGTCGACCACTGCACTGGGCTCAAGTGTGCCGGCTGCCAGCTCCTGGTCTATCAGCGTTTTGCCATCGGCGAGTACGGCCGCCCGCTGTTGCAGGCGGTTGCGAGCCGCCACTTTCGATACATCGGGGCTGTAAACCAACAGGGCGTCGGCTGAACCGGACAGGTAGAAATCAACAACATGCGCACGCTTGTCGAGCACCGAGCGAATGTCTTCGGTGGTGAACATTTGTGCGTGGATCAGTTGCTCTTGCAAGTCAGTACGCACAATGGCTCCGGCATCCGCTTGCCAACGCGAGGCGTACAGCCCATGAAAAGAGTGACCCTCGACCAACACGATCGGTGCCCCGGTAGCGTCGAGGGGGCAGAGCCTGTCCAGTGCAAACCGTTTTGCGGCAAACACCGGCTCGGTGGCGACGAAACGTTGGTTTCGATCCTGCAAAACCATCCCGACGAAGCCCTGTTCACGCCGGCTGCCAATATATTCATGAGCAAAACGGGCGGCATCGTCCGCCCTGAGGAAAGCGGGACTCAAGCGCCTCGACCGGGCATAGGGTTGCCAGTCAGGCCCCACGATCCCGACAACATCCCAAAGCGCGCTGTCCTTCAGCACCGTCAGCTCGCCAGCCGCTGCCACCTGTCCGATGTACTCCGCAGGCTTGAGCGTACCGGTCTTCAGTCGCACGTTGAGATCCGCGCTGTCCTCCAACGGTACTTCACGCAGGTGCGCCGAAGGTCGGTATTGCAACACGGCGCCGTCCCGGGTCCGTGCGTACACCTTGAGGTAGTCCGGGTACTCCTGCCGGTGGACATCTTCCAGCGAAAACCTGATGCCCGTAGCCAACTCCTGCGGTGAAAAAAAGCGCTCATAAAGCCAGGGCTCGCCGGCGCTCTGAGACGCATCACCCTGCGGCATGAAGTAGACGCCGTTCAGGTCGAAATCGAGCAGGCGCTCCAGCGTGCGATCGGCATTCATCGGGAAGGACTTGAACAGTTCGGCTGCCGGCTCGCTGGAAAGCACCGGATAGGTCGCCATGCACTGCGCGCTGCCGGCAGAGGTCACGACAAACCCCAGATAAACGCTGCCGGTGGATGCGGTTACCGTGGCGGCGGCCGCTTCGATGGCCTTGTCCACCTGGTCGAACACCGCACAAAAAAACGGCTGTACCGACGTCGAACTTCTCACCGCAGCCGTACCGAGCGTCCAGTTCGTCGGCACGTTTCCTCGCACGCCTCCCCACGGTGCATTGGCTACCAGTACGCTCAGGGTGCCGGTCTGGGCGACTTTCTGAATCAGTTGCTCAACGTCGGAGAACGGCCCGAAAGCCTTGACGCCCAGCTCAATGAGTTCTTCCTCTTCTGCCGGCTGAGTGGACTCGTACTTGATCAACGAGCCATCCGGCCCCGACAAATAATGACGCTGGCCATAGGCGCCCGGGTCCTGCATGTGACTCAGGAGATGTGCTCTGGAAAAAAATCCGAGGCTCAACGTGATCTCCTCAGTCGTCCAGCGCGGATGAATACGCTGGACGTCAGCGTGACTGGCCGCGTGGGACAAGTAATACGCCGCGCCCCTGTAGCCGGGTGGGGCAAACAGCTCTTGGGGGTTTTCAGAAGATGACAGAAAGTCGAAATCGAAATGCCTCATCCTTCCCGCCACCGGCAATGTGGGCTGAAATTTTCCGTCGCCACGCTGCAAGATCACACCGCCGTAAGTCTTGTCATGGCGCGCGCCGATCTGCCGGTGAGCCCAGTAGGCCGCGTCATCCGCGCTGATGAAGGTCGGCCCCAGGGCAGGAAAGGTTGCCCCGCGTCGGGGTGCTGAAGGTGTACTGATAGAGATGCCGTTCATGCGCTGCTCACTCAACTGAGAAGCCACGATGATCAAGATCCCCGAGCGCGGCAGGTGGTACATATATATCGCTACCGTTTTTTTGCTTTGCCGCACCCGGCACCAATGCTGCGCACGGCGGTGCACCCGCGCCTTCATCAAGCCCCAGTCTGGTGCGTCATCACGTTCACCGAGGGCTCTATTTCAATATTTCCCTGCCTTTTCCGAACAGGCACAGCCCTTGCTAAAGACCCTTCAGTAGTCCGCATCTGCCAACCCAGAAAAAATTCTAATGTTCATGGAGATCGCACAATGAAGCGTCGTAGCTTGATCAAGGCTTTCACACTCACGGCAAGCATTGCCGCGATGGGCATGACCTGGACCGTCCAGGCCGCCGAGACCATCAAGGTCGGTATTCTGCACTCGTTGTCCGGGACCATGGCGATCTCCGAAACCTCGCTCAAAGACATGGCGCTGATGACCATCGACGAGATCAACGCCAAGGGCGGCGTGAACGGCAAGATGCTGGAACCGGTGGTCGTGGACCCCGCGTCGAACTGGCCGCTGTTCGCGGAAAAGGGTCGTCAGTTGCTGACCCAGGACAAGGTCGCCGTGGTGTTCGGTTGCTGGACGTCGGTGTCGCGTAAATCGGTGTTGCCAGTGTTCGAAGAACTCAACGGCTTGCTGTTCTACCCGGTGCAATACGAAGGCGAAGAGATGTCGCCGAACGTGTTCTACACCGGTGCCGCGCCGAACCAACAGGCGATCCCGGCGGTGGAGTACCTGATGAGCGAAGAAGGCGGCAGCGCCAAGCGTTACTTCCTGTTGGGCACCGACTACGTTTACCCGCGCACCACCAACAAGATTCTGCGCTCGTTCCTGCACTCCAAAGGCGTAGCGGACAAGGACATCGAAGAGGTCTACACCCCGTTCGGCCACAGCGATTACCAGACCATCGTGGCCAACATCAAGAAATTCTCGGCCGGTGGCAAGACAGCGGTCATTTCCACCGTCAACGGCGACTCCAACGTGCCGTTCTATAAAGAACTGGCCAACCAGGGCCTGAAAGCCACCGACGTTCCGGTTGTAGCGTTCTCGGTCGGCGAAGAAGAACTGCGCGGCATCGACACCAAACCGCTGGTGGGCAACCTCGCGGCCTGGAACTACTTCGAGTCGGTCGAGAACCCGGCGAACAAGAAATTCGTGGCCGACTGGAAAGCCTACGCGAAGAAACACAACCTGCCGGGCGCCGACAAAGCGGTGACCAACGACCCGATGGAAGCCACTTACGTGGGCATCCACATGTGGGCGCAAGCGGCTGAGAAAGCCAAATCCACCGACGTCGACAAAGTCCGCGAAGCGCTCGCCGGCCAGACCTTTGCCGCGCCGTCGGGTTACACGCTGACCATGGACAAGACCAACCACCACCTGCACAAGCCCGTGATGATCGGCGAAATACAGGCCGACGGTCAGTTCAACGTCGTGTGGCAGACCGAAGGGCCGATCCGTGCCCAGCCTTGGAGCCCGTTCATTTCGGGTAACGACAAGAAGCCGGATTATGCGGTGAAGAGCAACTGAGTCACTGGATGTCGGCCTGAGCACTTCATTCAGGACCGACACAAATCCCTGTAGGAGTGAGCCTGCTCGCGATAGCGGTGGGACAGACAACAGACCTGTTGATTGATAGACCGCTATCGCGAGCAGGCTCACTCCTACATTCAGCCCGCGCAAGGCCTTACATATGCCCACCGCCCTTTACCGCTTGATCTTTGCACTCGCGCTCTTACTGCCGATGGCCGCGCATTCCGGCGACGCCGAAGACTTCGTCGCCGCCAATCCCGTGCAGCAAGCCAAGCTTCTGGAGTCCTGGGCTGCGCAGCCCGATCCTGCCCGCATCGAACTGATCAACGCCCTGCAACAAGGCGAGTTGACCGTCGACGGCCAAGCCAAAACCCTGCGCCTGAACAATCGTCTGCGGGGTCTGATCGACACCGCGCTGGCCAGCCACCAATTGCTCGCCGCCGACGCCAAAATCCGTCTGGCCGCCGCGCAGCAATTGCAGAAAAGTGCCAAACCGGCCCAGCTGAAATTCCTCGACCAACAACTGGCCGGCGAAAAAGATGAAACCGTCCACGCAGCCCTGAGCCTGGCGCTGGCCAACCTGCAACTGGTCGACACCGACCCGGCCGTGCGCCTCGCGGCGGTGCGCCTGCTCGGCGAAACAGGCGATCCGCTGGCCCGCACCCGCCTCGAAAGCCTGCTGGAGCCGGGCATTGAAACAGACGCCAACGTGCGCACCGCTGCCGAGACCAGCCTGGCCCAGGTCAAACGCAAACTGCTGATCGGCGAAATCCTCGGGCAAGCGTTCAGCGGCATGTCCCTGGGCTCGATCCTGCTGCTCGCCGCCCTCGGGCTGGCGATCACCTTCGGTTTGCTCGGCGTGATCAACATGGCCCACGGCGAAATGCTGATGCTCGGCGCGTACTCGACCTACGTGGTGCAGCTGATGTTCCAGCGCTTTGCCCCGCAAGCCATCGAGTTCTACCCGCTGATCGCGTTGCCGGTGGCGTTTTTCGTCACTGCCGCAATCGGCATGGCGCTGGAGCGCACGGTGATTCGTCACCTCTACGGCCGCCCGCTGGAAACCCTGCTCGCGACCTGGGGCATCAGCCTCATGCTGATTCAGCTGGTGCGTTTGGTGTTCGGTGCGCAGAACGTCGAAGTGGCCAACCCGGCCTGGCTCTCGGGCGGGATTCAAGTGCTGCCCAACCTCGTGCTGCCGTACAACCGCATCGTGATCATCGCCTTCGCCTTGTTCGTGGTCGTGCTGACCTGGCTGCTCCTGAACAAGACGCGCCTGGGTTTGAACGTGCGCGCCGTCACCCAGAACCGCAACATGGCCGCGTGCTGCGGCGTGCCGACCGGGCGGGTCGATATGCTCGCGTTCGGCCTCGGCTCGGGCATCGCCGGGCTCGGTGGCGTAGCGCTCAGCCAGATCGGCAACGTCGGCCCGGACCTTGGCCAGAGCTACATCATCGACTCGTTCCTGGTGGTGGTGCTCGGTGGTGTCGGTCAGTTGGCCGGTAGCGTCATGGCCGCCTTCGGCCTGGGCATCGCCAACAAGATTCTCGAACCGCAGATCGGCGCCGTGCTCGGCAAGATCCTGATCCTCGCGCTGATCATTCTGTTCATCCAGAAGCGTCCGCAAGGCCTCTTCGCACTGAAAGGACGGGTGATCGACTGATGAACCAGCCTCTGATGCTCACGGCCAGCCAAAAGGTCGGTCCCAAAGTCACCATCGCTGTTGGCGCGGTGATTCTGGTTCTGCTGCTGGCGTTGCCACTGCTCTCACTGTTGTCGCCGGACAGTGTGTTCCACGTCTCGGCCTACACCCTGACGCTGGTGGGAAAAATCCTTTGCTACGCCATCGTCGCCCTCGCCCTCGATCTGGTCTGGGGTTACGCGGGGCTGTTGTCCCTCGGCCACGGCCTGTTCTTCGCCCTCGGCGGCTATGCGATGGGCATGTACTTGATGCGCCAGGCCTCAGGCGATGGCTTGCCGGCGTTCATGACCTTCCTGTCGTGGACCGAACTGCCGTGGTACTGGACCGGCACCAGCAGCTTTCTCTGGTCGATGTGCCTGGTGGTGTTGGCGCCGGGGTTGCTGGCGTTGGTGTTCGGGTTTTTCGCCTTCCGTTCGCGGATCAAGGGCGTGTATTTCTCGATCATGACCCAGGCCTTGACCTTCGCCGGGATGCTGCTGTTTTTCCGCAACGAAACCGGGTTTGGTGGCAACAACGGCTTCACCAACTTCCGCACCATTCTCGGCTTTGGCATTACCGAGCCGGGCACGCGCTCGGTGCTGTTTTTCGCCACGGTGGTGTTGCTGGTGGCGAGCCTGTTTATTGGCTGGCGCCTGGCGCAGAGCAAGTTCGGCCGGGTGCTGACCGCGTTGCGCGATGCGGAAAACCGCCTGATGTTTTGCGGCTACGACCCGCGGGGTTTCAAGCTGTTTGTCTGGGTCTTGAGTGCGGTGCTGTGTGGTCTGGCTGGCGCACTGTACGTGCCGCAAGTCGGAATCATCAACCCGAGTGAAATGTCGCCGACCAACTCCATTGAAGCGGCCGTATGGGTGGCCCTCGGTGGTCGCGGCACGCTGATCGGTCCGCTGCTCGGCGCCGGTGTGGTCAACGGCATGAAGAGCTGGTTCACCGTGGCATTCCCCGAATACTGGCTGTTCTTCCTCGGCGCACTGTTCATCGTCGTGACCTTGTACCTGCCCAAAGGCGTGATCGGTCTGCTGAAAAAGAGAGGTGAGCAATGAGAGTCACTGCGACGGCTGAATTCATGCTCGAACCGGCATTTTTTCCTGTGGAGCCCAACAAGGACGCCGGCAGCAGCCGCGATGCCATCGGCCTCGGGCAACGTGTCGGCCCTGGCCTGGACACACGCCACGGCACGATCCTGACCCTGGAAGACATCAGCGTCAGCTTCGATGGCTTCAAGGCGCTCAACGCTCTGAACCTGTACATCGGCGTCGGCGAATTGCGCTGCATCATCGGCCCCAACGGCGCGGGCAAGACCACGCTGATGGACGTCATCACCGGCAAGACTCGCCCCAGTCACGGCAAAGCCTGGTTCGGTGAAACCCTGGACCTGACGTCGATGAGCGAAGTGCAGATTGCCCAGGCCGGCATCGGCCGCAAGTTCCAGAAGCCGACGGTGTTCGAAGCCTTGAGCGTGTTCGAGAACCTGGAGCTGGCGCAGAAAACCGACAAGTCGGTGTGGGCCAGCCTGCGGGCTCGCCTCAGTGGCGAACAGAAAGATCGCATCAGCGAGGTGCTGGAAACCATTCGCCTGACGGCCTCGGTCAATCGCCCGGCGGGTCTGTTGTCCCACGGCCAGAAGCAGTTTCTGGAGATCGGCATGCTGCTCATGCAAGACCCGCAACTGCTGCTGCTCGACGAGCCGGTGGCGGGCATGACCGATGCCGAGACCGAGTTCACCGCCGAACTGTTCAAAAGCCTGGCCGGCAAGCATTCGCTGATGGTGGTGGAGCACGACATGGGTTTTGTCGGCTCGATTGCCGACCACGTCACCGTGTTGCACCAGGGCAGCGTGCTGGCCGAAGGGTCGCTGGAACAGGTGCAGGAAAACGAGCGTGTAATCGAGGTTTATCTCGGAAGATGATTGTGCTCCCGTAGGAGCGAGGCTTGCCCGCGAAGCTTTTGGCGGCCTCGAGGCCCCCTTCGCGGGCAAGCCTCGCTCCTACAGGGGATTTGAGGGGAATTTGAAGATGCTGCAAGTCGACAAACTGCACCAGTATTACGGTGGTAGCCACATCCTGCGGGGCCTGACGTTTGACGTGAAGGTCGGTGAAGTGACGTGCCTGCTGGGGCGCAACGGCGTGGGCAAGACCACCCTGCTCAAATGCCTGATGGGTTTGCTGCCGGCCAAGGAAGGCGCAGTGAACTGGGAAGGCAAACCGATCACCACGTTCAAGCCGCACCAGCGGGTGCATGCCGGGATCGCCTATGTGCCTCAGGGCCGCGAAATTTTCGGCCGCCTGACCGTGGAAGAAAACCTGCTGATGGGCCTTTCGCGATTTCCTGGTTCTGAAGCCAAGGAAGTGCCGGCCTTCATATACGAGCTGTTCCCGGTATTGCTGCAAATGAAGCAACGGCGTGGCGGTGACTTGTCCGGCGGCCAACAGCAGCAATTGGCGATTGGTCGCGCACTGGCCAGCCGTCCACGGCTGTTGATTCTCGATGAGCCCACCGAAGGCATCCAGCCGTCGGTGATCAAGGAGATCGGCGTGGTGATCAAGAAGCTCGCGGCCCGGGGCGACATGGCGATTCTGCTGGTCGAGCAGTTCTACGATTTCGCCGCCGAACTGGCCGACCAGTACCTGGTGATGTCCCGCGGCGAGATCGTGCAGCAAGGTCGCGGCGAAAATATGGAAGCCGAGGGTGTACGCGGTCTGGTTACGATCTAATCTGAAGCGTCCTGACGATAACTAGAAGACATGAACTTACCTCTCCCCACTGCCCTGTTTACCCCGAGCTGGCATGCCGAGCTGGAATTGGGCTACGCCCGGTTCGGCGACAGCACGCGCCCGGTCCAGCGCCGGCATAAAGGCCCGCTACGGGTGCAGAAGCACCTGTATGCCGAAGGGCCGCAAGTGTGCCAGCACATCATCGTTCATCCGCCGGGCGGCATCGCAGGCGGTGATCGACTGGACATCTCGGCCAGCGTCGGCCCGGATGCCTGGGCGCAAATCACCAGCCCGGGCGCTGCCAAATGGTATCGCGCGGCGGGGCCCGCCTATCAGCAGCTGACGTTGAAAGTGGCGTGCGGTGCGACACTGGAATGGCTGCCGCAAGAGACGATTATCTTCAGCGACGCCCAGGCCGAACTCGGCACCTCTATTGATCTGGAGGGCGACGCCCGGCTGTTTTACTGGGACGTCGTGGCGCTGGGTCGCCCGGCCAGTGGCGAGCGCTTCGACCTCGGGCATTTTCAGGCGCAACTGGACATCCGCCGCGACGGCCAGTTGCTCTGGCACGAACGCCAGCGCATTGTCGGGGATGACGGGCTGCTCGACTCGCCGATTGGCCTGGATGGGCAGCCGGTGTTTGCGACGTTGCTGGTCACGGGTGAGATCGATGGCGAACTGCTGGAAACCTGTCGCTCGCTGCCCAATGAAGTGCGCGGCGATCTGACGCAATTGCCGGGGCTTCTGGTGGCTCGGTGTCTGGCCAGTGAGGCGCTGTTGGCGCGGGGCTGGATGATTGATTTGTGGCGGTTGCTGAGACCTGCGTTGCTCGGCAGGGAAGCGGTCCCACCCAGAATATGGAGCACCTGAAACACTTTCCAATGTGGGAGCGAGCCTGCTCGCGAAGGCGCGGTGTCATTCAACATAGATGCTGATTGGCCCGCCGCCTTCGCGAGCAGGCTCGCTCCCACAAGGTTTGTACTCACAGTTCCAATGACCTTTTTAACTGCCCTGATGGATTCCAAACGATGGACCTGACCCCACGCGAAAAAGACAAGCTGCTGATCTTCACCGCAGGCCTCGTGGCCGAGCGGCGTTTGGCGCGCGGCGTGAAACTCAATTACCCGGAAGCCATGGCCTACATCTCCGCTGCGCTGCTCGAAGGCGCGCGTGACGGCCAGACCGTGGCCGAACTGATGCACTTCGGCACCACCCTGCTCAGCCGCGAACAAGTGATGGAAGGCATCCCGGAAATGATCCCGGAGATCCAGGTCGAAGCGACGTTCCCCGACGGCACCAAACTGGTCACCGTTCACCAACCCATCGCCTGAGGACGCGTCATGACCTATCACATCCGCGACGCGCTGCACGCCGATCTGCCGGCGATCCGCGACATCTACAACGACGCCGTGCTCAACACCACAGCGATCTGGAACGAACAGGCCGTGGACCTGGGCAACCGTCAGGCATGGTTCAGCGCCCGGCAAGCCCAGGGTTATCCGATCCTGGTGATCGTCGACGGCGATAACAGTGTGCTGGGCTACGCTTCATTTGGTGACTGGCGGCCGTTCGACGGTTTCCGCCACACCGTCGAGCACTCGGTCTACGTGCGTAGCGACCAGCGTGGCAACGGTCTCGGCCCGCAATTGATGACGGTGCTGATCGAGCGCGCCAAAGACTGCGACAAACATGTCATGGTCGCTGCCATCGAAAGCGGCAATGCCGCTTCCATCCGTTTGCATGAACGGGCCGGTTTCGTGACCACCGGGCAAATGCCGCAGGTGGGCACCAAGTTCGGCCGCTGGCTGGACCTGACCTTCATGCAACTGACCCTCAATCCTGGCGCGGAGCCGCCACCCGCCAACAAGGAGTAATTGCCGATGAACGCTGCCCAACTGCGCCGCGTCAATGTTGAAAGCTTTGCGCACTACCGTCAGGGTTTGATTGATTTGCTGCTCGACGCCGTCGGCTATGGCGCCAGTGTCGGGTTCATGGCCAATCTGGACGCCACTCAGGCCCGCGCCTATTTCGATGAGGTTCAGGACAACCTGAACAAGGGCAACGTACTGCTGTGGGTGGTGGTCAAAGACGAGCAAGTGCAGGCCAGCGTACAACTCACCCTATGCCAGAAAGCCAACGGCCTGAACCGTGCCGAAGTGCAGAAACTGCTGGTGCGCGAACATGCGCGCCGCCGTGGTCTGGGCCAACAATTGATGAGCGCGCTGGAACAGGCCGCGCTCCAGCACAAACGCGGCATGCTTTACCTCGACACCGAAGCCGGCTCCCCCGCCGAAGACTTCTACAAGGCCCTGGGTTACACCAAGGCAGGTCAAATCCCTGATTACGCCTGCGACCCGAGCGGCCAATACAAACCGACCGCCCTCTACTACAAGATTCTTCAGGGAGCCCACTGATGATTCCCGGTGAATACCAGATCCAGCCCGGCGACATCGAACTCAACGTTGGCCGTCGCACTGTCAGCCTGAAAGTGGCCAACAGTGGCGACCGGCCGATCCAGGTCGGCTCGCACTACCACTTCTTCGAAACCAACGACGCCTTGACCTTCGATCGCGCCGCCAGTCGCGGCATGCGCCTGAACATCCCCGCCGGCACCGCCGTACGCTTCGAGCCGGGGCAGAGTCGCGAGGTCGAGCTGGTGGACCTGGCCGGGCATCGTCGGGTGTTCGGGTTTGCCGGCAGGATCATGGGCGACCTCTAAGGAATGCGGTGTCTGCACCGACCCCATCGCGAGCAGGCTCGCTCCCACAGTTGATCGCACTCCCCTGTGGGAGCGAGCCTGCTCGCGAGAGTGAGCGCAGCGAACGATTTCAAATTCAATTGAATCTCAAGGCGAACGAATGAAGATTTCCCGTCAGGCCTACGCCGACATGTTCGGCCCCACCGTCGGTGACAAGGTCCGTCTGGCCGATACCGAGCTGTGGATCGAAGTGGAAAAAGACTTCACCACCTACGGCGAAGAAGTGAAATTCGGTGGCGGCAAAGTCATCCGTGATGGCCAGGGGCAGAGTCAATTACTGGCCGCCGAAGTGGTCGACACCTTGATCACCAACGCGCTGATCATCGACCACTGGGGCATCGTCAAAGCCGACGTCGGCCTCAAAGACGGCCGCATCGCCGCCATCGGCAAGGCCGGCAACCCGGACATCCAGCCGGACGTGACCATCGCGGTCGGCGCCAGCACCGAAGTCATTGCCGGTGAAGGCATGATCCTCACCGCTGGCGGCATCGACACACACATCCATTTCATCTGCCCGCAACAGATCGAAGAAGCATTGATGAGCGGCGTCACCACCATGATCGGCGGCGGCACCGGCCCGGCCACCGGCACCAACGCCACCACCTGCACGTCCGGGCCGTGGCACCTGGCGCGTATGCTCCAGGCTGCCGATGCATTCCCGATGAACATTGGCTTTACCGGCAAGGGCAACGCAAGCCTGCCGGAGCCGTTGATCGAGCAGGTCAAGGCCGGCGCCATCGGCCTCAAGCTGCACGAAGACTGGGGCACCACCCCGGCGAGCATCGACAACTGCCTGAACGTCGCCGACCAGTACGATGTGCAGGTGGCGATCCACACCGACACCCTCAACGAGTCGGGCTTTGTCGAAACCACCCTCGCCGCCTTCAAGGGTCGCACCATCCACACCTATCACACCGAAGGCGCGGGGGGCGGTCATGCCCCGGACATCATCAAGGCCTGCGGCTTTGCCAACGTGCTGCCGAGCTCGACCAACCCGACCCGGCCGTTCACCCGCAACACCATTGACGAACACCTCGACATGCTGATGGTCTGCCACCACCTGGACCCGAGCATTGCCGAAGACGTGGCCTTCGCCGAAAGCCGCATCCGCCGCGAAACCATCGCCGCCGAAGACATCCTGCATGACCTCGGCGCGTTCTCGATGATCAGCTCCGACAGCCAGGCCATGGGCCGCGTCGGTGAAGTCATCACGCGCACCTGGCAGACCGCCGACAAGATGAAAAAGCAGCGCGGCCCGCTTCCCGGGGATGGCGAAGGCAACGACAACTTCCGCGCCAAACGCTACATCGCCAAGTACACGATCAACCCGGCGATCACCCATGGCATCAGCCATGAGGTGGGCTCGGTGGAAGTGGGTAAATGGGCGGATCTGGTGCTCTGGCGTCCGGCGTTTTTTGGCGTCAAGCCGACCTTGATCCTCAAGGGCGGGGCCATTGCGGCCAGCCTGATGGGCGATGCCAATGCTTCCATTCCGACCCCGCAACCGGTGCATTACCGTCCGATGTTTGCCAGCTACGGCGGCTCGTTGCACGCCACCAGCCTGACCTTCATCAGCCAGGCAGCCCAAGAAGCAGGCCTTCCCGAGGCCTTGGGTTTGAAGAAGAAAATCGCAGTGGTCAAAGGGTGCCGCGAGGTGCAGAAAACCGACTTGATCCACAACGACTATCTGCCGACCATCGATGTCGACCCGCAGACCTATCAAGTCAAGGCTGACGGTGTCCTGCTGTGGTGCGAGCCCGCCGATGTGCTGCCGATGGCTCAGCGATATTTCCTGTTTTGATCGTTCTGTCTGCCTGACAATCCCGGCGGCCTGGCGTACCAGCCCCCCGGGAAAAACAGGTGCAATCAACTGTCCGGCTGCACGACAAAGGGCAGTTCTACCCTTTGCAGTTTTGCCCGGTCGATCGCCTGTTGGGTGAAGGTTTTGAGCAACGCCTTTTGCTCTTCATCGATCGTCTTCAACTCAGCAGCGTATTGCGCATCGGTCATGATGCGTCCCGGTGCAAAGTCGCTTTCCGGCTTGTTCAGTTCCGCGCCGAGCACCCTGAGCGCTTCCTTCAGCCGAGCCTTTTGCTCAAGGGTCAGCGTTGTGTCGTTCGCACGCTGGTCCAAGGCCATATAGAAGTCTGTCGTGGCATCGATCCGGCGCCTGAACACTTTGAAAGCCCGTCGGTTGACACCCTCGACATAGGATGACCAGAACGGCTGCTCGACAAGCAAATCACCGAGCAGCTCACCTTCCTCAAGGTCGAGCACACGCAGGTAAGCATTGTCGGTCATCGCCGAGGTGACACCCGCGATCCCTCGGAACTGCATGTTTCGAGACTGCCAGGGCAAGTCCAGCCGTTCGGCAAGATCGGTCATGAACGCCAGGTGAACTTCCACCTCATCGATCGTGCCCATCACCTCCCCCATGGCATTGACACGCCTGAACTCCTCGCCCATCGCCTCGCGTTCGGAAATGGTTTTGCGGGCAATCCTGCTCAGTTCATCCAGACGTGACTTGCCTCGCGCCAGCGTGACCAGTTCACCCTCCACCAGCGAAGGATTGGCCAACTCATAGGCTTCATGAATCAGCACCTCCAGGCCCATGGCATTGAACAGCTGCGCGCCCGCATCGACGCACGTTGTGGGCACCGTACTCATGGTGAAGAGTTTTTGCCGAAGCTCGGTATTTTTCGACATCGCCTCGAGCATGCGCCAGACCTTGGCGGTCATATCGACCCGAAACCCGAGGTCGTGCTTGAAGTGCCCCGACTCGGTGAGTTTGCGGATTTCGTTGAAAAAACCGACCGATCCGCGCTCATCCTCGACACTGTTCCAGACCGCTTGCTTCGCCACCCATTCCGGCCGTGTCATGCCCTCCTCCCAGTCGAGACTGTCACGCACACCACGGGGAGGATAAGGTCGATCGGGGTCCATGCCGATGGACTCGATGTAGTCCCTGAGCGTTTGCAGATTGGCCTCGGCCAACCACTGCGGCTCTCGGCTCAGCAAGGTGCGCGCCAGCAATTCCGCCTGAGCGGAGCCAGGGGGCACTGCCGGAATGTGGGTGATTTCGTTGCGCTGCAAATCCAGGAAAAAATGCCGGAACCGCGGTTGTGCGAACAGCCCCTGCGGCCAGGTGTGCACGCCGGTGTCCGCCAGGATCAGCGTATGCAACCTTCTCATGCCGCCAATATCCGGGACTTGCCCCAACGGATTGCCAAACAGGTCCAGGACCTCCAGTCGTGTCAGGTTGCGCAGGTCCGCGACGCCTTGTGCATCCAGGACAATACGGTTGCCTCGCATGTTGAGTTCCGTCAGCGCGCGCATGCGGCGGATGGCACCGGGAACAGCGGAGAACGCATTGCCGTTGAGGTTGAGCGAACGCAAGCGGGGAAAATGATCGAGAAAGGAACTGTGTGCGTCGGTCAATTCGGACAGGGTCAGATTGAGGCGCGTGACGTGATCGAAATTACCTTCCAGGGCAGGCATGGTGCGCAGATGACGCCCCAGCGGGATGTTTTCCAGGTCGAGCACAACGCCCTGCAGATGACCGAATGAATCCACGTGGCGCAACCCGGTGTGCTGCCAGCATTCCCTGATCTCTTTGTATAAAGCGTTTCTGGCTTGCCATTCGGCGACGCCGGCAGGCGTGAAGCTGTACGCTTCGGTCGGCGATTTCAACCAGCGTTGAAAATTGGCGTTGAGCCGATCGAATTCCGCTTCGAGTGCGCTGGCCCTCTGCTCCAGACTGAGTTCGCTGCCACTCATCTGCAGATAGGCCAAGGCTTCGGCCTCCGTCCATCCGGGGCGGACAACACGCACCCGCTCTTGCGGCGTCATGGGTTCGTTGATTCGACTTAGCCCATGAGCCACCCCGCGCATGCCGCCACGCAGGCGCATCGTGACGGGGTCATACGCCGGTTTGCGTACAGGGTTATCGCCCAGAAGCGCGCTGAACCTTTCCCGTGGCAATGGCGTTTTTTGAATGGCGGACTTGAGCGTGGCACCTTGGTTGACGTGATACCCCAGCGCGTTTCGTTCGGCATCCGGCAACGCATGCAACACCGACGCGTATAAATCATCGGCCCCGTGCAATTGCAGATCATCGGTATCGCGCGCCTGGTATTGGCCGTCCTCGCTGACCAGGATTCTGCGGTGGGTGGCGTCCGTCGGGCCGACGCTGTCGCGCAACGGGCCATCGAATGAAAACTCACGGATTTCGATCCTCACGTTTTCGGGCCAGCCGGGTAGCGCCTGCATCGAGTGCAACGCCAGCCGCTCGGTGTCCACACTGAACGCCGCGTCGAGAAAGAGCCCTTCATAAGCGCGCGCGGTTCGTATGGCCCGCAAGGCCACTCCTACCCGCTCCCTGAGTTGCAAGGGGATGCGCGACGGCTCGGTGATGTCGAGCCGGTCTTGCGGCTCGATGTCGGCGAGCAGTTCCCGGGCTACCGCAGCGGGGAGCCCATTGAACGCATCCTGAAGCACCTGCACCTGCGGGTTGTCGGTTTGCTGCAAACGGCGACTCAGCGCGTCAAACAGAGTTGCGCGGCGACTGTCTGCTCGCCCGGCCAGCAGGTTTTTCAAGGCATCGATGCGGACTTGCTCGTCCGTTGAAATGCCCTGCCCGAGCAGCGCGTGGATGTCGGCCTCGTTCGCAAACTTCACGGCACGCTCCGGCAGTTTCCCTGAACGAACCTCGGCACGACTTATCTTCAGCGTGTCGGCGGGCAGAGCATCGACGTTGCCGAATTTGATCGAGCGCCCGCTATGCCCAGGGCCGTCAAACAGCTCGATGCCTTTTTGCTCAGGCCATCCGGGCCATTCAACCAGCAAGCGGGGCACCTGCTCGACGAATGCTTGCGGAACCTCGTTGAGCCTTATCTGCCCGGGCAGTTTTTGCACTTCGGCCCAGGCCTGGAAGCGTTCGATCGTGTCGGTCAGCAACGCGGGCGGCGGTTCGCTGACCACATGCAAGCGACGCAATTCGTCCTCCTCCATGCCGCTGACGAGACGAATATGCTCCAGGGTGTTATCAGAAAAGTCCTCAACCGTCGGGCCCAGGCGCCGCATGAGGGTGGTTTTGTCCCACTCGATGGGACGGTCGAGTTCGGTTTTCCACGCGCCGCCACCGTTGTGCTCCAGTGTCGGCTGATAAGCCTGTGGCCGGGCCGGATGTTGCAAGCGTGGCTGGCCGGTGCGTGAATCGCTGATCACTTCGAAGTGTTGGTTTTCATGCTTGAGGAAGTCCTTTTCGCTGTGCCGATACAGACCCTGCTCGCTTGGCTTCGCCTCGGCGGGCAACACCATGTCATGGGCGTAGGGTGAAAGGTCCGGCTTCCAGAGGCGCGTCTGGCCGTTGGCCAGATCAACCTTTTTCAACCGGTTGATAAACGCCGATGGTTTGACCGACGCCGCCGCACCGGCCGGCAAGACATGCCCGGCGCCCATAATGGCCAACTGCGCGAAATTGATCATGACGCCGGTGAGATGGGACGCCGCGTCTTCCTTGTCGCCCTTGCTCCAGTCTTCGAAGCCTTCCAGGGTTTCCAGGACCATCTGCCCGACCATGGCGGCCAGCATCGCTTCGCCCAGGCCGGGCACCAGCATGGCGCCGAAATTGAACACGTTCCAGCCGATGTTCAGATAGCTGATCAGCCGGTTCCAACGGGTGGTGGCGTCTTCATCGCCGGTCGGCACAGCGATGTGCCGCGCATCGGCAATCGCTTTCTCCCTGCGCCAAAGACTTGTTTGCGCCCAGAGATCGCCCGAAATGATATGGGTGACAGGCTCTGCGTTGGCATTTTCAACGGCGCTCTCCCGCCACCACGGCCCCATGTCCAGCGGCTCGCGCTGTTTCCAGGTGAAGGTCGAGAGGCGCTCGCGAACCCGGGCAAAAAACTTGCCCTGGTCT
This sequence comes from Pseudomonas mandelii, assembly GCF_900106065.1. Classification (NCBI taxonomy): domain Bacteria; kingdom Pseudomonadati; phylum Pseudomonadota; class Gammaproteobacteria; order Pseudomonadales; family Pseudomonadaceae; genus Pseudomonas; species Pseudomonas mandelii. The sequence continues at coordinate 1,530,856 of NZ_LT629796.1, forward strand.
TTTTGCGCGACAAAACGGCTGAAAAACTGTTGATAACCCGGCGAGCGCAACTGGCTCGTCAGCGCCTTCATGAAGTCAGTGAAGGACTCGTATTCCTTGAAGGGGTGGTCGGGATCATCGGGGACATACGCAATCAGCGTCCCCTCCAGACGACTTTGTTGATAAGCATCGTCCCGTTGCAACATGGCCTCAACGAGACCGCTGGGGCCATTGGCGAAAAACGCCTGGAGCAACTTGAACTGATCAAACTCCTGCCCCGGGAGCAGTGTCAGACGTCGCGACCATTCCAGCATCGTTCGTTGATGCTGTGGAATCAGCGCGTCGTAAACCCGTTTGATTTTTGAAGGGTCCGCCACTGCACTGAACAACACAATGCCGGACAGCCTGAACCCCATGATCGCCAGCCGGTGGCATTGCAGGGGCCGACGGCCCATCAAAATGCCTTGTTCGTTGTCACGAATCTGCCGGAGTTTCCCGTAGCCATAGGACGTGATGTCTTTTTTCAGATACGCGATCAGCGCCGATTCGTGAAACGCGGCTTTTTCACTGGCCGTGCATTGATTCACGACGTTCGCTCTGGCCGTCACCTCTTCGGGCATCAGCAATGCCTTGATGTGACGCTGATAGTGCGCACCGATATCGAGCGTGCGGCACAGGGCGGCAAATCTTTCGACCGTCAGCGTATGCCGCTGAAGTTCGTTTTCGTCGTCCCTGATGAAGATGCCCGAGCCATCGCGAAACGCGCCCTCCTGCGTTTCGGGGGCCTCGAAATTGTGCAGGGCCGCTTCCAGCAATGATGATTGCCTGAGCCGACTGGCATGGGTATCGATGCCAATGGCCAGATTGGCGGGGACGTACAGCCGAATCAGCGTCGCGTTGACGTCCAGCTCCAGGCTCAAATGCTCTTTCAATGCCTGGACCAGCAAGGGCTCGGCGAAGGCAAGAATGTCCTGCTGTACATTCTTCAGCGCCTCGTCCAATGGCCCCTGAAGGCGCCAGCGCTCGTCGATCAACTCCTTGAGGTACTGGCGATCAATGGCGCTTGAATTCAAATACCACTCAGGAAACTCCGGTTTCGAATGGGCAAAGGCAACCAGGCGTGAGGCGGGCGCGTCTTTGACCGGCGCGGGCAGTTTGCCCAGCAGATAATCACGATACACATTGTTATTCACTTCTCTTGCCTGCCCGGCAATGGCTGGCCGACCCGGGCGGTCCGAACGTTCACTCATTTCGCAAATCCTTATGCGACGAATTGAACCACCAGATTATTGGCTGGCGACGAAAACAAAAGCTCAAAAAACAACGCCAAAATCACGAATACATCAACGTCGCATTCGATTTAAGAATCTAAAAAACAGGCAATTACCACCCGAACCCCGTGCAAAAGTGCTCCCCCGCGTAATGGTAGTTTTTAGCGGACAGCAAAGGGGCTAAGATGCGCCAGAATTCCCATCAGGAAACCGGACATGCGCCTACCCGATTTCATCAGGCAACACGTAGACCGTATCGTCGATGAATGGGAGCAGTTCGCCAGCACCATTACTCCGGCGGCCGAGCACATGGACAAGGTCGCCCTGCGCGATCACGCCAAGGTCATTTTGCTGGCCGCCGCGCGTGACATGACCACCGCGCAAACCTCCAGCGAACAGATGGCCAAGGCCAAGGGCGAAGGCCCGGAAAAAACCCCGAGCCTGGACGAGGCCGGTGCCAGTCATGGCGAACTGCGGCATACCGTGGGGTTTGATCTGGTACAGATGACATCGGAATTCCGTCATTTGCGTGCCTGCGTCATCCGTTTGTGGGTCGACAGCCTGGCGTCTCCGGACATTGCCTATTTCCAGGACATGATCCGTTTCAACGAAGCCATTGACGAAGCACTCGCCGAATCCACCGCGGCCTACGCCGAGCAGGTCAATCGTTCGCGGGATATCTTTCTGGCGATCCTGGGGCATGACCTGCGGGCACCCTTGCAAGCGGTGAGCATGTCCACCGAATTACTGCTGCGCAAAGCCAAGCTTGAAGGCGATGCGCTGACCTGCGCGGTCAACATCAAGCACGGCGCGCGGCACATGGCGGCGATGGTCGGCGATTTGCTGGAGCTGGTGCGCAGTCGCCTGGGTAAAAGCCTGCCGATCGAACGGGCCCCCATGGACCTGGCCGATGCCGCCCATGCGGCGATTGCCGAAGCCTGCGCCGGTAACCCCGAGTGCGATCCGACGGTCCACGTAAAGGGTGACACCCGAGGCGCCTGGGATGCCGGACGAGTGAGTCAACTGTTGCAGAACCTGATCGGCAACGCCTTGCAGCATGGGTTGAACAAGCGTGACGTGACGGTGACCCTGACGGGCGAGCCGGACACGGTTCGCCTCACGGTGCATAACTATGGCGCTCCGATCCCCGAGGAAGCGATCGGCACGATTTTCGATCCGCTGGTGCGCAGCGCTGACGAGCAGCTCGGCCAACCCTCCACCAGCCTTGGTTTGGGGTTGTTTATCGTCAAGGAAGTGGTCGATGCACACGGCGGGACGATCGAGGTCAGTTCCAGCGAAGCGGAAGGCACGCTGTTTACCGTGGTGTTGCCGCGCAAGGTTTAATACCACGGACCGCGTCATCGTTCATCGCCAGCAGGCTCGCTCCCACTGTTGACCGTATTCCTTCTGGAAGAACCCGATCCAATGTGGGAGCGAGCCTGCTCGCGAAGGGGCCGTGTCAAACGACACAAAACCAGCAGAACACTACTCGACGACCAACCGCCCCAACCGCTGCTTGAGCATGCGATTCTCCGCCCGCAGCTGCTGGACCTCTTCAAGCAGGTCCAGCGCCAGGGCGACGCCTTCCCACTCCAGCTCCAGATCGCGCCGCAGCTTGGCGGCGCGCTTGGCCAGAGCCAGCTCGTAATCGTTGAAAACCCAATCCTTGGGCTGCTTGCCCTGAGGTTCGAGGATGCCGTGCTCGACGATTTCGATCACGTAGACGTCCGACAGCTCGGTCGCCTCACAGAATTCTGCCATGTCCAGTTGAACGATCAGGGGGTTGCTCATGATGGGCTACTCCGTCTCTTGGATCAGAAATTTTCTCTCGGGTCGAAAGCGGCTTTTTTCGCCAGTTCTTCCCACAGCGCCTTGACCTCGTCGCTCGAAGTCTTGGGCATCACGGCCTTCAATTGCACGAACAGGTAGCCACGCTCGCCCGCCTTGTTCAGCAGACCGTGCCCCTTGGCGCGCATGCGCTGGCCGTTCTGGCTGCCGGCCGGGACCTTGAGGTTGATCTTGCCGGTCAGTGTAGGCACGGCGACTTCGGTACCCAGCGCCAACTCCCAGGGCGCCAGCGGCAAGGTAATGATCAGGTTCTCGCCTTCAACGTCGAATTTTGGGTGCGGCGCAAAGCGAATGATCAGGAACAGATCGCCGTTGGCCCCGCCACCGATGCCCGGCGCCCCTTGGCCCTTGAGGCGGATGCGCTCGCCGTCGGTCACACCGGCCGGGATTTTCACGTTCAGGCTTTTGCTGGTGTTGCTGACGTGCTGGCCGGCCGCGTTGTACTGCGGCACCTGGAAGGAGACCTTCTTCGACTCGTTCGACAGGCTTTCTTCCAGAAAAATCGGTAGTTCCATTTCCACGTCTTGCCCTCGGCGCCCGGCACTGCGGCCCGACTGTCCACCACCAAAACCCGGACCACGGTTGCCGAAGATCGAACTGAAGAAGTCCGAAAAATCGCCCGTGTCCTGACCACCGCCGAACCCACCGCCGCCACGGCCCTGCCAACCCGGCGGCCCCTGGAACGGTTGGCCGTGCTGGCCGTATTTGCGCAAGTCGTCATATTCGGCGCGCTTGTCGGCACTTTTCAGCGCTTCATAAGCTTCCGAGGCGTCCTTGAACTTGGCCTCGGCGTCCTTTTCCTTGCTGACATCGGGGTGGTATTTGCGCGCCAGTTTCCGATAAGCCGCCTTGATCGTCTTATCGTCCGCGGTCGGTTCCACACCGAGAATCTTGTAATAGTCTTTGAAGTCCATCTAAGGATCACCATCCGTTATCGATATCGCGCCGTCACCGTAGTCTGCGCGTATTTCCAGGCGCCGGGTTGACCGATCTCAAGTTTGTGACCGGGTAGCGCGTCAGAAGTTTATCGGCAGCAGTGGGCGGTTCTTGCGACCGTCCGATGGCTGCCAGGCTCAATGCAGACAAGTTTGGGGCATCCGGCCATCTTATCAAGGCGCCATTGGTGTATTTAGCGGATAGTCGGCCTTCGAATCTGCGCCGCACTGACATACACTGCGCGGCCGTTTTTTAACCGGAACCTGAAAGTCATGAAAAACGCATCTCCAGCCCGTGCCTGTGGTATCGACTTCGGCACGTCCAACTCCACCGTCGGCTGGCTGCGCCCCGGCATGGAAACGCTGATCGCGCTGGAGGACGACAAGATCACCCTGCCGTCGGTGGTGTTCTTCAACATGGAAGAACGCCGCCCGGTGTACGGTCGGCTGGCGCTGCACGAGTACCTGGAAGGCTACGAAGGCCGGCTGATGCGCTCGCTCAAGAGCCTGCTGGGCTCCAAGCTGATCAAGCACGACACCAGCGTCCTCGGCACGGCGATGCCGTTCAAGGACCTGCTCGGGCTGTTTATCGGCCAGTTGAAGAAGCGCGCCGAGACGGCCGCCGGTCGGGAATTCGAGGAAGTGGTGCTGGGCCGCCCGGTGTTCTTCGTCGATGACGACGAAATGGCCGACCAAGAAGCCGAGAACACCCTGGTGGACGTGGCGCGCGCCATCGGCTTCAAGGATGTGTCGTTCCAGTACGAACCGATTGCGGCGGCATTCGACTACGAGTCGACCATCGAAAAGGAAGAGCTGGTGCTGATCGTCGACATCGGCGGTGGTACCTCCGACTTCTCGCTGGTGCGCCTGTCCCCGGAGCGCCGCACCCACGACAACCGTCACGACGACATCCTCGCCACCGGCGGCGTGCACATCGGCGGGACCGACTTCGACAAGCAGTTGAGCCTGCAAGGCCTGATGCCGTTGTTCGGCTACGGCAGCCGCATGAAGAGCGGCGCCTACATGCCCACCAGCCACCACATGAACCTGGCGACCTGGCACACCATCAACTCGGTGTACTCGCAGAAGTCGACCCTGGCCCTGGGCAGCATGCGCTACGACATCGAAGACACCGGCGGTATCGATCGCCTGTTCAAGCTGATCGACCAGCGCGCCGGACACTGGCTGGCCATGGAAGTAGAAGAAACCAAGATCCAGCTGACCCACGCCGACAGCCGCCATGTGCCGCTGGACCGCATCGAGCCGGGCTTGAGCGTTGAGCTGAGTCGCGCACTGTTCGAGTCGGCCATCGACAACCTGCTGGAGCGCGTGCGCAACAGCGTGACCCAACTGCTGAACGACGCCAACGTGCGGGTCGATCAGGTCGACACGGTGTTCTTCACGGGCGGTTCGAGCGGCATTCCGGCGCTGCGCCAAAGCGTGTCGGCGATGTTGCCGAATGCGCGGCATGTGGAAGGGAACATCTTCGGCAGCATCGGCAGCGGGTTGGCGATCGAGGCGATGAAGCGTTACGGCACGATGGACTGATTCGCAACCCGAGGAAGTGATCGTTCCCACCACAGAGCGTGGGAACGATCATGGGGTGGTTACACCATTCCCACCTGCTTCAACTCGCTCTTCAGGTACGCGTAATAAATCGGCCCCGCCACCACCCCCGGCAGGCCGAACGCGGCCTCGAACACCAGCATTGCCAGCAGCAACTCCCACGACTTGGCACTGATCTGCCCGCCGACAATGCGCGCGTTGAGGAAGTATTCGAGCTTGTGGATAAAAATCAGATAACCCAGCGCCGCCATGGCGACCCAGATCGACAGCGACAAGCCGACGATGGTGATCAGCGTGTTCGACATCAGGTTGCCGATCACCGGTAACAGACCGAGCAGGAAGGTCAGCACGATCAGGGTTTTGGTCAGCGGCAGCTGGACGCCGAACATCGGCAGGATCACCGCCAGGAAGATCCCGGTGAAGAAGGTGTTGAGCAGGGAAATCTTGATCTGGGCGAAGACGATGTTGCGAAACGCCTGGACCAGCAGGTGCAGGCGGTCGAACAACGCGGCAGCCAGCGGCTTACGCTTGGTCACGTCCGGTATGCGCTGCAAGGCGATGATCGCCCCGAGCACCATGCCGATCAGCAGCGTCACAAACATGTGCGCCGCGTCCTTGCCGACCAGTTGCAAGTCGCTCAGGTGCTTGCTCATCCACTCGCCGATGGCCACGCGAAACTCCGCGGCACTGGCCGGAAGATAGGCGTCGATGAACGGCGGCAGCTGCCCGCGCGCGCGGTCAACCACGTGCATGAATTTGTCGAGCGATGCGCCCGGGTTTTCCGCCTCGTGCAGCAAAAAGCTGATGGCGCCGGCAAAAATCAGGGTCAACACGCTGACCACTAACGTCCCCAGCAACGCCACCGCCAGCCAGCGCGCGCGTCGACCTTCGATCAGCCGCTGCAACTGCGGGGTGAGCATGTTGACCAGTTCGAACACCAGCAACCCGGCCAGCAGGCTAGGCAGCAGTCGCAGCGGGATCACCAGCAGCAAACCACCAAAGATGATGACCCAACTGATCAGCAGCAAAACGTGGCGTTGAGAAAACGTTGGCATACAGCCTCAAAACGAACGACGTAAAAGGATTGGCAGTCTGCCAGCGTTCGCAGGCCAGCACTAGGGATTGTGTAGGGCGACCTTAGTGGGGCGTGGGCGATTTTTTATAGCGGCCATGCTGGCCCCTTCGCGAGCAGGCTCGCTCCCACATCAGTCCTGCGAACACAGTTCCATTGTGGGAGCGGGCTTGCTCGCAAAGGGGCCCTCACAGCCATCACAATCTGCCGCCCGTTATGACTCAGTTATTTATTTTTTCTTCAGGCAATCACTCATGAATGCTTTGCGCTCATCACCCTTAAGCGCTTTGGTCGCCGCATCGGCGTTGCAGGTTTTCATTTTCTCTTGCTGAGGGGTCAAGGTCTTGGCGTCATTGGCGGCCGGCGCCGCCTTGAGGCAGGTGCTCATGAAGGCTTTGCGCTCGTCGCCCTTGAGGCCTTTCGCGGTAGCGTCAGCGTTGCAGGTGGTCATCTTGTTCTGTTGCTCAGTGGCGGCGAAGCCCTGGGCACTAAGCAGCAAACCGATCATCAACAAAGGGACACGCAACATCATCATGGAGTTTTCTCCTTGTTGCCGCACCGAGGGGCGCGGCCTCAATCTGGAGTGTAGACAACCCCTGTTACACATTCATCCACCGCCGCAACCGATGGCCCTCAATCAACCTCCGATTCCAGAAGATCTTTAAAGGCTTCCCGGTATCGCTGATAAGCATCAACCCGGTTATCAATGACCGACGCGGGCATCCGCTCGAACAAGACCGGCGTGCCCCCCTCGACCGCATAAGTCTGTCCAAGCTCACGCAACGACGTCCATTGGGCATATGCCGCACCCTCCTCATAGAGCTTGTTGATTTTTATCTGCCGGAACGTGTTCGCCTCGGAAACCGCAGGCAATACCGCCGGCCCTGGCGCGGCTTCATTGATAAAGGCGTACTCGACCACGGCCGGCCCGGGGGTCAGTGTGGTCACCGGCGGCATTTCGAAATTGAAGTGTGCATTGCTGGCCAAGTGCGCTGCGGGAAATTCCGGCCACGAGTCAGCGACGACCAGAGCATCGAGATTGCTCAGATCATCTCCTATCACTACATATTGATGATCAAAACGGGTGGCCCTGACAATGTGAATGCTGGACGTCCGGGGCTGGCTGGCGAGAATCGAAAACGTAACCTTCGAGTTCTCCGAACAATTCCCGCCCTTGATATCAATGGCTTTGCGAGCGGCCTCAGCGGTGGTCAGTTTTGCGGAGAATCCGCCCTCCTCAAGGTCCATCCCTCGCAGGCCTTTGATTTTGGCAATCGCCGAACCGCCGTTTTCCCACATGCTTGGCAACTGATTCCCCGATAACGGCAGGAGCTCCTTGGCTCGATAGATCGCGTCCTGCGCCATTTTCAAATTGGCCATGGTTTGAGGCGATACCTGAACCGGCCCTTCGGTCTCGACCACGGCCTGGGAAAACCACTCCCCATAGCTGCTTAAATCAGCCAGCTCCGGACTTGGCGTTACACCGTTCTCCCGGACTGAATGTAGCAGCGCCTGGTAGGCATTGGCCCGCCCGGTCTGTTCCAGATTGCGCGCATTCAACCCCAGGTTTCGTTCCAGTTCCGTGAGCGGCACCAGGCCCTCTTTGGTAAACAGGCGCCCGGTCAACGCGTTGAACTGCTCTGGCAGCATCAGCTTCTGCAGATCAGGCAACGCCTCGATACTTTGGACGATCCGCAGGCCTGGCCCGGCCTCTCCGGTCGCATTGGCTGCGTTCAGCGCCTCGAAAAGGTCGAAAAGATAATCCTGTGGAAGGCTGTCGTGAATCAGTTTCAGGCCGCGCAGATAATCGAATCGCTTGAATGCCGAAACAGAAGGATGGAACGCTACCGTGACCAGGTCGCTGTATTGGCCGCCGATGTCTTCCAGGACTGCACGTTCGCCGCCCGCGCCCGGCGAGCCACCACGCAGGCGCATCAATTGAGGATCGTAAGTGAGCGGGTCAAGAACCGGCAGACCGTCCAGCACCTTCAGCAACTGATAGGGCTGCAATGCGTTGTCGCGCAGGGCCAGCTTCAGTTTGGCCCCCTGGCCGATATAGATGTTCAGCGCGTTACGCTCGGCGTCCGGCAACGCCTGCAAAATAGCGGAAAACAGATCCATGCCCGAATGCAGGGCATTTGCGTCTTCGTCATAAGCGACGAATGTCGAGTCATGAAGCTCGACGAGCGTACGGCGAATCCCTGCGTCGTCCTGGCCGATACTGTCGAGCAGGGTTCCGTCGTACTCGAACCGTCGGACCTCAATGCGCACATCGGGATTCCAGCCGCGAAGATGCTCAAGGGAGTGCAACGCCAGCCGGTCCATGTCGGGACTGTCGACCGAGTCGAGGTAAAAACCTTCATAAGCACGGCTCATGCGCACGTCTCGCAGCGCCCAACGCGCGAGGTTTTCCAGCCTTGCGGGCAACTGCCCGCGCTCAATCGCCTGGACTTCGGAGGGCGTGGCGATGGACAGCAACTCGCGGGCGACAGTGCCAGGCAGGCCCGGCACTTGGGCCTGGATCGTTTTTGCGCTGTCACTCGTGGCAGCTTCGACACGACGATAACGTGCATCGAACAGCGACGTGCGCTTGCTCCTGGCCCGTTTCGCCAACTCGGCCCGCAGATTTTTGGCGTTCAGCTCCAGCGTGCTGGGCGTGATATGAAACTCGACGTCCAACAAGGTGTTCAGTTGTGCTTCATCCAGGTGCGATAACAGCGTCTTGAGCAGATCGACGTCAGCCAGACGATTGCTGTTTATCTGGACACCCGGCCCGCCCGCGCGACCGATGACCCGAAGCACTTCGCCCCTGGCGTCTACCAGCTCAATCGCATTGCCGGGCCACAGACCATCGAGCAGCTGAAATTGCATCTCGGGATCGGCGCTTGAGTAATCTTGCGCACGCTCGCTGCCCATCTGCTCGATGAAGGTCTGAATGTCACGGTCGATACGAAACCGGGTCACGGTATCGCTGAGCAACGGCGATGGCCGCTCATTGTCGGCATACATTTGGCGGATCGCGCTGGCATCGGTCTGGCTGACCGTGCGGATGTCGCCGTAGGCGTCGGCCAGCTCACCCATGTCCGGGCCGAGTCGCGCCATCAAGGTCGAGTCATCCCACCTATGGGGTTGCTCGCCTTCAATCACGAAGGCACCTTCGCCGTTGCTCTCCACCACGGGTTGATAGGCGTCGGAGCGGGTCGGATGTTTAACCCTGTGTTTACCGTTCTGTGGATCTTTCGTCAGTTCGAAGTGCCGGGTGTCCAGTTTGAGAATCGGCTTGCCCTCGTGCCGGTGCAGCCAGGTTTCATCAGGCTTTGAATCCGCAGTCAGGGTCAGGTTTTGTTTTTGATAGGGCTCAAGGTCGCGGCTCCACAGGCGTTTGGCGCCGTTGGCCAGCGTGACCGGTGTTGTCGACTCGATGAACGATGACAACTTGGGCAGTACCACCTCACTGCCGATTTTCATGCCGCCGGCGAAGGCCACCAACTGGACCAGGCTTTCGACAAACCCAATGATGTGCTCGGCCCCTTCCAGATAGAGACCTTCAGCCAGATCCACAATGCCTTCGACGACCTCGCTGACCAACTGATAAACCATGTAACCCATCATTACCTCGCCCACAAAGGGTATGAAAGGCCCCACCACCATTAACGCGGCATTGAAGACGTCGGAAAGCATTTTTTCCAGGTTGTCGAACCACGCCCAACGCTCCATACGATCGGCATCTTGCGTCGAGATGACCATCTCCCGGGCATCGTTCAGGATTTTGTTTTGCTGTTGCTGGTAGAGATAAAGCCAAGGGTCGCCCGTAAAAAAGGTATGGATGTCGTTCTCGAACCGAACGTGCTCAAAGTGCAGGCGCGGATTCTCGATGGGCGTTTCGCGCCATACCGGCTTATCGACACCCGGAATTTTGTCGTGTTGGGTTATTTCCACCAGCGCGGCATTGAGTGCCGAGAAGAAGCGCCCCCGTTGTTGATGGTCGACAAAACGGCTGAAGAACTGCTGATAACTGTTTGTGGAATTCCTTGGGGCATCCCGCAATTGGCGAGTGAGCTCACGGGCGAACTCGGCCTTCGAGGCGTACTCTTTCAGTGGATGCTCCGGGTCATGTGGCACATAGACAATGACTCGCCGGGCGGCGCTGTCGTGGATATGCAGATCAGGGGCGATCAGCACGATGCCTCTCAACTGGACATCGAGAATTTTCAGCTGATAGTAATGAACGGGAAGGCCATCCATCTTCCACGCTTTAATATCCTTGAGCAGGCTTTGTACGGCCAGGTAGCCACTGGCCGAGATGTCATTTTTAAGGCTGGCCAGATACAGGGCTGCTTTTAACGCAGCCTTTTGGCTTTTTATGACTGTTTGCTGCACCACACCACGCGCCAGCCCATCGACAGGGCGCACATAGCCTTCAAGATGGGCTTTATAGTGAGCGCCGATATCCAGAGTGCGGCAAAGTGTCTTGAATTGGTCGACACTCATGTTGTTACGAACACCGGTTATATCGAATCGATTCGATTTGTCCGGCCGGGTAATAAACTGCGAATCAGAGGTTAATACTTCTTTATCCGAAAAGTTATGTAATGCCGCATCCAGCAACGAAACAATGCGCGATTCCACGCCGTTATTGAAATTGTTGGCCCAAGGGGATAAATGGGGCGGAGAAAACAACTGCAAGAAAGTTTCCTTTACATCGACGTCTACACCGTATTGATCTTTCAGCGCCTGACGAAGCAGCGGTTCAGCAAAGGCGTAGACATCTTGCGCCTCGCTCAGCATCTGGTCGACATCGTTTTGAGCCCGCCAGCTTTCCTCCGAGGCGCGCTGCAGGGCTGCGAGCTGCATCGGTGAAGCGGTGCTAATCCATTCCGGAAGTGGGGCTATCACGGTTTTTAACGCGCTGATTCTGTGGGGTGAAGTTTGGCGTATCCATTCCGGGATAGCATTTTTTATAAGTTCGTGATGTTTGCTTTTTTGTTGTATTGCGGTTGCTGATATTTCATCGATCCGGATTGAAGTGGTCACATTGATACTCTGCATAAGTTTGCTGAACAGAAACGGCTTATGCAACTAGCGTACAACGTTAATCACTCAATCAAATGAAGTTCAATTCCGATTAGCCTGTAAGAAACTTCACCACTTAAAACTTCTAACACCCACTGACTTATTTATCTCAGATAATTCGTTGCCGACGATATTGCTCAGGCGTACACCCGGCCTGGCGTTGAAACATCGCAATAAATGCCGAACCGGTGCTGTAACCCATGTCGAAGGCAATGTTTTGAATGCTGCGTTGACTGTCCAGCGCTTCGATCGCCGCGAGGAAACGCAAGCGTTGCCGCCACTCGCCGAAACTCATGCCCAGCTCACGGACAAACTGCCGCGCCAAGGTGCGTTCGCTGACATGGATCTGCGCGGCCCAGTGCGCCAATGGCCGATTGTCCCCGGGCTCGGCTTGCAGGGCTTCAAGTATTACGAGCAATCCCGAGCTGCTGGCGTAAGGCAAATAACACTCCTGGATGGGTGCCAGTTGCAACTGGTCCACCAACACCTGCGCCAGACGTTTGTCCGCATCGTGGTCGGGAATTTTCACGTCGCGGGCGGCGAAGTCCTTGAGGATCGCCTTGAGAATGTCGCTGATTGCCAGCGTGCACGCTTGTTGTGGCAACGCGGTGCACAACACCGGCGCCAGGCAGACCGCGCGATAGTTGATCGGTTGATTGCTGTAGAAACTGTGCTCGGTCTGCGGCGGCACCCACACCGCGTATTGCGGCGGCGACATGAAGCGGCTGCTGCCAATTTCCATGTGCAACACACCGTTGGCCGAATACTCGAGAGTCCCCCACGGGTGACGGTGGGTCGAGGCATATTCATGGGTGTCGAAGTCGGCATAACGGAAATAGACCGGGGACGGCAATTCTGCGAAATCGAGCAGGTCGATGTGTTTACTGGTCATGCTGTCCGTCATCAAGGGCAGGTTGTCTGGATTGAAGTATAGGCTTGCATCCAGACAGGCGGATAATCGCTCCTCACTAACGTTGATGGTTTTTCTGATGCAATACGCTTATCCCCTGCTGGCCATTTTCATTTGGGCCGGCAACACCGTGATCAACAAACTGGCTGTCGGCGCGATCTTCCCCGCGGAAATCGGCTTCTATCGCTGGCTGCTGGCCGGGATTCTGTTCACGCCGTTCATGCTCAAACCGGTGATCGCGCATTGGCCCCAGATTCGCCCGAACCTGGGCAAGATTTTCATCCTTGGCGTGCTCGGCATGGCCGTCTATCAGAGCCTGGCGTACTTCGCCGCAACGCTGACTACAGCCACCAACATGGGGATCATCTTGTCGCTGATGCCCTTGATGTCGCTGGCCATGGCAATTGTCAGCCTCGGTCAGCGCCTGACTGCGGGCGCATTGGCCGGCGCGGTGTTGTCGTTCGCCGGCGTATTGGTGGTGGTGTCGTCCGGCAGCCTCGGCGCACTGCTTGAGCACGGCGTGAACCTGGGCGACGCGATGATGCTGATCGCCACGCTGGCCTACGCGATCTACAGCACGCTGCTGAAAAAATGGCAGCTGCGCTTGCCGCCACTGGTGTTGTTGTATTTGCAGGTGCTGGTGGCGGTGGTGGTGCTGTTTCCGCTGTTTGTCGCTTCACCGAAGGTCGGACTGACCTTGCAGAATATTCCGCTGGTGCTTTATGCCTGTTTGCTGGCTTCGATGCTGGCGCCATTGGCGTGGATGCAGGCCGTGGTGCGCCTGGGACCGAGCCGGACCACGCTGTTTTTCAATTTGCTGCCGTTGATTACGGCGTTGATTGCGGCGGTGGTACTGAATGAACAGTTGGCGATGTATCACCTGGTGGGTGGGGTGTTGACGCTGGGTGGGGTGGTGCTTTCGGAGCGCTGGACTACCGTGTTGGGCCGTAAGGTCAGCGTTGCCTGACCCGACGCCTTCGCGGTCCAACTGACGTTTACACGCCAGCCGCTTTCAATCGGGCCGCATGCTCGACAAACAACCGCACCGGATCCGCCCCTTTCCCCACCAGCCCCAGCGACTGATTGACGATGTCGAAGTGATCCATCGGATACTCATCGCCAATCACCGTCCCCAAGTGCGAGCTATAACGCCCGACCATCCCGTCGCAATGCCCGGTTTCGCGCACAAAGGTTCTGGCAAACAGCCGGCAACTGCGGTTCGTGCCGTCGAACCGGTTACCGCCGCGGTCCGTCTTGCCCGGTTGCAACGTCCCGGACCAGGAGTAATAGCGCACGCCGTTGACCTCTTCCGGCCCGTGCCCGCCCCAGGTTTCAGGCAGGCCCTGTGGATAACGCTGATTGAACAGCGCCACGCCTTGAGTGGTCAGCGAATGGTGCGAAGCCGGGATATCCACAGGCAACTTCGGCCCGCGATAGCCGGTTTCCAGCAGGCTCATCAACGCGCCGATCCAGCGCAACAACACGCTGAGAACCCGTCCTTTGAACGTGTCGGCCGGGTAATGCTTTTCCAGATAATCCGCCAGCTCCGAGCCATGATTCGGCCCTGCGACCGACGTGACGGACGCCACGCGATCCGGACGTTTGGCGGCCGCGTAACGGGCTGTGAGCGAGCCTTGGCTGTGGCCGATCAGGTTGACCTTCTCGGCCCCGGTTTCCCGCATAATCTCCTCGATCCGCGCCAGCAACTGCTCGCCGCGCACCTCGCTGGAATTGAGCGGCGAGACCTGCACCGCAAACACCGTCGCCCCACCCCGGCGCAACGCCGAAATGATTCCGTACCAGTACGGATACAGCACCAGACGGATAAACCCGAGCATTCCCGGGACCAGCACCAACGGATAACGCGTGGCAGAACCTTGCGACATGGACGGACATCCTTGTGATCGGTGAGATGAAGCAAGGCGCGATGCAAGACGTCAGCCAAGCATCGTCACCCAAGATGACAACTCGACGACCAGTCTATGACATCCACCCTACTTCAGCCCCACCACGCCTGCCACGATCAGCCCCACCGACACCAGCTTGATCGCCGTCAGGCTTTCACCCAGCAGCGCAAAGCCGAGAAACACCGTGCCCAGCGAACCGATGGCGGTCCAGATCGGGTAGGCGATGCTTACCGGCAACTCGCGCATGGCCAGGGTCAGGAAGTAAATCCCGCCGACGGCGGCCACCACCGTGATCAGCGATGGCCAGAGCCGGGTAAAGCCTTCGGCGTACTTCATGCCCATGGCGAAGGTAACTTCGAACCCGGCGGCGATCAGCAGAAACAGCCAGGCCATCAGAACTCCCGGGCCAGCGTCAGCAAACGCTGCTCGGCTTCGGCCAGCGAAATCTCGAACGTGCGCTCAGCCGACTCTTCGCCTTCGGCAGCCACCACGGTGATGTCGGTGATGCCGATGAACCCCAGCGCGGTGCGCAGCAACGGATCGGCATGGTTCATCGCCTCCAGCTCGCCGCCCGGCCCGAAACCGAAGCCGCCGCGACTGGTGACGATCAGGGCTTTTTTGCCGTGCACCAACGGCTCGTACTGCGCCACGCCATTGTCCAGGGTGTGATTGAACGTCAGCCCGAGCCGCACAATCTGATCGATCCAGGCCTTGAGGCCGCTGGGTACGCTGAAGTTGTGCATCGGCGTGGAAATCACCAGCAAATCGTGACCGAGCAACTCGCCGACCAGCTCATCGCTGAACGCCAGGTCGGCCTGCATCGACAAGGGACGCGCTTGGGGCTCGGGGTAAAAGGCCGCGGCCACAAAGGCCTCGTTAACCGGCGGTATCAATGCCCGACCTATTTCCCGGCGAGTCAGCTGCGACTGAGGATGTCGCGCTTGCCAAGCGCCAAGAAACACTTCCGCCAGACGCCGGGAATGGGAACGCTCGCCACGGGGGCTGGCATGGATCGCAAGAATCTTGCTCATCTGAATCTCCTTAAGGGCTAAACTGCCTGTGGCTTGCAGATTGAAGCTCACAGCCGCCCTTCTTCAACTGAGTAGAAATCAGTCTGGATGAATCCATTTCATCCATGGAGTATTTGAATGTTTGCCTCGTTGCCGCTCACCGCCCTGCGCGCCTTCGAATCCGCCTCGCGCCTGCTGAGTTTCAAGGCCGCCGCCGAAGAACTTTCGGTGACGCCCACAGCGGTGTCGCACCAGATTCGTTCGCTGGAGAACTGGCTCGGCGTGCCGCTGTTCGAGCGGCTGCCACGGCAGGTGCGCCTCACCGACGGCGGCGAACGGTTGTTCCGCAGCCTGCACGGCGCGCTGCTGGAAGTGGCGCAAAGCGTCGACACCCTGCGCCCGCAACGCAGCGGCGCGAGCCTGACGATCTCCACCACGGCGGCCTTCGCGGCGTTGTGGCTGGTGCCGCGTCTGGGTCGGTTTTACGCCCGCCATCCGAACATCAACCTGCGCCTGGACACCCACTGCGAAGTCATCGATCTGCATCAGGACGCCAGCGTCGATTTGGTGGTGCGCTACAGCCTGGGTGATTACCCGAACCTTTATGGGCTGTGCCTGTTCGACGAATCGTTCGGCGTCTATGGCTCGCCCGGGCAGGTGGCCCTGGCGGCCGAGCGGGCACCCACGCTGATCAGCGTGCGCTGGCACAACTCCAAACTCTACGCCCACGGCTGGGCGGCCTGGTGCGCGCAGTCCGGCGAAAGTTGGCTGACAGGCCAACCGGCGGTCCGTGAATACGACGAAGAGCATTACGCCCTGCAAGCCGCGATCGCCGGGCAGGGGCTGGTGCTGGCGAGCAATATCCTGGTGTCGGAAAGCGTGGCCAACGGTTTACTGGTCGCCTACCGGGGCGAGGTCCAGGTCGATGGCGCCGGCTATAGCGCACTCTGTGTGCCGGGACGCGAACGGCATCCGCCGGTGCGGGCGTTTTTTGCGTGGCTGCGCGAGGAGGCGCTGCTGTCCGGGCATGGGTTGGCGTGACCATTTCGGGCGCTTTTTACGATGGACAAATGGCATAAAACTTTTCGCCGCGCTCATCACTCACACCTTAAGTAGCGATCACTTCCCCAGAAGGTGACGCAAACCGGATTAGCCTCCAGGAGAACGAGATGAGTGACATGCATTTGTCTGACGTAACCACCCTTCGCGAACGGGCCCGCAAGAACGTCGAGAACGGCGCGGTGACCGAAAGCTACAGCGCTGACCGTGAAGAAGTATTGCGCCTGCTGAACGAGTCGTTGGCCACGGAACTGGTCTGCGTGTTGCGCTACAAGCGCCACTACTTCATGGCCAGCGGCTTGAAAGCCAACGTCGCGGCCGACGAATTCCTCGAGCACGCAACCCAGGAAGCCGAGCACGCCGACCGACTGGCCGAGCGCATCGTGCAACTGGGCGGTGAGCCGGAGTTCAACCCTGACCTGCTGTCGAGGAACTCCCACGCGCAATATGTGGCGGGCAATTCACTGAAAGAGATGGTCTACGAAGACCTGGTCGCCGAGCGGATTGCCATCGACAGCTACCGCGAGATCATTCAGTACATCGGCGAAAAAGACCCGACCACCCGGCGCATCTTTGAAGACATCCTGGCTCAGGAAGAAGAGCATGCGGATGACATGGCCGACATTCTGAAAGATCTTTAGGGCCTTTCAGATCGCCTTCGCGGGCGAGCCTCGCTCCTACAGGTTTAGTATTCTCCTGAAGGAGCGAGACTTACCCGCGAAGGCAGCCACACTGACACCCCATTATTTCGTTGGTTTAACGGTCACCGGCGCCTTGCCTGCCTTCATCTGTTCCAACAATGGCGCACACTGATTCGGCTCACCCCCACTCGGTGCCACCAACGCCAACAGCCCCGCCGCTGGCGCTGCAATCACGCCCAATGCAACCATCCCGGCGCCACGCAAAATCAGCGGCACCGCCTTCACGCCCGCATCCGGCTTGATGAACTTGCCCCGCACGTATAGCGGCGAGCGCAACGAAATCAACCGCCAGCCTTTGGATTCCGGGGTGATCGTCAGGTCCAACTGCTCCGTCGCCATGTTCGCCGTGCCGTCGATATAGATGATCGCGTTCTCGGTATCGAAGACGAACAGTCGGGTGGTGGCCAAACCGGTCTTGATATCGAAGTCGGCCGCCGCGCAATTGATCTTCACTTCCTTGTCGCCAAAGATCTTGCCCACCACATAGTTGCCGACGTTGAGCCCGGCCAGCTCCATCAACTCGCGGCTGATGGCGCCATCGTTGATCAGCATTTTCAGATTGCCATTGGCGCTGCCCAGCAGCTTGGCCACCGAGTTGCCACGGCCGGTGATGTCGGCATCACCGTTGAGTTCGCCGAAACTGGTTTTCATCGGTTCAAAGGTCGGGAACAGCTGCTTGAGCTTGAACTTGCGCGCGGTCAGTTTGGCCCGGCCTTCCAACGGCTCGGTGCGGCCATTGAGGCGAATCTGCGCATCCAGGTTGCCGCCCGCCACGCCGAAACGCAGAGGCTCCAGACTGAGAACACCGTCGGTCAGCACCAGGTGCGTATAGAGGTCATTGAACGGCAATTTTTCGCTGTGGATGATGCGCTTGCCGG
Source organism: Pseudomonas mandelii (assembly GCF_900106065.1). NCBI lineage: Bacteria > Pseudomonadati > Pseudomonadota > Gammaproteobacteria > Pseudomonadales > Pseudomonadaceae > Pseudomonas > Pseudomonas mandelii. The sequence continues at coordinate 1,549,065 of NZ_LT629796.1, forward strand.
TGAATTCGACGTCGGCGTCCATGTCACGCCAGCGCTCGGTCTTGAACTCCTCGACCGGCAACACCTTGTCCGTCGGCTGCTTGCTTTCGCCGCCACGGGCCTTTTGCTTGGCGTTGGAGTCAGCACCGATCAACGGGGCCAGGTCGGCGAACAGCAGTTGGTTGGAAACAAGCGAACCACTGAGTTTCGGCCGCGGCTGGCTGGCGACATAGGCCAGGCTGCCGTGGATGTCGCTCTCGCCGATCTTGCCGTTGAATGCTTCATAGCGGAACACCGCACCACCCGGCTCATGCAGTTTGGCGATCAAATGCCCGTCGGTCTCGTAGGGCGGCGTATCCGGCAGCGTCACACCGGTCAGCGGATAGAGATTGCCCAGGCTGGTACCGGCCAGTTTCAGGCGCAGGTCCAGGGCGCCGAGGTTCAGCGGATCGGTCAGCGTTCCGGCCAGTTCGACACTGGTATCGGCGATCTTCACTTGCGCCTGGAGCGGGAACGGCCTGGCCGCATCCTGCAATGCCAGCAACCCGCCGATCTTGCCTTCGCCCGCGAGTTTCTGATTGTGGTATTGGCCTTTGACCTTCAGCGCGAACGCGTAATCCTGGGGAGCCGCGCCTTTCTCCTGCGCGGTTTTTGCGGCTTTGTCGCCGACGATATCGCTGAACGGAATAGGTTTGCCCAACGGATCAATCAGCACATCGAGCTGAGTCTTGAGGTTCTGGTCATCGAGGGTGACGTGGCCCTTGTCGAAGCCGATGGCACCGATGTCCACCACCCAGCTCGAAGGCTCGGCGTTCGGGTCTTTGGGGTCGAACTGGAACGTCCAGTTGGCACGGCCATCGGCCAGGCGCTGAAGGTCGGCATTCGGCTCGGTCAGGTCAATACGCGGGATCACCACCCGTTGCGCCAGCAATGCCAAGGGTGAAATACGCAGCTCGACGCGTTTGAGGGTGACCATCTGTGGTTTTTTCGACCAGTCCGGGTTACCCAGGCTCAGGTCTTCGGCCACCACGTGCGGCCACGGCACCCAGGCCCGCCAACCGCCCTCGTCGGGCTCGCGCTGCCAGACCACCGCGAGGTTGCCATTAATGGCGAACGGACGATGCAGCTCTTCAGAAACTTTGGCGTTAAGGGGCGGTTTGATCCGGTTCCAATCGAAGAACGCGATGATCAGAACCAATACCGCCAGCAAGACAATCAGGCTGGCGAAGGTCCAGGTAACAATTTTACGAGTGCGCGTCATTGCACAGGGCTCCTGATACGACTGAGCGCCCTGACTGCGACGCACGTGTGAAACGACAGGCCAGAACCGGCCTGCCATGGAATCTACGACTGAAAAACGGCCCGCAGGTTTAACCGAAACATCGATTAATCCTCAAATAATCGACCGGGGAGAGACTGCCCCCGAATCCAGCGTTACCGCCCCCGCACTTTTGTGCGGCATCAGTGGGTCGAAAATACCCACTCCAGTGCAAAAGCGATCGCCGGAGACACCCGTTCTAGAGCGCTTCGGCAGAACAATCAATTCCGTTGATTATTACCATTGCGTTTATGAACTTTTATATCGACTTATCGAGAGTAGCATTGCCCTCGTACCCACTTTATCGCCCCCCCAAGGAGCAACCCATCATGAAACGCCAATTACTGCTTAGCCTTACCCTCTCAATGCTGGCCAGCACCGCTTTCGCTCTGCCTGCTGCTGACCAGGCCACTCCACAAGTCAAAGACAGCCGCTCGGTGTTCAGCCAAACCGTCGCTGCCGATGGTTCCGACCGCACTCCACAAGGCCAGACCCTTGCCGAAGGTGGCAATGATCGCTTGAAAGAAAAAGGCCTGATCACTGAAGACGGTTATGACAAAACGCCACAAGGCCAGGTTCTCGCCGCTGATGGTTCCGACCGCACCCCAGGCCAAACACTGGCTGCCGATGGTTCCGACCGCACTCCAGGCCAAACATTGGCTGCCGATGGTTCCGACCGCACCCCAGGCCAAACACTGGCTGCCGATGGTTCCGACCGCACCCCAGGTCAAACACTGGCTGCCGATGGTTCCGACCGCACTCCAGGCCAAACACTCGCCGAAGGTGGTGGTGACCGTGTCATCGAACGCAACAGCGCTGTGAGCTGAGCCCATGGCGGCCCTGAAAAAAAGCCCAATCCCCGGATTGGGCTTTTGACTTTATAGGGTTTTGCCTCATTGGAAGTTGTACATCCCCGCTTGATCCCCCGATAGTCGTTCGACGCCAGCGAAGCCGATTTGCTAGAGTGCGCCGCTGTCCCTGTCCAGAAAAACACCCTTGCGATGCTGCCCCGCGCCGAACAGAAACAACAAACCCGCAACGCCCTGATGGACGCTGCCCGTCACCTGATGGAATGTGGTCGAGGATTCGGCAGCCTGAGCCTGCGCGAAGTGGCGAAAACCGCCGGGATCGTGCCCACCGGTTTCTACCGGCATTTCGCCGATATGGACGAACTGGGCCTGGTACTGGTGAGCGAAGTCGGCCAGACCTTTCGCGAGACCATTCGCCTGGTGCGCCATAACGAGTTCGTCATGGGCGGCATCATTGACGCTTCGGTTCGGATCTTTCTCGACGTGGTCTCGGCCAATCGCTCGCAGTTCCTGTTTCTGGCCCGGGAGCAGTACGGCGGATCGCTGCCCGTGCGCCAGGCCATTGGTCGCCTGCGGGAAGACATCAGCTCGGACCTCGCGGCCGACCTGTCCTTGATGCCGAAATTGCAGCATCTGGACATCGCCGGCCTCAGCGTCATGGCGGACCTGATCGTCAAAAGTGTGTTCGCGACCTTGCCGGACATTATCGATCCACCGGCCGAGGCGCTGCCTGAGCACCTGACGCCACAGGCAAAAATCACTCAACAACTGCGCTTCATCTTCATCGGCCTCAAGCATTGGCAAGGCCTCGGCAGCACTGAATAAACCCTGTAGGAGCGAGCCTGCTCGCGATAGCGGAATGTCAGCCACATCAAATGTTGATTGTGCCGACGCTATCGCGAGCAGGCTCACGTCCACAAAACCAGTCAAGGCATCAATTTGGTGCCACCGAAAAATCCCCGCACCATTCCAGTTCAAAATCCCGCAACAGCCTGAGCCACCCACTACGCTCCGACAGGTATTTCCTACGTATCGCCCGATTGGCAAGCCCCTTGCTCTAGCCTGAACATCGTCCATTGCTGGAAGCCTTCCGATGCTGGTGATTCATCGCAGAATCGACCCTCAACCCGTCTGGGCCGCCGAGTTGCACCTGACTTTCGAGGCCCGGAGCAAAAGCCGTTTGCGCTGTTTCAGTGCCGAAGGCGAGGACGTCGGTTTGTTTTTGGAGCGCGGTCAGCCGCCACTGTATGACGGTGAGTGCCTGCAAGCCGAAGATGGGCGCATCGTCCGCGTCTGCGCCCGCCCCGAACAATTGCTGCACGTTACGTGCGCCAACGCGTTCGAACTGACTCGCGCGGCCTATCACCTGGGCAATCGCCACGTCGCCCTGCAAGTCGGTGATGGCTGGTTGCGCCTGCTCGATGATTACGTGCTCAAGGCCATGCTCGAACAGCTGGAGGCCAACGTCGACAACATCGAGGCACCGTTCCAGCCGGAACACGGCGCCTATGGGGGCGGCCATCACCATTCCCGCCACGGCGACGAGGACTTCAACTACCCGCCGAAATTGCACCAGTTCGGCGTCCGGTTATGAACCCGGCCTGGGCGCTGCTGCGCCTGGCCAGCCCACAACTGCCGATTGGCGGCTACAGCTATTCGCAAGGCCTGGAGATGGCGGTGGATAACGGCCGGGTGAACGATGCAGACAGCGCGCGACGCTGGATCAGCGATCAGTTGTTGCTGAACCTGGCACGCTTCGAAGCGCCGCTGCTGCTCGCCCATTGCACCGCTGCCTTTGATGAGAACTGGGGCCAGTTGCTGCAACGCTGCGAAGAACATCGTGCCAGCCGGGAAACCCGCGAGCTGCATCAGGAAAGCCGGCAGATGGGCTATTCATTGCAACAACTGCTCAACGGCTTGCCGGAACTCGATGCGCCGGCCCGCGCCTTTCTCCAGCAGCGCCCTGAGCCGCATTTGGCCCTCGGCTGGGCGCTTGCCGCTCGCGCCTGGCAGATCAGCCCGCAAGATGCGCTGGCGGCGTGGCTCTGGAGCTGGCTGGAAAATCAATTGGCGGTGCTGATGAAAACCCTGCCCCTGGGCCAGCAAGCCGCGCAACGCCTGACCAGCGAACTGCTGCCACTGCTGCAACAAGCCCAGCAGGACGCCACCCGAATCAACCCCGAACACTACGGCAGCGCCGCGTTCGGCCTGTCCCTGGCGTGCATGGCCCATGAGCGCCAGTACAGCCGTCTGTTCCGTTCCTAGGGCCTTTTTACTTGGAGAATCACATGAACACACAACCCCTGCGCGTCGGCATCGGCGGACCGGTCGGTTCCGGTAAAACCGCCCTGACGCTGGCGCTCTGCCTGGCCCTGCGCGACCGCTACAACCTGGCCGTCGTCACCAACGACATCTACACCCGCGAAGACGCCGACTTCCTGGTGCGCAACGAAGCCCTGGCCCCTGAGCGCATCATCGGCGTGGAAACCGGCGGCTGCCCGCACACGGCGATCCGCGAAGACGCCTCGATCAACCTCGAAGCGGTGGATCAACTGAACCGCCGCTTTCCGGGGCTGGATCTGATTCTGGTGGAGTCCGGCGGCGATAACCTGTCGGCGACCTTCAGCCCGGAACTGTCCGACCTGACCATTTACGTGATCGACGTCTCGGCGGGCGACAAGCTGCCGCGCAAGGGCGGGCCGGGGATCTGCAAGTCCGACTTGCTGGTGATCAACAAGGTCGACCTCGCGCCGCTGGTGGGCGCGTCGCTGGAACTGATGGACAGCGACACCACGCGCATGCGCAACGGCAAGCCGTTTGTCTTCAGCAATCAGAAAACCGGCTTGGGCCTGGAAGCAATCATCGCCTTCATCGAACGCCAAGGCCTGCTGACCGCAGCCTGATCACGACTTATCAACAAGGAAGCTTATCCATGACACTGAAACGCATCCTGGGCACCCTGGCCCTGCTGCTGACCCCGGCCATCGCCTTCGCGCACCCGGGTCATGGCGACAACGGTTTGATCGCCGGCATCAGCCACCCGATTGGCGGCCTTGATCACTTGCTGGCGATGGTGGCGGTGGGTTTGTGGGCGGCGCAGCAGAAAGGCGCCGCGCGCTGGGCGCTGCCGTGCACCTTCGTTGGCACCATGCTGATTGGCGGACTGCTGGGTTTTGAAGGATTGAACCTGCCGGCGCTGGAAAGCGGCATTGCGGCATCGGTGCTGGCGCTGGGCCTGGCCGTGGCCCTGGCCGTGCGTCCGCCGCTGAGCGTGGCGGTCGGTGCGACGGCTTTGTTTGCGCTGTTCCATGGTGTGGCCCATGGGCTGGAGTTGCCGGACATGTCGAGCCCTTGGGCGTATGCCGCAGGGTTTGTGGCGGCGACGGCGGCGTTGCATGCCGCGGGTTATGCCGTGGTGCGCGTGTTGCCGCAAGCGGCGGCGCCGTTGGTTCGATTGGCCGGTGCGGCTTCGGCGGCGACTGGTGCGTGGTTGCTCGCAGGTTGATCTTTTATTGCCTGTGATGGCCCCTTCGCGAGCAGGCTCGCTCCCACATTGGAATGCGTACACCTGTGGGAGCGAGCCTGCTCGCGAAGACGGCCTGACAGACACCGCATCTCTCAGGCCTGCTAACATGTCGCGCAATCAACCCTGCCGTGACGACGCCAGCCAATGCCGCCTGTTTCCCGCTCTGCCTCCCAGCCTGAATTGACAGCTCTGTTCGCCTCGGTGCAACAGCATTTCCAGGACGTGATCGTGCCGCTCTGGCAAGGCCCCGGCTGGAATGCCGACATGGCGTTGCCTTATGAAGCGCTGGACGCCGGGCATCAACCGCTGCCGCCCCAACGCTATCGGGCGATGGCCTGCGCGCGGCAGCTGTATCTGTTTTCCAGCCTGATCGGCCAGGTGCCGGCCGCCGAGGAACGCGCCGCGGCGCTGTTCCGTTCCTTGCAACAGCATTTTCACGACGCCGAGCACGGCGGCTGGTTCTACAGCATCGACCCGCAAGGTGCGCCACTGGATCAGCGCAAAGACCTCTACACCCACGCCTTTATCCTGTTCGCCTGCGCCCATTACTGGGGCAAGGTGCGCGAGCCGCTGGTGGAATCGGTCCTCAACGCGACACTGGAAGTGCTGGCGCAGCGCTTCGCCACAGGCGACGGCCTGTACGAAGCCAGCCTCGACCGCGACTGGTCCTCGCTCGACTCCGGCCCCCTGCAAAATCCCTTGATGCATCTGGCCGAAGCTTTCCTCGCGACCCTGTCGGTGCGAGAAGACATCGCCGTACAGCGCGCGCTGGTCGAGTTATGCACAGCCATGCAGAAGCGTTTTATTGACCCGCACCACAGCGTGCTGATGGAAAAACCGCTGGGCGCTGTGGATAACTGGTTTGAACCGGGGCATCAGTTCGAGTGGTATTTCCTGCTGGAGTCTTCGCCACTGCTGCACGGCTCAAAACTGCATGCTTCGCTGGAGCGCGCGTTTGTACTCACCGAACAACTGGGCGTTGATCCACAAACGGGTGCGGTGACGGCGATGCTCGATCTGAATGGCTCTGCCAAGGATGCCACTCAACGCATCTGGGCCCAGGCTGAATACCTGCGCGCCCTGACCTTGCGTCCAAATAGCGAAGGCTCGGTGCAACGCCAATTGCAAGCATTGCAGCAACGCTTTTTGCATGCGAGGGGGTGGTATGAATGTCGCGACGAGCAGGGCGAAGTCAGCCGCAAGGACATGCCATCGACCACGCCTTATCACTTGGCCACTTGCTATCGAGGGCTGGTCGATTATCTCGGCTGACTGACAGATAGCTATCGCGGGCAATTCGGATCGCCGCACCGCCGCTCCCACAGGTTTTTTGTCGTTCGCGAAATGACGATTCAACGCAAGTCTTGTGGGAGCGCGGCGTGCCCGCGAAAGCCGTTATGCGGCCTTAACCCTTGGCATTACGCTCAATCGCAAACCCGGCCCACGTCTGGCTCACCGGCATCAATTCGAGGCTGTTGATGTTGATGTGCGCCGGGGCATTAAGCACCCAGAAAATGGTATCGGCGATGTCCTGCGGCTGGATCGGCTCGGCACCGGCGTAGGTCGCGTTGTAGCGCTCCTGGTCACCGGCGAAACGCACCAGCGAGAACTCGCTCTCGCATAGGCCCGGCTCGATATTGCTGACACGCACGCCAGTGCCTTGCAGGTCGCAACGCAGGTTCAGCGAGAACTGGCCAACGAATGCTTTGGTCCCACCATAAACATGGCTGCCCGGGTACGGATAGTTGCCGGCGACGGAGCCGAGGTTGACGATACCGGCACCGCGGCCGTGGGCGATCAGGCGTGGCAACAGCAGGCGAGTGGCGTACATCAGGCCTTTGATGTTGGTGTCGACCATGGTGTCCCAATCGTCGAGATCGCACTTCGGTGCCGGGTCAACGCCCAGCGCCAGACCGGCGTTGTTGATCAGCCCGCGCAGCTTGGCAAAGGACGGCGGCAAGTTGGCGATCGCCTCCTCCATGGCCTTGCGATCACGCACGTCGAGCACCAGGCCATGCACCTCGGTCTGCTTCGACAACTCGGCGCACAGGGCATTGAGGCGTTCTTCACGACGGCCTGTCAGCACCAGTTTCCAGCCGGCCTCGGCAAAACGACGGGCACAGGCTTCACCAAAACCAGAGGTCGCGCCGGTAATAAACAGGGTGTTGGACATCGTGTTCTCCTTGCTTCGGCTGATCGACAGCCATTGGAATAGAAAATCAGCTGGCAGCATGCCCGGCCTTGCCCACAGCGGCAACCGCCGCAAAAACTGTACAAAAAACAACCAGGCCTTCCAAAGCCACAGGCACCGTGGCTTGCAGCCATGTACACGCACCTTATCCACAGGCCGGTCCACAGTTTCCGGGGGCAAGTGGAAAAGCTGCAAGCCGCTATCCACAAGGCTTTGCGGGTAGATTACAAAGTTTTTTGCTTGACCCTTGGGTACCAGCTGTGTAGCCCATGGCATTTTGCACGATGTGATGGGCAAACCGACGATGGCGCCAAGCCAGTAACTACGGCCCTCAGCCGAGTCTTTCCAGAGTTTAACCACAGACTTATCCACAGGCTGGCCCATTGCATTTCCAGCCACTTTGCCATCCAACAAAAAGGTTGACAAAGCCTGTTCCGGGTCAAGCAAAAACGCCTGATCAAAAAACAACCACATCGCTACAAGCCACGAATTCAAAGGCTCTCAGACAGCTACTCCCACGTTATTCACAGCCAGCTCCACAGTAAACGGGGACAAGTCAAAAGCGTGACAAAACAACTATTTGCAGCGGCTTTATGTCGCGCTTTGAGAGCTTGTGAATATTGTTTTCCACAATTTCCGGAAAGCACACTTGGCCCTTGCAGGAGCAGGCCTGTTTGCGAAAGCGGTGGGCCATTGAACACCTGTCGATTGGCACTCCGCTTTCGCGAGCAGGCTCGCTCCCACAGGGGGATTCGTGGTGTATTCGAGGTGTAAAAAAGCCCCGGCGATTGCTCGTCGGGGGTGTGGATATTTCGGCAGCGTGTCAGTGCCCGCCGAGATAGGCGTTACGCACTTCCTCGTTGACCAGCAGCTCCTTGCCGGTGCCCGTGATGCGGATCTCGCCGTTGACCATCACGTATGCCCGGTCCGACAGCTTCAACGCGTGGTTGGCGTTCTGCTCGACCAGGAAGATGGTCATGCCGGTACTCGCCAGTTCCCGCAGGGTCGCGAAGATCTGTTTCACCACAATCGGCGCCAGTCCAAGGCTCGGTTCATCGAGCAACAGCAGCTTGGGCCGACTCATCAACGCACGGGCGATGGCGAGCATCTGTTGCTCACCGCCGGACATGGTCATGGCCCGTTGGTTACGGCGCTCCTTAAGCCGTGGAAACAACTCGAACATGCGCTGCATGTCCTCGGCAGCGTACTTGTCACCGATAGGGATGGTGCCCATCAGCAGGTTTTCCTCGACGGTCATGTCGGGGAACACCCGTCGGCCTTCAGGCGACTGTGCGATGCCGTTGGACGCGATGTAGTGCGACGACTTGTGGGTGATGTCCACGCCCTGATAAATGATCTGCCCGCTAGCCGCTCGCGGCTGGCCGAAGATCGACATCAGCAAGGTCGATTTACCGGCGCCGTTGGAGCCGATCAGGCTGACGGTTTCACCTTCTTCGATATGCAGCGAGACTTTTTTCAGAGCCTGGATCGGCCCGTAAAACACATCCAGATCCTTGAGTTCGAGGATGGGTTGACTCATAGCACCACTTCCTCTTCATCAGCGCCCAGATAGGCCGCAATCACTTTCGGGTCGTTGCGAATCGCTTCAGGTCCGCCCTCGGCGATGACGACGCCGTGGTCCAGCACCACGATGTGGTCGGAAATGCTCATTACCATGCCCATGTCGTGTTCGATCAGCACCACGGTCAGATCGTGCTCGTCGCGCAGCAGACGGATCATCGCGCTCAGCGCTTCGGTTTCCTGAGGGTTGAGGCCGGCCGCCGGTTCGTCGAGGCAGATGATCTGCGGCCGGGTGCACATGGCCCGGGCGATTTCCAGGCGGCGCTGTTGGCCGTAGGACAGTTCACCGGCCAGACGGTTGGCGCAGTCCACCAGGTCCACGACTTCCAGCCAGTAGAAGGCGTGGTCCAGCGCGTCGCTTTCGGCCTTGCGGTAGCCCTTGGTATTGAGGATGCCGGCCAACATGTTGCGGTTGACCCACATGTGCTGGGCTACCAGCAGGTTTTCAAGTACCGACATTTCCTTGAACAGGCGAATGTTCTGGAAGGTGCGCGCCAGCCCGGCACGGTTCACCAGGTGGGTGCCGCCGAACATTTTGTAGCGCATCCGGGTGATGAAGCTTTTCGGCGAAACGAAATCCGTGGCTTTGAACGATTCGCCCAACAGCTGGATGACATCGGTGCGTTCGCCGCGGGTATTGAGTTCGATCCTGCCACCGGAGGCCTTGTAGAAACCGGTCAGGCAGTTGAACACGGTGGTCTTGCCGGCGCCGTTGGGGCCGATCAGGGCAAAGATCGAGTTGCGATGCACCTTGAGGCTGACATCGCTCAACGCCTTGATGCCGCCGAAGTGCATCATCAGCTTCTCGACCGAGAGTACGACTTCGCTCATGGCGCTACTCCTTTACGCGGGGTCACACCGGTACGGCTGATCCGAATCAGGCCGCGCGGTCGCCAGATCATCATCAACACCATCAGCACGCCGAACAGCAGCACGCGATATTCCGCAAAGCCGCGCAGCAGTTCCGGGGCAACGGTCAGCACGAAGGCTGCAATCACCACGCCGATGGTCGAGCCCATACCGCCGAGGACCACGATGGCGAGGATCAGAGCCGATTCGAAAAAGGTGAACGAGGTCGGGTTGACGAAGCCTTGATACGTGGCGAAGAACACCCCGGCCAGGCCGGCCGTCGAGGCACCGATGGTGAACGCCGAGAGCTTGACCAGTACGTGGTTCAGGCCCATGGAGCGGCAGGCGATTTCGTCTTCACGCAAGGCTTCCCAAGCGCGGCCGACCGGCATCTTGACCAGACGATGCTTGATGTACAGCACGGCCAGCACCACCAGGAACAACACCGCATAGATGAAGTAATACTTCACGTCCGGGTTATAGGCGATGCCGAAGAACTCATGGAACGGGACGCCCCCCTCCTTCGCGCGCTTGCCGAACTCGAGACCGAAGAAGGTTGGCAATGGAGCCGCCATGCCATTCGGGCCGCCGGTCAGGGACAACCAGTTGTTGAGGATCAGGCGAATGATTTCACCGAATCCCAGGGTCACGATCGCCAGGTAGTCACCGTGCAATCGCAGCACCGGGAACCCGAGGATGCAACCGGCAAGGCCCGCGGTGATAGCCGCCAGCGGCAGCACCGTCCAGAAACCCAGGCCGAGGTATTGATAACCCAGCGCCAGGCCGTAGGCACCGATGGCGTAGAACGCCACGTAACCCAGATCGAGCAGGCCGGCCAGGCCGACCACGATGTTCAGGCCCAGGCCGAGCAATACGTAGATCAGCCCGAGAATGACCACGCCCAGCAGGTAGGAGTTGGAGAAGAACGGGAACACCACGGCAACGAGGATCACCAGCGGGATGATCCAGCGCAGGCGGGATTTGTAATCAGGCGGCAGTACATGAACCCCGGAACCAGTGCTTTCAAAGCCTTCAAGGATTTTCAGACCCTTGGGCGTTTGCAGGAACAGGCTCAGGGCAAACCGGCCAGCCATGACGATGGCGACAATCCAGGCCACCCGGGTCGTTTCCAGATTGAAGCCGTAGCCGTCGAGGACCACGCCGACAATCGGGCCGAACACAATCAGGGCGACAAGGCCGGCAAGAATCGCGTCAACCAGGCTTCTTTTGAGATCAATGGTTTTTTTAGTGGTTGAAGACATCGCTTACACCTTCGACACAAGAGGACGGCCGAGCAGGCCTTGGGGCCGAAAGACCAGAACGAGAACGAGCAGCGAGAAGCTGAAAACGTCTTTGTAGTCCGAGTTGACCAAACCTGAGAACAGCGACTCGGAGATCCCGAGAATGATCCCGCCAAGCATCGCACCAGGCAGCGAGCCGATGCCGCCAAGTACCGCGGCCGTGAACGCCTTGATGCCGATGATGAAGCCGGCATAGAAGTCGAACGTGCCGTAGTTCATGGTGATCAGCACGCCGGCCAGGGCCGCCATCGCTGCACCGATGATGAACACGTAGGAAATCACGCGGTCGGTGTTGATCCCCAGGATCGAGGCCATCTTGCGGTCTTGCTGGGTGGCGCGGCACATGCGGCCGAGCTTTGTGTACTTGATGATGTAGGTCAGCAGGGCCATGCCGGCGAATGCGGCAATCAGGATAAACACCTTGGTGTAGGTCAACTGCACGAAGCCGGTGCCGATTTCGACGCGCCAGGCCCCCGTCAACAAGGTCGGAACGCCCTGTTGCTTGGCACCTTGGGCGATCTGGGCATAGTTTTGCAGGATCAGCGAAATCCCGATGGCGCTGATCAGCGGTGCCAGTCGGGTGGAGTTGCGCAGGGGCTTGTAGGCGACGCGCTCGATGACCCAGCCATACACCGCCGTGACCACGATGGTGAAGATCAAGGTGCCGAGCATCAACAGCGGGAAGGATTCAATACCGAAGTACGCCAGCAGAGCCAGACTGATTGCCGCGAGGTAAGCGGAAATCATGTAAACCTCGCCGTGGGCGAAGTTGATCATGCCAATGATGCCATAGACCATTGTGTAGCCGATGGCGATCAGGCCATAGACCGACCCGAGGGTCAGGCCGTTGACCAGTTGCTGCAGGAAAATACCATCCATAACGCAATCTCACGCATTTGAGAGACTGCACAGAAGCCGGGTGCAACGGACCGGGGTTCAGCCGCCGGGGCAACACGGTTGTGTGCAGCTCTACGAGAAAAGACAGGTACTGCACGGACATGTTCATAGACTGCCCGGTGCAACAGGCACCGGGCAGATCAGGTCATATCACTTCTGTTTTTCCAGCTGGTGGTATTTGCCGTCCTTGTCCCACTCGTAAACGACGTAGTCGGAGACTTTCAGGTCGCCCTTGGCGTCCCAGGTCTTCTCGCCCATCACGGTTTTGACCGGGTTTTTCTTCAGCCACTCGGCGGCTTTCTCGCCACTGTTGGACTTGGCGCCGTTGAAAGCTGCGGCCAGGGTCTGGACCGAAGCGTAGGCGTACAGGGTGTAGCCTTCAGGCTCGGTGCCTTTCTTGCGGAACTCGTCCACCACGGTTTTGCTGTCTGGCAGCAGGCGTGGGTCGGCGCCGAAGGTCATCAGTACGCCGTCAACGAATTGCGGACCGCCAGCAGTGGTGACCAGTTCGTCGGTCACGATGCCGTCATCGGACATGAACTTGACGTCTTTGAGGCCTTGCTCACGCAGTTGACGGACCAGAGGACCGGCTTCCGGGTGCAGACCGCCGAAGTAGACGACATCGGCGCCAGCGCCGCGGATCTTGGTGACGATGGTGCTGAAGTCTTTCTCGCCACGGGTCAGGCCTTCATACAGCACAGGCTTCACGCCGCGTTTTTCCAGTTGGGCCTTGGTAGCGTCCGCCAGGCCCTGGCCGTAGGTGTCCTTGTCGTGCAGGACAACGACTTTCTTGCCCTTGAGCACGTCGACGATGTAGTCACCGGCCACGATGCCTTGCTGATCGTCACGCCCGCACATACGGAACATGGCACTCAGGCCGCGTTCGGTAACCGCTGGGTTGGTGGAACCCGGAGTGATTGCAATGATGCCCGCTTCGTCGTAGATCTCGGAGGCCGGGATGGTCGACGAGGAGCAGAAGTGACCGACTACGCCGGCGACTTTCTGGTTGGTCAGGTCCTTGGCGACCGTCACAGCCTGTTTCGGTTCGCAGGCGTCATCGCCCTTCACCAGTACGATTTTTTCCCCGTTAACGCCGCCCGCCGCGTTGACCGCGTCGGCTGCAGCCTGTGCACCCTTCATGTACTGCTCGCCAAATGCCGCGTTGGCGCCTGTCATCGGACCCGCCACACCGATTTTCACATCAGCCTGTGCAAACGCAGAAACACCCAACGCAGTTGCCACTGCGAGGGCCAGAAAGCCTTTCTTGTAAAACGTCTGGGACATGAGGTGGTGCTCCAAGGTTTTTTTTAGTTGGCACTGCGACTTCTCTGAATGCTCAGAGCAAGGGCCGTGCCATCGGTTTTTTATTCTGAAAAAAGTCGCTGCTTTATTGTTATTTCGACTGTTTCGATCCCATTTTCATTGGGCGTGCAACCGTCTAAACCGCAGAAGGTGAAACCATTTATTTTTAAAGGCGCAACCCGCGTGCGCCATCATTGCAACCGCGGCGCCAAACGAAGTGCAACCAGCCTGTAACAACGTGCGTCACCGAAGTGCACACTGCTGGTGCGGAACTGCTACAACCCGCACCTTTTACAGGCTAGTCGCTGCGCGAAAAAGCGCCGCTCCCAGCAACAAATTTCAACAATCAAATAACGATCCGCAAGCACTGGCCTGCGTGATACAGCGAGAAACCGGCCTCGTACAAACAACTGCGCAAACCCACCCCGGCCAATGGCTGCATGGGGGCAAAGGGAATGGGTAGCGCCTCAGGATTTCCGTTACACAGATAATCGGCAAAGGCTTTGCCGACCACCGTCCCCGTTGTCACGCCCCGGCCGTTGTAACCGGTGACTGCCACTAAACCGGGCGCCGGCTCGAACAAACGCATCAAATGGTCCGGGGTAAACGCGATGCAACCGGTCCAGGTGCATTCCCATTCCACGGGTTTGAGGTAGGGGAAATAGTGCTGCTGCACCCGATCGGCCCAGGCCTTGAGGAACCAGGCCGGTTTCTGATTGCCGTTACCGAGGCTGCCCAGCAACAGACGGCCGTCTTTGTCGCGACGAATACTGCTCAGTACCTGGCGCGTGTCCCAGGAACCCTGCCCGCCGGGCAGAATTTGCTGCGCGGCGTCTTCGGTCAGCGGGACCGACGCCACTTGATAGTAATAACCGGGGAAGAAATTGCGCCGCAACTCCGTCCAGTCACCTTCGGTATAAGCGTTGGAGGCGATGACCACTTGCTCGGCGAGCACTGATCCCTGAGCGGTTTGCACCGACCAGCGTTGGCCCTGACGTTCGAGTCGGGTCACCGGAGAATGATCGAACAGTTGGCCCCCGAGGCTGATGGCCGCTTTGGCCAGCCCCGTGGTGTAAGCCATCGGATTGATCGTGCCGGCACGCTTGTCGAGCAGCGCGGCAGCAATCTTTTTGGTACCCGTCGCTTGTTCGCAGGATTGCCCGGTCAGCAGTTCGACCGGTGCTCCGCGACGTTTCCATTGTTCTTCGCGACTGCGCAGATCGGCTTCGCCACGGGCGTTGTGCGCCATGTGCAGCGTGCCTTCGCGGCGTAACTGGCAATCGATGTTGTATTTGTCGACCAGGCTGAACACCAGCGATGGCGCTGCACCCAGCATGCGATTGAGCTGACTGCCCACCGCTTCGCCGAACCCGGCTTCGATCTCGTCCGGTGGAATCCACATCCCGGCGTTGACCAGACCGACGTTGCGCCCCGAACCGCCGTGACCGGCGCGATGGGCTTCGAGCACGCAGACCTTTTTACCTTTTTCAAGTAGATGCACCGCCGCCGACAGGCCGGTGAAACCGGCGCCAATGACGCAGACATCGACGGTAACTTCGCCCTTGAGCGCGGCATTGTCGGGCCTTTGCGGCGTCAGTTTTTCCCACAGACACTCTTCGCGTAACGGCATTGCCAGACTCCAACAGAAACCTAACCAACACACAGTTCAAAATGTAGGAGTGAGCCTGCTCGCGATAGCGATTTAACATTCAACATCTATGTTGACTGATAGACCGCAATCGCGAGCAGGCTCACGCCTACAGGGGATCACTGTTCGACTCGAGGATCAGTCGAACGTGATGCCCTGAGCCAACGGCAACTCCAGCGAGTAGTTCACGGTGTTGGTCTGGCGGCGCATGTAGCCGCGCCATGCATCGGAGCCCGACTCACGCCCACCACCGGTTTCTTTCTCGCCACCGAACGCGCCGCCAATTTCCGCACCGCTCGGGCCGATGTTGACGTTGGCGATGCCGCAGTCGCTGCCCACCGCCGACATGAACTGTTCGGCTTCACGCACGTCGGTGGTGAAGATGCACGAGGACAGGCCTTGTGGCACTGAGTTGTTCAGACGCAGCGCTTCGTCGAAGTCCTTGTAACCGACCACGTACAAGATCGGTGCGAAGGTTTCATTGCAGACCACATCGCTCTGCTCCGGCATTTCAACGATGGCCGGCGAGACGTAATAAGCGTTCGGGTATTTGTCTTCCAGCTGGCGTTCGCCGCCAAACACCCGGCCGCCTTCGCTCAGGGCTTGTTCCAGCGCGTCCTGCATGTTTTCGAAACTGTTTTTGTCGATCAGCGGACCGATCAGGTTGCCCTCGAGCGGATTGCCGATGCGGACCTTGGAATAGGCAGCCTTGAGGCGAGTGACGATTTCTTCCTTCACCGACTCATGGGCAATCAGGCGACGCAACGTGGTGCAACGCTGACCGGCGGTGCCGACGGCGCTGAACAGGATGGCGCGGACGGCCATGTCCAGGTCGGCGCTTGGGGCGAGGATCATGGCGTTGTTGCCGCCCAGCTCCAGAATGCTGCGGGCGAAACGTGCGGCGATTTTTGGCGCCACTTCACGGCCCATGCGGGTGCTGCCGGTGGCGCTGATCAGCGCGACACGCGGGTCATCGACCAGCGCTTCGCCGGCATCGCGGCCGCCGATGATCACTTGGCTGAGGTGTGGAGGTGCGTCGCTGAAGTTCTTCAGTACGCGGTCGAACAGCGCCTGACAAGCCAGTGCGGTCAGCGGGGTTTTCTCGGACGGTTTCCAGATCACCGGGTTGCCGCAGACCAGCGCCAGCGTGGTGTTCCAGGCCCAGACCGCAACCGGGAAGTTGAAGGCGCTGATGACGCCGACGACGCCCAGCGGGTGCCAGGTTTCGCGCATGTGGTGGCCAGGACGCTCGGACGCGATGGTCAGACCGTACAGCTGACGGGACAGGCCGACGGCGAAATCGCAGATGTCGATCATTTCCTGAACTTCACCCAGGCCTTCCTGGGTGATCTTGCCGGCTTCCCAGGACACCAGCTCGCCGAGGTCAGCCTTGTATTCGCGCAGGATGTCGCCCAGTTGACGCACCAGTTCGCCACGGCGCGGGGCCGGGACCTTGCGCCACAATTCGAACGCATGATCTGCACGACTGATGTGCTGCTCGACTTCAGCGGCGCCTTCCCAGTTCACGGCAGCGATCCGGCTGCCATCGATCGGCGAATGCACCGGCACTTTGCCGTTCTGGTACAGGGCCGGGTTCACACCAAGACGATCAAGCAATGCGGCAACCATGGGTCACTCCTCGAGCAAAAAACAGAAAACGTACAGCCGGACATTCACGGCTGATCAGACCTGTAGTTTTAGCTCCCCGGAGGTTACCCAACAAACGACCTTTAAGAGAGATATCATTCCGTTTATTCATGCTTTGAATTGCTGGCAGTAAAAGAAACAAGAAAAAGGACCGTCCATGCTGAATAAACGCTATTTGCCGTCGATCACCGCACTGCAGTGTTTCGAGGCCGTGACCCGGCATTTGAGCTTCACCCGGGCCGCCGAAGAGCTGAACCTGACCCAGAGCGCCGTCAGCAAACAGGTTGCGCAACTCGAAGAGTTGTTGCAGCACTTGCTGTTCCGCCGGGTGCGCCGACGCCTGCAAATGACCCCGGCCGGTGATTTGTACCTGGTGGAAGTACGAAAAATCCTCACCCAGGTCGAGATGTCGACCCATTACCTGCGTTCCTACGGCGGCGAAACCGAAGTCTTGCGGGTTTCGACGCCGCCGACCTTCGGCGCGCGCTGGCTGGTGCCACGCCTGAAAGGCTGGCGCCTGCGCCATCCATCAATCCATCTGGACCTGTGCAGCGAGCAGGAAGCCGACGATTTGCTGCAAGGTCGCAGCGACCTGGCGTTCTACTTCGGCCAAGGCTCGCGGCCCGGCACCGAATGCCTGAAGCTGTTTGGCGAGGAGCTGGTGCCGGTCTGCGCGCCGGGCAGCCTGCCGGACACGCCGTTCACCGACCCTACGCAGCTCGCCGACCTCGTCCTGCTGCAAAACGCCTCGCGGCCCCAGGCCTGGCACGATTGGTTCGACAGCCAGGGCTACCACACTGAACACAGCTACCACGGCCCGCGCTTCGAAACGTTTTATATGTGCATCCGCGCCGCCCAGGTCGGCTGCGGCGTGGCGCTGTTGCCAAGGTTTTTGGTGGAAGAAGAGTTGGCGGACGGCAAACTGGTTATCCCCTGGAAACACGCGATGCCAAGCACGGATGCCTATTACCTGGCGTATCCCGAGCACTCGGCGGAAGTGCCCAAGGTGCGCGATTTTGTGAAGTGGATGCTCGAGCAGATCGACAGCCCGGATGCGCCGTAGATTTGAAGCCCCGGCTAATTCTTGTGGCGAGGGAGCTTGCTCCCGTTGGGCTGCGCAGCAGTCCTGTATTGGGGGCGCTTCGCACCCCAGCAGGAGCAAGCTCCCTCGCCACAAGGATATGTACTGTCTAAAAAATCGCTGGCAATAACTGCCTCTGATATGCGCCACTAGCCCCATTCATAGAAACAGCTGAAACGTCGCGACCACAGGCCGCGGCCCGCCTGGAGAACCCCGTTATGAGCGAGAGCGTGTTTGGCGATCGCATTGTGCAGAACCTGCTCGACACCGATTTCTACAAACTGACGATGATGCAGGCGGTGCTGCACAACTACCCGAACGTGGAAGTCGAATGGGAGTTTCGTTGCCGTAACAGTGAGGATCTGCGCCCGTATCTGGCAGAAATCCGCTTCCAGATCGAACGCCTGGCCGAGTTGAGCCTGAGCGCCGACCAGTTGAGCTTCATGGAACGCATCAGCTTCATGAAGCCGGATTTCCTGCGTTTTCTCGGGCTGTTCCGCTTCAACCTGCGTTACGTCCACACGGGTATCGAAAACGGCGAGCTGTTCATCCGCCTGCGCGGGCCGTGGTTGCATGTGATTCTGTTTGAAGTACCGCTGCTTTCCATCGTCAGCGAAGTGCGCAACCGCTATCGCTACCGCGAAATTGTTCTGGAACAGGCTCGCGAGCAGCTCTACCGCAAGTTCGACTGGTTGACCGCCAACGCCAGCAGCGACGAATTGTCCGAACTGCAGGTAGCCGATTTCGGCACACGCCGTCGTTTCTCGTTCCGCGTGCAGGAAGAAGTGGTGAACGTGCTCAAGCACGATTTCCCCGGGCGTTTCGTCGGCACCAGCAACGTGCATCTGTCACGGGAACTGGACATGAAACCTTTGGGCACCATGGCCCACGAATGGATCATGGCGCACCAGCAACTCGGTCCCCGACTGATCGACAGCCAGATTGCCGCCCTCGATTGCTGGGTGCGCGAGTATCGGGGTCTGCTGGGGATTGCCCTGACCGACTGCATCACCATGGATGCCTTTCTCAACGACTTCGACCTGTTCTTTGCCAAGCTCTTCGACGGCCTGCGCCATGACTCCGGCGATCCGGTGATCTGGGCAGAAAAGGCGATCGCCCATTATCAAAAGCTGGGCATCGACCCGATGAGCAAGACCCTGACGTTCTCCGACAGCCTGACGCTGCCAAAATCCCTGGAAATATTTCGGGCGTTGCGCGGTCGGATTAATGTCAGCTTTGGGATCGGCACCAACCTGACGTGTGATATTCCGGGTGTCGAACCGATGAGCATCGTGCTTAAAATGGCGGCCTGCAACGGCCAGCCCGTGGCAAAGATTTCCGATGAGCCTGGCAAGACTCACTGCAAAGACCCGAATTTCGTCGCCTATTTGCGACACGTTTTCAAAGTACCTGCCGCCCTTTCCAGCACATCTGGCACCACTAGCAAGGAGTGAATTCATGCAAGCCGTACAGCGTGAGATTGCTGAGCAGCTCAAGGTTCAGCCGCCATTCGCCGACCACGCAGCCCTTGAGGCCGAGGTCGCCCGGCGGGTCAGCTTCATTCAGGATTGCCTGGTCAATTCCGGGCTCAAGACCCTGGTACTCGGCATCAGCGGCGGCGTCGACTCGCTGACCGCCGGCCTGCTGGCCCAACGCGCCATGCGTGAGTTGCGCGAGCAAACCAGCGACAAAAGCTACAAGTTCATCGCCGTGCGCCTGCCTTATGAAACCCAGTTCGATGAACACGATGCCCAGGCCTCGGTGGATTTCATCGCCCCGGACGAACGTCACACCGTGAACATCGGCCCGGCGGTGAAAGCCCTGGCCAATGAAGTGGCGGCCTTCGAGGGCAAGCACGCGGTCTCGGTGGATTTCGTGCTCGGCAACACCAAGGCGCGGATGCGCATGGTCGCCCAGTACACCATCGCCGGCGCGGCGCACGGGCTGGTCATCGGTACCGACCACGCAGCGGAAGCGGTGATGGGTTTCTTCACCAAGTTCGGTGATGGCGCCTGCGACCTGGCCCCGTTGAGTGGCCTGGTGAAAAACCAGGTTCGAGACATCGCCCGCAGTTTCGGCGCGCCGGAATCGCTGGTGGAAAAAATCCCGACCGCCGACCTTGAAGACCTGTCGCCGGGCAAACCCGACGAAGCGTCCCACGGCGTGACCTATGCCGAGATCGACGCGTTCTTGCACGGCCAGCCGGTGCGTGAGGAAGCGTTCAGGATTATTTGCGATACGTATAAAAAGACCCATCACAAGCGCGTGATGCCGTTCGCGCCTTGAAGCTGCGGCGTCTGTACTGACGCCATCGCGAGCAGGCTCGCTCCCACAAGGACAACGCTGTACCTGTGGGAGCGAACCGGCTCCGGGCGGCGTTCCGACGATGAACGATGACTCGGTCTTTCGTCAGGCACAAAAAAAGCGTCCCAATCGGGACGCTTTTTTATGTACTCGAATCGATTACTTCAGGGTAACCGTACCTTTCATCATCGAGATGTGGCCCGGGAACGAGCAGAAGAAGCCGTAATCGGTGCCCGCTGTCAGCTTCGATACATCGATGGTCAGCGTATCCTTCTCTCCGGCTCCGATGATTTTGGTATGAGCAATAACGCGATCATCACCGTCTTTCAGATAGTTTTTGTCGATACCGGCTGCCAGGCCATCGGTAGCGATCGGCTGCATATCTGCCGCTTTACTGATCACCAGGTTATGGCCCATGACATTTTTCGGCAGGCTGCCGGAGTGGGTCAGTTCTACGGTAAACGTCTTGCAGCTTTTGTCGATTTCGATGGCCTTGGTGTTGAAGGTCATTTGATCGGTGGAGTCGACAGTGGCCTTGCATTCAGCAGCCATCAGTTGGCTGCTGGCCAGTGTCAGCAGGGATACCGCAACAAGTTTGGCAAACATGGTGAATCTCCAAGGCAGGGGTTAACAAAAGTGCGAATGGACAGAAGACTGCCTGAAAACTGCGCAAGTTCCTATGACCTGAATCAAAAATTGTATACAACTTTCGGGCTATGACACCTATCGAAACAATCTACCAGCCAGACGTCTGGCCCGGCCCTATCATCAGGCCGTCATCCCTGATCTGGAGCGCCTGTCATGTCCTTTAACAGCCTGTTGCGCAGTTTGCTCGCCGCTTATGCCTGTGGCGCCAGCGGCACCTACGAAACACCTGAACGCGAAGTTTAGACCTTGGAGCGCCGCCCGCCTGCCTTTACTCTATGGCCATCCTGACCGTGGAGTAAGGCATGTCTTTAGCGTCCGTTTGTGTATTTTGCGGTGCCAGCACCGGCACCAGTCCGGCTTATCGTGAAGCGGCTGTCGCCCTCGGGCGAGCACTGGCCGAGCGCAAGCTGACCCTGGTTTATGGCGGCGGTGCCGTCGGGCTGATGGGCATCGTCGCCGATGCGGCACTGGCGGCCGGCGGCGAAGTGATCGGAATCATTCCGCAAAGCCTCAAAGACAAGGAAATCGGCCACAGCGGCCTGACTCGTCTGGAAGTGGTCGACGGCATGCATGCGCGCAAGGCGCGAATGGCCGAGCTCAGCGATGCCTTCATCGCGCTGCCCGGAGGCCTGGGCACCCTGGAAGAATTGTTCGAAGTCTGGACCTGGGGCCAGCTCGGCTACCATGGCAAACCGCTCGGGTTGCTGGAAGTGAACGGTTTCTATAGCAAATTGACCGGTTTTCTTGATCATATCGTCGGCGAAGGCTTCGTTCGCGAAGCGCACCGTGACATGCTGCAAGTGAGCGAATCGCCGCAAACCCTGATCGATGCGCTGGACGCTTGGCAGCCGACAGTGGTGCCCAAATGGACAGAGCAAAAACCCAGCTAACGGCTCGGTCCCGATACAGGGCAGAATATGCGCCGCTCAACCTCACCTTCGACCCCAGAGGATCGCCCATGGCTAAACCTAATTATTCCTTCGCCAAACGTCAGAGAGACTTGGCCAAGGAGCAGAAGAAAGAGGAAAAGCTTCAGCGCAAGAAAGCTACAGCTGAAGAAGAAGCAGCAGCACTGAACCCGGATGCCGAAGGCGAAGTGGCTACAGACGAAACTGAAGCACCGAAAGATCAGGCGCCCGACGCCTGAGACCCTCAGGGCCCGATGATCTGATCAGGCCCACCGGATCTGTGTCCAGGGTCAGCAGTTCCTTGCTGACCCTCACAGGCCAACCTGAAACACCCCATCCCGAACTGACTTACACCGCTCCTACAGGGGATTTTGTTAGTCCAGGGGCATCACGGTGACGCGGACCTCGGGGTCGTGATTGCCGCCCCCCAGAATCACCCCACGCAACGGCGACACATCGGAAAAATCCCGTCCCCAGGCCAGGGTGATGTGCTCCAGCGCCGGTTGCACATTGTTGGTCGGATCAAAATCCACCCAGCCCAGCACCGGGCAAAACACCGAAACCCAGGCATGCGAGGCATCGGCACCGATCAGTCGTGGCTGGCCGGGCGGTGGCTGGGTCAGCAGGTAGCCGCTGATGTAACGCGCCGCCAGTCCACGGGAACGCACGCAAGCGAGCATCAGGTGCGCGAAGTCCTGACAGACCCCGCGCCGACGCTCCAGCACCTCCACCAGCGGCGTTGCCACTTGAGTCGCCTCGGCGTCGAAGGTGAATTCGCTGAAAATCTTCTCCATCAACGCCTGGACGCCCAGCAACAAAGGCTGTCCCGGTGGAAAACAGCTTTCCGAGAATTCGACAAAGTTGCGCTTCAGATGCACATAGGGCGATTCAAACCGGTAACGGCACGCTTCCAGTAAATCTGTAGAAAGCGGCTGACTGCTATAGGTCAGCGCATTGCGGGTTTCTTCCCACGCGGGGGATTGATTGAAATCCAGCGTTGGCCGGGCCAGCACCTCGACCGTAAGCCGGGCGTTGACCAGCAATTCATCATGCGGCCGCTCAAACGCCAACCGGGTGAGCGGATTGCCAAATACATCCAGCTCATCCCGGCGCGAGGTCGGGTCGGGACTGATCTGCAAGTGTTGTTCAGAGCAACGCTGCCAGGCACAGACACGTGGCCACAGGTGCGCGAGTTGCTGGGCCAGGGACACCGGGCTGTCGTAGTGATAATGGGTGTCGTGGAGAATCTGGTAACGGGCGCTCATCAGACGGACACCGTGCGCTGGCTGACATCATCGACATGGGCGAAATGGCGCAAGGCCAGACGATCCGACACTTGCCCGCTGGCATCGGCGATCTCTTGCAGCAAATCGGCCAGACCGTTGATGGCGGCGCGAACGCTGGCTTCGCCGAACAGCGAGTTCTCCAGACAGCCCAGATCGAACCGCGCCAGGCGCTCCACCAGTTGCGGCAGACCGGCTTCGCGAGGCACGCCAAAATCATCGTTCAAGCGTTTCAGGGTGCGGGTCACCAGTTTTAACTGGAACAGCACCGCATGAGGGTTTTGCTCGTCGAGTAGCAAAAGATCGAGCACCGGAATCAACTGCGCCACCGCCAGGTACCGCGAGCGGTATGTGATGCTGCTGTTGCCCAGTTCCAGCAGCCATTCCAGCCCAGCCTGATCGAAGGCACCGGCACCGCGCAGAAACGCCGCCAGGCTGGCGCTGAGAAATTGCAGACGCTCGATCCGCCGACCGATCATCAGAAAACGCCAGCCTTCATCCCGGGTCATGTCGTCCAGGGCAAAACCGGACAGTGCCGCCAGGGACATCACCAGCCGGTTGAGGAAATCCAGTAACTCACCGAAATCCGGCTCTTCGGTTTCCAGCTCCATGGCTTCGCGCTGCAATTCCACCAGCGCCTGCCAGTTTTCCCGCGAGAGCTTGCCGCGCACTTGCGAGGCGGCCCACTGCAAGCGCTGCAAATTGGAGCGCAGGCTGAAGGGCCAATCATCGCCGAGTAACGCCGCCAACAACCGCTCGGGCAACTCACCTTCGTCTGGCAACAGATTGAGACGCTCGCCGAGGTCGACCGCCGCTTCCAGGGCCTGCGGGTCATCGCCATCGACGTAGCGCGCCAGCATGATCCGCAGCAATCGCGCGCTGTCATCACAGCGTTCGCAATAGCGGCCAAACCAGAACAGGTTCTCGACCACCCGCGACGGCAGGTACGGATCGCGCCGAACCAGATCATGCACACCGATCGTGCGCTGGGTTTTCCATTGCTCGCCGCTCGGCGGACGATCCCCCAATACCCAGGTGTCCTTACTCGCACCGCCGCGCTGCATCGACACCACTTCCGCATCCGCTTCGGCGGCCACCCGGGTCAATCCGCCCGGCAACACCCGATAACCGTCTTGACTGGCCACCGCATACATACGCATCCCAATGGCTCGCGGTTGCAGCTGACCGTCTTCGGCCTGCCAGATCGGTGCCTGGGACAATTGCGCCAGCTCTTGCGCAACATACGCATAAGGCCGCGCCTGCATGCGCTCAGCCAAGGCTTGACGCTGTTTTTCACTCAAATCGCGGCCAAATACAGGGGCGAAGCTTTGCGACGGGAAGGCGGGTTTGATCAGCAACTCCGGCAGTTTCTCCAGCGCCTGGGCCAGCACCGGCGCTTCGCCACACCACCACGTCGCAATGGACGGAAGGATCAGTTCTTCGCCGAACAGGAATTGATTGATCTTCGGCAAAAAGCCGAGCAACCCCGGCGACTCGAGTACTCCGCTGCCGAGGGCATTGGCCACCAGCACGCGCCCCTGCCGCACGGCTTCGAGCAAGCCCGGCACACCGAGTGCCGAGTCGGTACGCAGTTCCAGCGGATCGCAGAAGTCATCGTCGAGCCGACGCATGATCGCGTGAACCCGACGCAGGCCACTGAGGGTCTTCAGGTAGACCGTGGCATCGCGCACCGTGAGGTCGCCGCCTTCCACCAGTGGATAACCGAGCTGGCGCGCCAGATAGAGATGTTCGAAATAGCTTTCGTTGAAACGTCCCGGCGTCAGCAGCACGATCAGTGGCGCGTCTTCATCGTTTGGCGCCTGGCGGACGAGGGTTTCCTGGAGCGTGCGGAAGAACCCGGCCAGGTGCTGCACCTTCAGGTCGCGATACAACTCGGGAAAGGCTCGGGAAACGATGGTGCGGTTTTCCAGCGCATAACCGGCACCGGAAGGCGCTTGAGTCCGGTCCGCCGTCACCCACCAACGACCGTCCGGCGTGCGCGCCAGATCCACGGCGTACAAATGCAGAAAAGCCCCGTCCGGCGGCGTAATGCCCTGACAGGGCCAGAGGAAATTGTTGTGACCGAATACCAGTTCCGCCGGCAGCAGCCCTTCGGCAATCAATCGCTGCGGGCCGTAAAGGTCTGCCAGCACGGCGTTCAACAGCCGAGCTCGCTGGGCAATCCCGGCCGATAACTGCTGCCACTCATCTGCCGCAATCACATGCGGCAGCAGGTCAAGCTCCCACGGCCGATCCGCGCCCTTGGGGTCGGCGTAGACGTTGTAGGTCACGCCGTTTTCCTGGATCTGCCGGGTCAACAAAGCCTGACGCTGCACCAATTGCGCTGGTGTGCTGCGTTGCAATTGGTCGAACAACCGGCGCCAGTGCGGGCGCACGGCGCCGCTGTCGTCGAGCAGTTCGTGATAAGTGCCCGCCGTCAGCGGGTAGCGGTCAAGCAGGTCAGGCATGGAAAGCTCGGCAGACAGCAAAGAACGCTCAGACTAACGCAGGCTCATGACGCCCGGATAGACGAAAAATCCGAGCGTCGTGTACGGTTTAGAAACGTCGTAAATCGAGCGTCATCGGCAGCTCGTCATTAATTTCCAGAATCGGTATCGGAAGTTTCCCCGGGCTGTGTCCGATGCGGAAGAAACGCGCCATCCGTCGGCTCTCGGCCTCATTGGCATTCACCGGCAAGCTGTCGTAATTACGCCCGCCCGGATGGGCGACGTGGTATTGACAGCCCCCCAGCGAACGCTGCATCCAGGTGTCGAGCAGGTCGAACACCAACGGCGCGTGGACCGGGATGGTCGGTTGCAGACAGTTGGCCGGTTGCCAGGCGCGGAAACGCACGCCGGCAACGAACTCGCCGACGCGGCCGGTCGGCTGCAACGGCACAGGAACGCCATTGCACGTCAGCAAATAACGCTGCGGTGCCAGACCGGTGAGCTTCACCTGCAAGCGTTCCAGCGACGAATCCACGTAGCGCACCGTGCCGCCGACCGCGCCCTCCTCACCCAGTACATGCCAAGGCTCCAGCGCCTGACGCACTTCCAGTTCGATGCCACTGACCGCGTAATCGCCAACCTTGGGAAAACGAAATTCCAGATGCGCGGCGAACCACTCTGCGCGCACGGGATAACCGGCGGCATTGAGATCGACGATCACATCGGCGAAATCCTGCTCGATAAAGTGCGGTAGCAGGAACCGGTCATGCAGCTCAGTGCCCCAGCGCGCCAGTTTCGGCGGCGCATACGGCTCGCGCCAGAACCGCGCCACCAGCGCCCGCAGCAGCAACTGTTGCGCCAGGCTCATGCGCGCATGCGGTGGCATTTCAAAGGCGCGCAACTCAAGCAATCCAAGCCGACCCGTCGCGCCATCCGGCGAATAGAGCTTGTCGATGCAGAACTCGGCGCGGTGCGTATTGCCGGTCACGTCGATCAGCAAGTTGCGCAGCAACCGGTCGACCAGCCACGGCGCACACTCCTCGCCCGGCTCCGGCATCTGGGCGAAGGCGATTTCCAGTTCGTACAAGGCATCGTTGCGTGCTTCATCGACACGCGGCGCCTGGGACGTCGGGCCGATGAACAAGCCGGAAAACAGGTAGGACAAGGACGGGTGGTTATGCCAGTAACTGATCAGGCTGCGCAGCAGGTCGGGACGGCGCAGAAACGGTGAGTCAGCCGGCGTCGCACCACCCAGGACGAAATGGTTGCCGCCGCCGGTGCCGGTGTGCCGGCCGTCGATCATGAATTTCTCGGTGGTCAGTCGGGTCTGGCGCGCTTCTTCGTAGAGGAACTCGGTGCGCTCGACCAGCTCATCCCACGTGGCGGACGGCTGCACATTGACCTCAATCACGCCCGGGTCAGGGGTGATACGGAAGTTGCTCAAGCGCGGATCGCTCGGCGGCTCGTAGCCTTCCAGCAGCACCGGGCAATGCAGTTCCTGCGCCGTGGCCTCGATCGCGGTGACCAGTTCCAGATAATCCTCGACCCGCTCCAGCGGCGGCATGAACAGGTACAACCGACCTTCCCGTGCCTCGGCGCAGAATGCGGTGCGGGTCAGCCAGTCGGCGGATTCATCGACTTTCAGTTCCCGCTCGACCGGTTCGGCCGGTGCTCCCGGACTGTTCAACTGCTGAGTGTCTGGTAGCGAGGGGAATGCCTGATTCGGATCGTTAGGATGGATGAACGGATACTCCGCCGCTTTTACCCATGGCTGCGAGCCTAACGGAAGCCGATAGCCCAGCGGTGAATCACCGGGCACCAGTCGGCAGTGCTCGTCACGCAGGTACCAGCGACCGCTCTGCCATTGATCACCCTTGGCGGTGCGCGCCAGCGGCAGGACCTGACCGATCACCTTGTCCAGGCCCTGGCTGAAGACTTTACGCAGGCGGGCCCGCTCCAGCGGTTCTTCAAGACGCGAGTCTTCGGCGCTGACGTTCAGCGGCAACGTGCCTTCGCGCCAGAGGTAATAGAAATTGTCTTCGTAGGCGGGGAAAACAAAGCGTGTCGGAATTTTCAGGCGTTCGGCGACACTCGACAGAAAACGCCCGGCCAGTTCGCCATCGGCGCCGTAGTCTTCCTGCTCATCGGCAATCAGTGCGCTGTTGTGCCAGATCGGCACGCCATCGCGCCGCCAGTAGCAGTTCAGCGACCAGCGTGGCAGTTGTTCGCCGGGATACCACTTGCCCTGACCGAAATGCACCAGGCCTTTGGGCGCGTAGTGTTTGCGCATGCGCTGGAACAGCTCGGCGGACAGCCGACGCTTGTCCGGGCCAAGTGCGGCGGTGTTCCACTCGGCGCCGTCCGGATCGTCAATGGAAACAAACGTCGGCTCGCCGCCCATGGTCAGGCGCACGTCACCCTCCAGCAGGTCGGCATCGATCTGCCGCCCCAGCGCCTGGATCGCCAACCACTGATCTTCGGTGTAGGGCTTTGTTACTCGCGGCGCTTCCCAGATCCGCTCCACGGACATTTCGTGGGTGAACTCGCACTCGCACGGTTCCACCAGGCCACTGATCGGTGCTGCAGAGCCCGGATCGGGGCTGCACGCCAACGGAATGTGCCCTTCACCGGCAAACAGCCCTGACGTCGCGTCCAGGCCGATCCAGCCGGCGCCAGGCAAATAGACCTCGCACCAGGCGTGCAAGTCGGTGAAGTCCACTTCCGTGCCCGAGGGACCGTCGAGGCTTTTGACGTCGGCGGTCAGCTGGATCAGATAACCAGAGACGAAACGCGCCGCCAGCCCGAGGTTACGCAGCAACTGCACCAGCAACCACGCCGAGTCACGGCAGGAACCGGACGCATGTTCAAGGGTGTGCTCGGGGGTTTGCACCCCCGGCTCCATGCGGATCAGGTAGCCGATGTCTTCGCTCAGGCGCTGATTGAGCGCCACGAGGAAGTCGACGCTCGGCAGCGGCGTGCGGTCGATGCCGTCCAGATAGGCCTTGAACTTCGGCGTCAGGGGCAAAGTTTCCAGGTACGGCGCCAGTTCCTTGCGCTCATCCGAGGCGTAGGTGAACGGGATCTTTTCCGCGTAGGGCTCAAGGAAGAAGTCGAACGGATTGAACACCGCCATCTCCGCCAGCAGATCGACCTCGATGCGCAGCTCAGCGGTTTTCTCCGGGAACACCAACCGCGCCAGGTAATTGCCCTGGGGGTCCTGCTGCCAGTTGATGAAATGCTGCTCGGGGGAAACTTTCAGCGCATAGGACAGAATCCGCGTGCGACTGTGGGCGGCCGGGCGCAGGCGAACGATCTGCGGACCGAGCTCGACGGCGCGGTCGTAGCGGTAATGCGTGACGTGGTGCAATGCGACATGAATCGACACGGCGTGCCTCCTGCGAGCCTTAAGCGTATTGGGAAAGCGCGCAAGACTTATGCCATCCAGCAGCGCTGGCGCTTTCTTCGATTGCTTGAGGCAGTACAGCACCAAAATCGGGCGATGCGGGAAATTGGTTTGAGAGGATTGCACGCAAATGTGGCGAGATACCTACGATCGTTCCCACGCTCTGCGTAGGAATGCAGTCCGTGACGCTCCGCGTCACTGGACGCGGAGCGTCCCTTGAGGCATTACCACGCAGAGCGCGGGAACGATCAGCAGACAATAAAAAACGCCAACCCGAAGGTTGGCGTTCTGTTATCAGCGGTCAGCGTTTAGCGCGGCACTACCGGCTTGCGCGCAGGCTTCGGTCCCTTGCCTTTGGCCGCGTCCTTGCGATCTTTGGCCGCCTGTTGGTTGCGGGCGAATGCCGCCGCCTTGGCCTGTTCACGCTTGTCCCACGGATTGCCGCCATCGCTGGCACGCGGTGGCAGGCCGGTGTGCTGGGTCAGGATCTTGGTGGTTTTTTCCCCTGCAACCTTGTGACTGCCGGCCGGCGTCGAGTTCTTGCGACGGGCGCTCTGGTAGCTGTCGGTCGCCGGCTGATGCAGCGGGATCAACTGGTTCTTGCCCGGCCCGATCAGGTCGGCGCGGCCCATGCGGGTCAACGCTTCACGCAGCATCGGCCAGCCTTTCGGGTCGTGATAACGCAAGAACGCCTTGTGCAGGCGACGCTGCTCTTCACTCTTGACGATGGTCACGGCGTCGCTCTTGTAAGTGACCTTGCGCAGCGGGTTCTTGCCCGAATGGTACATCGCGGTGGCAGTGGCCATCGGCGACGGGTAGAACGCCTGCACCTGGTCGGCGCGGAAGCCGTTGCCCTTGAGCCACAAGGCCAGGTTCATCATGTCTTCGTCGGTGGTGCCCGGGTGGGCGGCGATGAAGTACGGAATCAGGTACTGCTCTTTCCCGGCTTCCTTGGAGTACTTCTCGAACATGCGCTTGAACTTGTCATAGCTGCCGATGCCCGGTTTCATCATCTGGTTGAGCGGACCTTCCTCGGTGTGTTCCGGGGCGATCTTCAGGTAACCACCGACGTGGTGAGTCACCAGCTCTTTGACGTATTCCGGCGACTCGACCGCGAGGTCGTAGCGCAGGCCGGACGCGATCAGGATCTTCTTCACACCCGGCAAGGCACGGGCGCTGCGGTACAGCTGAATCAGCGATGAGTGATCGGTGTTCAGGTTGGGGCAGATGCCCGGGAACACGCACGACGGCTTGCGGCACGCGGATTCGATTTCCGGGCTCTTGCAGGCGATGCGGTACATGTTCGCAGTCGGGCCACCGAGGTCGGAAATCACGCCGGTGAAGCCTGGAACCTTGTCGCGGATCTCTTCGATTTCGCGAATGATCGACTCTTCGGAACGGTTCTGGATGATCCGACCTTCGTGCTCGGTGATGGAGCAGAAGGTGCAGCCACCGAAGCAGCCACGCATGATGTTCACCGAGAAGCGAATCATGTCGTAGGCAGGAATTTTTTCCTTGCCATACGCCGGGTGCGGAACCCGTGCGTAAGGCATGCCGAACACGTAGTCCATTTCTTCAGTGGTCATCGGAATCGGCGGCGGGTTGAACCAGACGTCGACTTCGCCATGCTTCTGCACCAGGGCGCGGGCGTTGCCCGGGTTGGTTTCCAGGTGAAGCACGCGGTTGGCGTGAGCGTACAGAACCGCATCGCCACGGACTTTCTCGACCGAAGGCAAACGAATCACGGTTTTGTCACGGGTCATTTTCGGGCTGGCCAGGATCTGCACGACCTTGGCTTCGCTCGGGTCTTCAACCGGGCCTTTTTCCTGCTCGATCGCGCAGGCCTGGGTGTCCTGGGTGTTCACGTACGGGTTGATGATCTTGTCGACCTTGCCCGGACGGTCGATGCGCGTGGAATCGACTTCGTACCAGTCTTTCGGCGTGTCACGACGGATGAACGCGGTGCCGCGCACGTCGGTGATGTCTTCGATCTTGTGACCGAAGGACAGACGCTGGGCGACTTCGACGATCGCACGCTCGGCGTTGCCGTAGAGCAGGATGTCGGCGCAGGCGTCGATCAGGATCGAGTTGCGCACCCGGTCCTGCCAGTAATCGTAGTGGGCGATGCGACGCAGGGAAGCTTCGATGCCGCCGAGCACGATCGGTACATTCTTGTAGGCTTCCTTGCAGCGCTGGCTGTAAACCAGGCTCGCGCGGTCCGGACGTTTGCCCGCCAGGCCACCCGGGGTGTAGGCGTCATCGGAACGGATTTTCTTGTCGGCGGTGTAGCGGTTGATCATCGAATCCATGTTGCCGGCCGCGACACCGAAGAACAGGTTCGGCTCGCCGAGCTTCATGAAGTCGTCTTTGGACTGCCAGTTTGGCTGGGCAATGATCCCGACGCGGAAGCCTTGCGACTCCAGCAGCCGGCCGATGATTGCCATGCCGAACGACGGATGGTCAACGTACGCATCACCGGTGACGATGATGATGTCGCAGGAATCCCAGCCAAGCTGATCCATCTCCTCCCTGCTCATCGGCAGGAATGGCGCCGGGCCGAAACATTCGGCCCAGTACTTGGGATAGTCAAATAACGGCTTGGCTGTTTGCATGACGATGACCGGTGTTGAGATGAAAAATCGCGGGCGCGGAATATAGCACAAAAAACAACCAATTCCGACGGCTATAGTCGGAAATTGCGGCGCCCGTTTCGCGCAAAGATCCAGAGGCCAGGCGCAACCCTTGTGGCGAGGGAGCTAGCTCCCGCTGGGCAGCGAAGCGGCCCCAAAACCTTCGACCGAATTTTTCCAGACGGACCGCATTCCTCAGCTTTGCGACTGCTGCGCAGCCGAGCGGGAGCAAGCTCCCTCGCCACAGGCAAGCGTCCTGCCTGGGCGTTACTCGTCGTCGAAGTTGTAGCTGCCCGGTGCAAGGTTTTCGAAGCGGGTGTACTTGCCGATGAACGCCAGCCGCGACGTGCCGATCGGGCCGTTCCGCTGCTTGCCGATGATGATCTCGGCGATGCCTTTGTGCTCGGTTTCCGGGTGGTACACCTCGTCCCGGTAAACGAACATGATCACGTCCGCATCCTGCTCGATCGCTCCGGATTCCCGGAGGTCGGAGTTGATCGGCCGTTTGTTCGGTCGCTGCTCCAGGGAGCGGTTGAGCTGGGACAACGCCACCACCGGGCAGTTGAATTCCTTGGCCAGGGCCTTCAAGGAACGGGAGATCTCGGAAATCTCGTTGGTCCGGTTGTCACCGCCCGAACCCGGGATCTGCATCAATTGCAGGTAGTCGATCATGATCAGGGCGATGTCGCCGTGCTCACGCACCAGGCGTCGGGTCCGCGCACGCATTTCCGACGGGCTGATGCCGGCCGTATCGTCGATGAACAGTTTGCGATCGTTGAGCAGGTTGACCGCCGAGGTCAGGCGCGGCCAATCGTCGTCGTCCAGGCGACCGGCACGAACCTTGGTCTGGTCGATACGGCCGAGGGACGACAGCATACGCATGATCAGCGATTCGCCTGGCATCTCGAGCGAGTACACCAGTACGCACTTGTCGCTGCGCAATACGGCGTTTTCCACCAGGTTCATCGCAAAGGTGGTTTTACCCATGGATGGACGGCCGGCGACGATGATCAGGTCAGACGGTTGCAAGCCACTGGTCATTCCGTCGAGGTCGGTGTAACCGGTGGACAGGCCGGTAATGGCGTTGTCGGTGTTGAACAAGGTGTCGATGCGGTCGATAGCCTTGGTCAACAGGTCATTCACACTCACCGGGCCGCCGGTCTTTGGCCGGGCCTCAGCGATCTGGAAGATCTGGCGCTCGGCTTCGTCGAGAATCTCTTCAGCGGTACGGCCTTCCGGGTTGAAGGCACTGTCGGCAATTTCGGAGGCAATGCCGATCAGTTGGCGCAAGGTTGCCCGCGCACGAACAATCTGGGCATAAGCCTTGATGTTGGCGACGGACGGCGTGTTTTTCGCCAGCTCCCCCAGGTAACCGAGACCACCGACCTGCGAGGTCTGACCTTCCTTGTCCAATTGCTCGGCAAGGGTCACGACGTCGATGGGGGAGTTCTGGTCGGCGAGCTTGGCGATCGCGCGGAAGATCAAACGGTGGTCATGCCGATAGAAATCGCCGTCCGACACTTGATCCAACACGCGTTCCCAGGCGTTGTTGTCCAGCATCAAACCACCGAGCACGGCCTGTTCGGCCTCGATGGAAT
Organism: Pseudomonas mandelii; assembly: GCF_900106065.1. Classification (NCBI taxonomy): domain Bacteria; kingdom Pseudomonadati; phylum Pseudomonadota; class Gammaproteobacteria; order Pseudomonadales; family Pseudomonadaceae; genus Pseudomonas; species Pseudomonas mandelii. The sequence continues at coordinate 1,582,415 of NZ_LT629796.1, forward strand.
GCGGCGGCACCTTCAGGGCAGCGGTTTGCAGATCGTATTGCTCGGGAGCGGAGATATCGTTCATGGCCACTAGAAATTGGGGGTTTCAGAAAGACAAAGGGCACGACCTGTAAACAGGATCGTGCCCGATGTTACCGGCAAGCACCCGAGGGTGCCAGCCGACAAGTGCTGCTTAAGCTGCTACCACGACAACGCGTACGGTGGCTTCAACTTCGGCGTGCAGGTGCACGGCTACGTCGAATTCGCCTACGTTGCGGATGGTGCCGTTCGGCAGACGAACTTCGCTTTTTGCCACTTCAACGCCAGAGGCGGTCAGTGCATCAGCGATGTCGTGAGTACCGATCGAACCGAACAGCTTGCCTTCGTCACCAGCGGTGGCAGTGATAGTCACTTCCAGCTCAGCCAGTTGGGCGGCACGGCTTTCAGCCGAAGTTTTACGGTCTGCTGCGGCTTTTTCCAGCTCAGCGCGACGCTCTTCGAACGCAGCCAGGTTGGCAGCGGTCGCAGCGGTAGCTTTGCCGTAAGGCAGCAGGTAGTTACGACCGTAACCAGCCTTAACGTTTACTTTGTCACCCAGGTTGCCCAGGTTGGTGACTTTTTCCAGAAGGATCAGTTGCATGTGAAAATCCTCTTAACTTTTAACCTTCACCGTTCGCGCTATCGACGTCTTTCGGCGTCGAACGACCGCGAAAATCAATCAGGCTGTCGACGATGGCCAAGACCACCAGCAACGGATAGATCAGCTGCATGAACAGCAACAGCGTGACGTACAACCCCACCAGCCAGAACCTGGCCAGTCGCTTTTGCGCCACCAGCCCGTGAATCAGGGCCAGCCCGGCGAACACCAGCGGTACGCTGCACAACGGCGTCAACATGGCCATCTGTGGACCGATGTTCGGTCCCAGAAGCATGAACGCCAGCAGCAACATCGCTGGTAAAAGCGGGAATCGGATAGCGCGAAACTCGCGACCAAAACCACCCGGGTTGTACAACAACGCCTGCCAGTAGCGCCCGACAATCAGGCTCAGCACACTGACGATTTGCAACAAGGCCGCAATCAGGCCGGTCAGGACCGGTGCAATCAGGGACGCAAAATGCGCTTGCTCGTCTACCGACAACTTCTGGTAGACATCACCGAGTAGCGACGGCATGACTTTTATCAAAGCCTGCGCCAGCATCTCGATTTGGGGAGCAAAAACTGTCCCCAGCACCACTGCAAACACCACTCCCATCGCTATGCTGACCAGCAGCACGCGGTTCCAGGACTCGCTTGCGCGCAAAACCAACGCAAGGCTCGAAGACCCCAGCAGCACCAGAAGTGCCCGTGGGTCATCGGAGTAAAGCCACCAGATCAACGCCGGCAGCAGCCCCAGAGCAAGTACGCCAATGGCGTCCTTCAATCCGCGCCGCAGGAGCACAAGGCATCCGGCGGCAGCACCCAACCAATACAACAACGGCAGTATTGCGCATCCAGCCACTACCAGAGTGGCCTGCATACGGCCGCGCATGATGAACTCAGCTAAGGCGCGCATGCATTCAATCCTTTGCTACGTGTCGACTGCCCGGTCTCAGCGGCCGTGGCTGTCGGTGTAGGCCAGCAGGGCCAGGAAGCGGGCGCGCTTGATAGCGGTGGCCAGCTGACGCTGATAACGAGCTTTGGTACCGGTGATGCGGCTTGGAACGATTTTGCCGGTCTCGGATACGTAGGCTTTCAGAGTGTTGAGATCTTTGTAATCGATCTCTTTCACGTCTTCAGCGGTGAAGCGGCAGAATTTACGACGACGGAAGAAACGTGCCATTTGATAGGCTCCTTAAAAGGTCCGTGGATTACTCGTCAGCGTTATCGCTGTTGTCGCTGTCATCACTATCAGCGCTTTCAGCGCCTTCGTGCTCAGGACGGTCGCGACGCTCACGGCGCTCACTGCGGTTTTCTTCAGCCTTGAGCATCTCGGATTGGCCGGTAACGGCTTCTTCGCGACGGATGACCAGGTTACGGATCACTGCATCGTTGTAGCGGAAGTTGTCTTCCAGCTCGGCCAGGGCCTTGCCAGTGCACTCAACGTTCAGCATCACGTAGTGAGCCTTGTGAACATTGTTGATTGCGTAGGCCAGTTGACGACGGCCCCAATCTTCCAGACGGTGGATTTTGCCGCCGTCTTCTTCGATCAGCTTGGTGTAACGCTCAACCATGCCGCCGACTTGCTCGCTTTGATCCGGGTGGACCAAAAAGATGATTTCGTAATGACGCATGAATGCTCCTTACGGGTTGTAGCCTGCCGTTCAAAAACGGTCAGACAAGGAGTGAATGACACTTATGGACTTGCTTGCGATAGACACGTGAGTGCCTGCCGTCACAGCAAGGGGCGCAATTGTAGAGAAGGGATAGAAGAGGTGCAAGGCAATTGGTGATTATTTGAACAGTTCGTTCGCACCGCAACTTTTCGCCCTGACACAAACCACTGTGGGAGCGAGCCTGCTCGCGAAGGGGGCATGACATTCAACATTGATGCTGAATGTTACTCCGCTTTCGCGAGCAGGTGCGCTCCCACAGGGATTACAACCGGCTTAAGACTTCTTGCCACCCGCCGCAGCTTTGACGCTGCGCTGGCGCTGGGCCTCGAACAGGCAAACGCCAGTCGCCACAGACACGTTGAGGCTGCTGACGCTGCCCGTCATCGGCAGATGCACCAGGTAGTCGCAAAGATCGCGAGTCAGGCGACGCATGCCACTGCCTTCCGCGCCCATGATCAGGATGGTCGGGCCGGTCATGTCTTGCTGATACAGACTCTGCTCAGCCTCGCCCGCCGTACCGACAACCCACAAGCCACGCTGCTTGAGTTTTTCCAGGGTTCGCGCCAGGTTGGTCACGGCGACCAACGGAATCACTTCCGCCGCACCACAAGCCACCTTCCGTACCGTCGGGGTCAGGGTGGCTGACTTGTCCTTCGGCACGATCACCGCCAGCGCACCGGCCGCATCGGCCGAACGCAGGCAAGCGCCCAGATTGTGCGGATCGGTCACGCCGTCGAGCACCAGCAGCAGCGGCGCGCCTTCGGTGCGATCGAGCAACTCGTCGAGCATCGCTTCGCCCCAGACCTGGCTCGGGCTCACATCCGCCACGACGCCCTGGTGCACACCCTCAACCCAGGCATCCAGCTCACGGCGCTCGGCCTGGCCGACGGCCACGCGATTTTCCGCAGCCAGGGCGATCAGTGTCTGAACCCGCGGATCACTGCGGCCTTCAGCCAGCCAGATTTGCTTGACGCGTTTCGGGTGGTGACGCAGCAATGCTTCTACAGCGTGCACGCCGTAGATCTTTTCCAAATTACTCATGACTTGGCCTTAGGTTTTCGCGCACCGCCGCTTTTGGCTGGGGCCGAACCCGCTTTCGGCGGGCCTTTACGGTGTTTGCTTGGCTTGCTGCCGGGGGCCTTGTCAGGCGCCGACCGTCCGGTCTTTCCCCCAGACGCCGCTTTACCGCCGCTTTTTGCTTCAGACAGTAACGCCTGTTTCAATTCACGGCTTTTACGCAACTCGGCATTTTTCGCCGCAGCATCGCTTGGGCGATAGGCTTCGACAGCCTTTTCCTTGGCAGGACGACGACCGGTTTTTGCCGGTGCCGGTTCTGCTGCGGTTTTGGCCGATGTCTTGGCGGCTGGCTCGGTCTTTTCAGTTCCGCGCTTTTTGCGGCCGATCGGCGCGCTGATGGTTTTTTCCGCCATCTCGAAGTCGATCTTGCGCTCGTCGAGGTCAACGCGCATCACGCGCACTTCAACGGTGTCGCCAAGGCGGAAGCTGCGACCGGTACGCTCACCGGCGAGGCGGTGGTGCACAGGGTCGAAGTGGTAGTAATCGCCCGGCAGCGCGGTGACGTGCACCAGGCCTTCGACGTAGATGTCGGTCAGCTCGACGAACAGACCAAAACCGGTCACTGCGGTGATCACACCCGGGAACGATTCGCCCACACGGTCTTTCATGAACTCGCACTTGAGCCAGTTCACCACGTCGCGGGTGGCTTCGTCGGCACGGCGTTCGCTCATCGAGCATTGCTCGCCGAGCTGTTCCAGCGCCGCTTCGTCGTATGGATAGATGCGCGCTTTCGGAATAGTCATCGCGCCGGCACGGCGAACGTGCGGGGTGTTCTGCTTGGAATGGATGACGCTGCGGATCGCCCGGTGCGTGAGCAAGTCCGGGTAGCGGCGGATCGGCGAGGTGAAGTGGGTATAGGCTTCGTAATTCAGGCCGAAGTGGCCCTGGTTATCGGCGCTGTACACCGCCTGGCTCAACGAGCGCAGCATGACGGTCTGGATCAAGTGGAAATCCGGACGGTCCTTGATGCTGGCCAGCAAGGCCTGGTAATCCTTCGGCGACGGGCCGTCCTTGCCTTTGTGCAAGGACAGGCCGAGCTCGCCGAGGAAGGCGCGCAGTTTTTCCAGACGCTCCGGTGGCGGACCGTCGTGGACGCGATACAGCGCAGGGATTTCGTGCTTTTTCAGGAATTCGGCGGTGGCCACGTTGGCCGCCAGCATGCATTCCTCGATCAGTTTGTGCGCATCGTTACGCACGGTCGGACGGATTTCGGCAATCTTGCGCTCGGTACCGAAAATGATCCGGGTTTCCTGCGTTTCGAAATCGATCGCGCCACGCACGTGACGAGCAGCCAGCAGCACTTTGTACAGTGCGTAAAGCTGCTTGAGGTGTGGCAGGACGTCGGTGTACTCGCCACGCAGCTGACGCGCTTCTGTGAGTTTCGGCGTTTCCAGCATCGCGCTGACCTTGTTGTAGGTCAGGCGGGCGTGGGAGTGAATCACCGCTTCATAGAAGCAGTAGTCGGTCATCTCGCCGGTTTTGGAGATGGTCATCTCGCAAACCATGGCCAGGCGATCGACGTGCGGATTCAGCGAGCACAGGCCGTTGGACAGCTGCTCCGGCAGCATCGGCACGACGCGCTCGGGGAAGTACACCGAGTTGCCGCGAACCTGGGATTCGTTATCCAGTGCCGAACCGATCTTCACGTAGCTGGAAACGTCGGCAATCGCCACGTACAACTTCCAGCCGCCGGAGAACAGGCGCAGCTTGCCAGGCTTGGCTTCGCAGTAAACCGCGTCATCGAAGTCGCGCGCATCTTCACCGTCGATGGTCACGAACGGCAGATGACGCAGGTCGATGCGCTTCTCTTTGTCTTTCTCTTCAACTTCAGGCTTGAGCTTGGCGGCTTCTTTGAGCACCGCCTCGGGCCAGACGTGAGGAATATCGTAGGTGCGCAGGGCAACGTCGATTTCCATGCCCGGCGCCATGTAGTTGCCCACGACCTCGACCACGTCGCCTTGCGGCTGGAAGCGTGGGGTCGGCCAGTGCGTGATCTTCACTTCGACGAATTGACCGATCTGCGCGTTGGCGTTACGACCCGGAGTGACCAGCACTTCTTGCTGGATCTTCGGATTGTCCGCCACCACGAAGCCGATACCGCCTTCTTCGAAGTAGCGACCGACGATGGTCTCGTGGGCACGGGACACCACTTCGACGATCATGCCTTCGCGACGACCGCGACGGTCGAGGCCAGACACACGGGCCAGGGCTCGGTCACCATCGAACACCAGGCGCATTTGCGCCGGGCTCATGAACAGGTCATCGCTGCCGTCGTCCGGGACCAGGAAGCCGAAGCCGTCACGGTGACCGCTGATGCGGCCCAGGATCAGGTCGAGCTTATCCACAGGCGCATAGGTGCCGCGACGGGTATAGATCAGTTGAGCGTCGCGCTCCATGGCGCGCAGGCGGCGACGCAGGGCTTCGATCTGGTCTTCCGTGGTCAGACCAAACTCTTCCACCAACTGCTCGCGGTTAGCAGGCGAACCCCGATCAGCAAGGTGCTGAAGGATCAGTTCGCGGCTAGGAATAGGGTTTTCATATTTTTCCGCTTCACGAGCGGCCTCGGGATCGAGGGACTGCCAATCGGCCATTAGAGAGTTTTCACCTTGTCTATATGCGGGTTAGTTTGGCATAGGCGTAATGAAACGGGAAATTTCAGGCTGCGACAGCCTATCTAAAGCCTTATATCGACAGCGCAAAGCTGATTTAAATGCCGCTGGTAAAATTTTCCAGGTTTTTTTGATGCCAGGGGTTTACAGTTAAAAAGACGCTCCGTATAGTGCGCGCCATCGACGACGCACTAGCGTTGCCGATACTGCCCAGATGGTGAAATTGGTAGACACGCCAGCTTCAGGTGCTGGTGACCGCAAGGTCGTGGAAGTTCGAGTCTTCTTCTGGGCACCAATTACGAGCTTGAGATTAGATCAATTTCAAGGCTCACACAAAAACCCGCGAAAGCGGGTTTTTGCATTCTAAACATCTGATTTATTAAATCTAAATCAGGGGTTTACAGATCAAAACGCTCTCCGTATAGTGCGCCACATCAACAGCGGCGACGCTGAAGATTATGCCCAGATGGTGAAATTGGTAGACACGCCAGCTTCAGGTGCTGGTGACCGCAAGGTCGTGGAAGTTCGAGTCTTCTTCTGGGCACCAATTCAAATTCAAGGTTTCGATCTTGGATTTCACAGAAACCCGCGAAAGCGGGTTTTTGCGTTTCTGGCATTTAAAAACTCCAAGCCATTACTCCTCCCTCGCCACAGAGATCGCACCCCCTCTAGCAAAACCCTCTGCGCCCCGCAAGGCGCACTTGAGAAACAATATCGTTTATCATTGTTTCAAGTTTTTGCAATGCGACAGTGAGGAACCCTGCGAATGATGTTTCGAAATACCCTGCGCCGCGGCCTGACCTTCACCCTGCTCGGCCTGGCACTCGCCACTCCCCTCACCCAGGCTGCTGATCCAGTTTCCCTGACCCTCTACAACGGCCAACACAAGGAAGTCGGCGACGCCATCGCCAAAGCCTTCGAGGCCAAGACCGGCATTCACGTCAACGTGCGCAAAGGCAGCAGCAATCAGCTCGCCAGCCAGGTCGTCGAAGAAGGCGACCGCTCTCCCGCCGATGTGATCTACACAGAAGAATCGCCTCCGCTGAACAAACTCGGCGAACAGGGCCTGCTGGCCAAGACCGACGCAGCCACCCTCGCCGTTCTGCCGAAAGACTACGTCGCCGGTAATGGCACCTGGATCGGCATCACCGCCCGGGTCCGCGTGGTCGCTTTCAACCCGAAACTGATCGATGAAAAAGACCTGCCCAAGTCGGTGATGGAATTCTCCGATCCGAAATGGCAAGGCAAGGTCGGTTTCGTGCCTACCAGCGGCGCGTTCCAGGAACAGGCCGTGGCAATCATCAAAGTGCATGGCATGGACGCGGCCGAAGAATGGCTGACCGGCCTGCGCGCGTTCGGCAAGACTTACAGCAACAACATGGTTGCGCTGAAAGCGGTGGAAAACGGCGAAGTCGCCACCGTGCTGGTGAACAACTACTACTGGTTCGCCTTGCAACGGGAAAAAGGCCAGCTCGACTCGAAACTGCATTACTTCACCGGCGGCGACGTCGGCGGCTTGATCACTGTTTCCAGCGCCGCCGTGCTGAAATCCAGCAAGCATCCAAAAGAAGCCCAGCAATTTCTCGCCTACATGGCCAGCGAAGAAGGTCAGCGCGTGATCACCCAGACCACCGCCGAATACCCGCTGCACAAAGGCATGGAATCGGATCGCGGTCTCAAGCCGTTCAGCGAACTGGAGGCACCGAAAGTCACCCCGGCCGACCTCGGCAACGCCGAAGAAGCCCTGGACCTGGAACGTGACGTTGGCTTGAACTGATGAGCGCATCGTTATCCGCCCCCGCCTCGCGCGGGGGTTACGTGCCACGGCGCAAGCGGCCGTCGATCTGGCTGCTGCTGCCGGTTTTGCTGCTGGTGGTGCTCAGCCTTTTGCCGCTGGTGTATGTCGGGCTCAAGACCTGGCAGGCCGGCTGGGCCGAGGCGCTGCATTTGCTGTGGCGGCCTTATGTGTTCGGGCTGCTGCGCAATACGTTGGCGCTGATGATCGGCGTGACCGTCGCCTGCGGCGTGATCGGTTTGTCCCTTGCCTGGCTGCTGGAACGCAGCAATCTGCCGGGACGGCGAGTGTGGGGCGTTATCCTGTGCTTGCCGTTCGCCGTGCCGGCGTTCGTCAGCAGTTTTACCTGGGTATCCCTGAGCGCGCATTTCGAAGGCCTGGGCGGGGCGATCCTGGTGATGACCCTGTCCAAGTACCCACTGATCTTTCTGCCCGTTGCAGCAACCCTGCGCAACCTCGATCCGTCCCTGGAAGAGTCAGCCCGCACGCTGGGACAGAATCGGTGGGGCGTGTTTTTCAGGATTACCCTCCCCCTGCTTTGGCCGTCCCTGCTTGCAGGTTCGCTGTTGATTGCCCTGCACATGCTGGTGGAGTTCGGCGCCCTGTCGATCATCGGCCTGCAAACCTTTACCACCGCGATTTATCAGCAGTTCGAACTGGAATTCAGCAACGCCAACGCGGCGATGCTGTCGGCGGTGCTTCTGGCGCTGTGCCTGGTGCTGTTGTGGCTTGAGTTGCGAGTACGCGGCAAAGGCCGGCACGTGCGCACCGGCCAGGGCGCAGCGCGGCAGGCGGAACAGGTTCGACTGGGGCCGTGGACGGTTGCCGGACAGGTTTACTGCCTGGCATTGGCAATCATCGGCAGCGGCATTCCGCTGGGGATGCTGGCGTACTGGCTGGCGGTAGGTTCGTCGGCAGCATTCCCGGTGGCAGCAATCAGCGAAGCGCTACTGTCATCCCTGGCGTTGTCGCTGGGTGGCGCTGCACTGTGCCTGGTGCTGGCGGTGCCGGTGGGATTGCTGGTGGTGCGGCACAAAGGCCGGCTGGCGATCTGGGCCGAGCGCTTGCCCTATCTGCTGCACGCACTGCCAGGCTTGGTGATTGCGCTGACGCTGGTGTATTTCGCCCTGCATTACGTGCCGGTGCTGTACCAGACTTCGGCACTGCTGCTGATCGCTTATGCGCTACTGTTTTTGCCATTGGCGCAGGCACCGATTCGCACGGCGCTGAACAAGGCCGCGCCGCAACTGGAAGAGGCGGCACGCACGCTGGGGGCATCGTCTTTCAGTGCGTTTTGCCGGGTGACGCTGCCGATCATCTTTCCAGCACTGGGTGCAGCGTTTGCGCTGGTGTTTCTGGATGCGATGAAGGAGCTGACGGCGACGCTGCTGTTGAGTCCGACCGGGCTCAATACGCTGGCGACGGAGGTTTGGGCGCATACCGCGAACGTGGAGTTCGCGGCAGCGGCGCCTTATGCGGCGTTGTTGATTCTGGTGTCGGGGCTGCCGGTTTACCTGTTAACAACCCGGATGTATTTGAGCCGTTGAGATCGCCATCGCGAGCAGGCTCACTCCCACATTTGATCTGAGGTGGTCACAAATTCTGTGCCCACCCACAAACCCGTGGGAGCGCGCCTGCTCGCGATGACGTCAGCTCAACCAATACAAATCTTACGCCCTGAACTGCCCCAGGCTCGCCTTCAGCTGCGCCGCCAACCCATCCAGCACCTTGCCGCTGGCCGTGGTTTCCACCACCGCCTGAGCCGCTTTCTCAGCCTGTGCATGAATCGTCTCAACCCGACCCCGCACCGCCTGCGCACCTTGCGCCTGATGCGCCGCTGCCTGGGTCGCCAGACCAATCGCCGCATGCACCTGCTCGACCGATGCCTGCACCGATTGCTGCAACCGTGCGCTGTCACGCAATACCAGCAAACCTTCATTGGCCTGACGCCCGGCCTGGCCGATCGCTGCCACCGCTTCACGTGCACCTTGCTGCAAGGCCACGATGTGCGCCTGGATGTCGCCGGTGGAGCTTTGAGTCTTGCTCGCCAACGCCCGGACTTCGTCCGCCACCACCGCAAAGCCGCGACCGGTTTCGCCGGCACGCGCCGCTTCGATGGCGGCGTTCAGTGCCAGCAGGTTGGTTTGCTCGGCGATCCCGTGAATCACCGTCAGCACCACTTCAATCTGCTCGCTCTGCTGCGCCAGACGCTCGATGACTTTCGCCCCGGTATCGACCTGCCCGGCCAACGCCTCGATCAGGCTACCGACCTTCGCCGAAGTTCGAGTGTTCTCATCGGTGGCCGAACGAATATCCACCACTTGCTGCAACGCAGCCTGCATGGCGTTGCTTTCCGATTGGGCTTCATCGGCCATCTGCGACAACGCGCGCAGGCTCTCAGCCACTTCATCACGCTGCATGCCCGCCGCCGCATCAGCTCCGGCATTGCGCAGGGTCATGGCGCCGATTTCCACACCGGTACGCTGGGCCACATCGCCCGCTTCGCGCACGATCGGCTGCAACTTATCCACAAAGCGGTTGACCGCCGCGGCCATATCGCCGATCTCATCTTTGCTATTGATCTGCACGCGCTTGGTCAGGTCGCCCTCACCCGCCGCCAGGTCATCCATGGCGGCGATGAGCATTTTCAAGCGATTGACCACGCGACGGCCCAGCACCACCGCGAGCAACAGCAGCACACCGCAACCGACCAGCGCCAGAAACATCCCGATGCGCCAGCGTAACGTCGCCGCAGCTTCCTGCACGGTGCTGGTGGTGTTGGCTTTCATTTCAGAGGCCGTAGCCTGCGCAGACGTCAGACGCGCACGCATCGCCGTGGCGCTGTCGGCGGCCGCGCCTTTTAGGCTGTCGCCAACCAGTTGATCTCCGCTGGCGATCAGCGCCGCAAAACGTTTATCCAGGGCCGCCAGATCAGTTTCCACCGAGGCGGTCGAGACACCCATCAAGACCTTGCCGATTTCCACGCCGTTGGGGTTGATCGATGCTTCGAGGTAGTAGACCGATGGATCGTTCTTCGCCGCGTCCAGCACTTTGTCCAGCGCACGCTCGCCCTGGCCTTTCTCCAGCAGCGCCTTGTTGATCGGGTTTTCGCGGTTGAGGTAGCGCGTCAGGTGCTGACCCGTCGCGTCGTCATACACCACGAACAACACGTTGGGATTGCGCTGGGCCCGGCGGGCAAATTCGGACAGGGTTGGAACGTCGCTGTCCCACATGGCACGCGGAGCGACCGAGGCCAGCAGTTGCGCCATGTCGTTGGCCGAATCCTTGAGATCCTTTTCCAACGTTGCACGCAATTGCACCTGCTCGTCTTTCAATCGCGTAGACAAGCCGGCAGTGAGTCGCTGACGGGTGCTGGTAGAGAGGTTGTCCAGGCTCGACGTGACTTCACGCCCCGCCTGCTCAAGCTCTCCAGACAGTTTTTGGCTGTCGACACCCAGACGCACACCAAGATCAGCCTCAAGCGCAGTCACCGTGCTCCGAGTCAGAGCAACAGCCACCAGCACCTGCACCAAAAGGGCGATACCAAGGGTAACGAACACAGGCCGCAACAAACGGCTTTGTAACAATGAGAGAACGGCCGACACTTGGAATCCCTCTGCTTTGGCGCCATTAAATTGATGGCGCACTGGAAGCGATGCTTTTATTCAACATCACAGCAAAGGTCATGCCGTCCGGCAGGTATAAACGACAAAGGGCCCAATCAAGGGCCCTTTGCTTTCTACATCAACAACTTATTAAGCGAACGGGTGACGCAAAACGATGGTTTCGTTGCGGTCCGGGCCCGTCGAAATAATGTCAATCGGCGCACCGACCAACTCTTCGACGCGCTTGATGTAGTTGCGAGCAGCTTGCGGCAGCTCTTCCAGCGTCTTGGCACCGACGGTGGATTCGGTCCAGCCTGGCATCTCTTCGTACACCGGCTCCAGGCCGATGTAGCTGTCGGCGTCAGTCGGCGCGTCGATCACTGCACCATCCTGGTTCTTGTAGCCAACACAGATGTTGATGGTTTCCAGACCGTCCAGCACGTCCAGCTTGGTCAGGCACAGGCCCGAGATGCTGTTGACGTCGATAGCGCGACGCAGGATGACGGCATCGAACCAGCCGCAACGACGGGCACGACCGGTGGTAGCGCCGAACTCGTGGCCACGCTTGGCCAGGAATGCACCCACGTCGTCGAACAGCTCAGTCGGAAACGGACCCGAACCCACGCGAGTGGTGTACGCCTTGGTGATGCCCAGGATGTAATCCAGGTACATCGGACCAAAACCCGAACCGGTAGCGATGCCGCCCGCGGTGGTGTTGGAGCTGGTGACGTACGGGTAGGTACCGTGGTCGATGTCCAGCAGGGAGCCTTGGGCGCCTTCGAACATGATGTCTTTGCCAGCGCGACGCAACTCGTGCAGCTCGGCGGTGACGTCGAGCATCATCGGCTTCAGCAGCTCGGCGTATTCCATGCACTCGTCGAGTGTTTTCTGGAAGTCGATCGCAGGCTCTTTGTAGTAATTGACCAGGACGAAGTTGTGGTAATCCAGCAACTCACCCAGCTTGGCGGCGAAACGCTCACGGTGGAACAGGTCACCGATGCGCAGACCGCGACGTGCAACCTTGTCTTCATAAGCCGGGCCGATGCCGCGACCGGTGGTACCGATCTTCAGCTCGCCACGGGCCTTTTCACGGGCCTGGTCCAGCGCGACGTGGTAGGACAGGATCAGCGGGCAGGACGGGCTGATACGCAGGCGCTCACGCACCGGTACGCCTTTCTCTTCCAGCTTGATGATTTCCCGCAGCAGAGCGTCGGGTGCAACCACCACGCCGTTGCCGATCAGGCACTGCACGCCTTCGCGCAACACGCCCGACGGAATCAGGTGCAAGACGGTTTTTTCGCCGTCGATCACCAGGGTGTGACCCGCGTTGTGGCCACCCTGGTAGCGCACTACGGCGGCAGCATGTTCGGTCAGCAGATCAACGATCTTGCCTTTGCCCTCATCACCCCATTGGGTGCCCAGGACTACGACATTCTTACCCATAACACTTGTCCTCATTCGCGCAAACTTGGTGCCGGCCGCAGCCGACAGGAAAACTCAAGAAGCCAGTGGCGATACTTGCCAAAGCCCGTTCTGCTGAATCAATTGCCGGTCGCAGTCCGCTTCACGGGCGGCGGCCAAAGGTTGTCCAGGCAACGCCTGAACGACACGCTGACCCTCACTGCGCAACTGACAAACCTGCTGCCAGAGTGCCGCATCCGTACTGTCAGGCATCCAGATACCGCCAGACGGTAGCTTGATCTCAGCACGCCCCAGGGTCACCAGGGTTTTCAAATCGGTGGAGAAGCCGGTTGCCGGACGAGCGCGACCGAAGTCGGCGCCGATGTCGTCGTAACGACCGCCCTGGGCAATGGACTGGCCAACACCCGGTACGAACACCGCGAACACCACACCGGTGTGGTAGTGATAGCCGCGCAACTCGCCCAGGTCGAAATAAAGCGGTAACTCCGGGAAACGCGTGGACAGACGCTCGGCAATCGCCAGCAAATCGTCCAGCGCCGCCAGAACCGGCGCTGGCGCATGCGCCAGACGCTCGCGAGCAGCGCTCAATACTTCACGGCCGCCACACAGATCGACCAACGCGCGCAACATGCCCGACAGATCGGCAGGCAAGCCTTCGGTCAAGGTAATGACCTCGTCGATGGCCTTGCGTTGCAACGCATCGAACAACTGCTGCTCAACTTCGCCAGACAGACCGGCCGCACGGGCCAGGCCGCGGTAGATGCCGACATGACCGAGGTCCATGTGCACATCCGGCACATCGGCCAGTTGCAGCATGGCCAGCATCAGGCTGATGACTTCCACGTCGCTGCTCGGGCTGGCATCGCCATACAACTCGGCGCCCAGCTGGATCGGGCTGCGTGAGGACGACAGGGCGCGCGGCTGGGCATGCAGCACGCTGCCGGCATAGCACAGGCGGCTCGGGCCTTCACGGCGCAGGGTGTGCGCATCGATGCGCGCCACTTGCGGCGTGATGTCGGCACGGAACCCCATCTGCCGGCCCGATTGCGGGTCGATGACCTTGAAGGTCCGCAGATCGAGGTCCGAGCCCGCGCCGGTCAGCAGGGATTCCAGGTACTCGATATGGGGAGTCACGACAAACTCGTAACCCCAGCTCTGGAACAGATCCAACACCTGACGACGCGCGACTTCAATGCGCGCCGCCTCTGGTGGCAGTACTTCTTCGATGCCATCTGGCAGCAGCCAGCGGTCTACCGTTGCCATTACGCCATTCCCCTATGATCCGGGCGGCCAGCCGTTGGGCGAGCCTTGAGTGAAGCAGAAAATGGTCGGCGCATGTGCAAACCACGCGCATAAACAACGTGGCGAAAAGCCTGAAACCGGCTTCGCCAACCACTTTCCTCGAAAAACCTGTCGAGTCATTCAACTCGGGCGCCCGCTAAAAACAGCAATCAAACGTGCAGACGCAAAAAAGCCGGGAATTTCCCGGCTGCCGCATCATACACACGTTTTCCCAAAGGATCACCCCGCCCGAGGCTTTAGCCGCCAGGCGGGGGATGATTCAGGTCAACGTCGTATCAAGGCTTGGCTTTTTCCAGGTAACGGAAGAAGTCGCTGCTTGGGTCCAGGACCATGACGTCGGATTTGTTCGCGAAGCTTTCACGGTAGGCGCGCAGGCTACGGTAGAAACCGTAGAACTCCTGATCCTGGCCGTAGGCCTTGGAGTAGATCGCAGCGGCCTGGGCATCACCATCACCGCGAACCTCTTCAGATTCACGATAGGCTTCAGCCAGCAGCACACGGCGTTGACGATCGGCGTCGGCACGAATGCCTTCTGCAAGCTCGTTACCCTTGGCGCGGTGCTCGCGAGCTTCACGCTCACGCTCGGAGCTCATACGCTCGAACACACTGCGGTTTACTTCTTTCGGCAGATCGATGGCCTTGACCCGGACATCGACAACTTCGATACCCAGCTCTTTTTCCGCCATCTTGTTCAGTGAGGCAGTGATGTCGGACATCAGCGCATCACGCTCACCGGACACCACTTCGTGCAGCGTACGCTTACCGAACTGGTCACGCAGGCCCGACTCCAGACGACGGGAAAGACGCTCATCGGCAATCTGCTTGAGGCCGGAAGTCGCGGTGTAGAAGCGCTCGGCATCTTTCACGCGCCACTTGGCGTAGGCATCGACCATCACGGCTTTCTTTTCCAGCGTCAGGAAGCGTTGCGTCGGTGCATCCAGCGTCATCAGGCGTGCGTCGAATTTGCGCACCTGGTTAACGTAAGGCACTTTCACATGCAGGCCCGGCTGAACATCGGCCTGGACCACCCGACCGAACTGCAGCAGCACCGCACGCTCGGTCTGAGCCACGATGTAGAAGCAGTTCCAGGCAGCGATGGCCACGACGACGCCGACAATAAGGGCGATCAGCGATTTATTGCTCATCAGCGACTCTCCCTGGTACGTGCTTGCTGTTGCTGCAGATCAGCTGCCGCACGCGCATTCGCTTCATTGCTGGTGGCTGCCGCACCGGTCACCGGAGTGCTGGTGTTGCGACCACTTTCGACCATCTTGTCCAGCGGCAAGTACAGCAGATTGCTCTGGCCATTCTTGTTGCCGGTCACGAGGACCTTGCTGGTATTGGTGAAGACTTCCTGCATGGTGTCCAGGTACAGACGCTCGCGGGTGACTTCAGGGGCCTTGCGGTACTCGCTCACCAGTTTGGTGAAGCGATCAGCCTCACCCTTGGCACGCGAGACGGTTTCGTCACGGTAGCCGTTGGCATCTTCGAGGATACGCTGGGCCTGACCACGGGCTTCCGGCACGACGCCGTTGGCGTAGGTTTCAGCCTGGTTGCGCGAACGCTGCTCGTCTTCACGGGCACGGATCACGTCATCGAAGGCTTCCTGTACTTCGCGCGGTGCCGCTGCGCTCTGTACGTTCACCTGAGTGATGGTGATACCGGTGCGATAGGTATCCATGAAGCGTTGCAGACGCTCCTTGATTTCGCTGGCCATCAACTCACGACCTTCGGTCAGCACCTGGTCCATCGCGGTGGAACCCACCACATGGCGCAAGGCACTTTCGGTCGCGTGCTGCAGGCTGATTTCCGGCGCATCGACGTTCAGCACGAAGTCCTGCAGGTTGCTGATCTTGTACTGCACGGTCAGCGGCACTTCGACGATGTTCTCGTCTTCAGTGAGCATTTGACCCTGCTTGGTATAGGCACGCTCACGCGTGACGTTTTCCAGGTACTTGCGATCGATCGGCGGGAAGTAGATGTTCAGACCCGGGCCGACGGTTTCGTAGTACTTGCCGAAGCGCAGCACCACGGCTTGCTCCTGCTCGTCGACTACGTAGACCGCGCTGTACAGCCATACGGCCGCCAACACGACCAGGCCGATGCCGAGCAGGCCGCCGAAGCCGCCACTCTTGCCCGAACCACCGCCGTCATCACCGCGTTTCTTACCACCACCGAACAACCCGTTCAGGCTTTCCTGCAGCTTTCGGAAGGCCTCGTCGAGATCCGGTGGTCCCTTGCGGTCGCCGTTATTGCGGCGCTTGCCACCCCAAGGATCCTGATTATTCGAGTTGCCACCCGGCTCATTCCAAGCCATAGCGCTCTCCATCTGATAAAGCAAAGACGCACCCACGGCGCGCCGACCAATGCTACAGAATGCCTGTCACCGCGGCACAACCGCTTTTTCAGGCTTTTATTGCAAAGTGTGTTGTTCGATGAATTCCATCGGTTGCAGACCTTCGCGACTCACCAGTCGATTCAACTCAACCCGTGGCAAGCGAACGGCCAGCAGGCTGATGCCTTCTTCGTCGTGTTCTTCTTTCTGCACCGCACCGAGTTCGAAAAACTGCGCACGCAGTCGAGCAAAACGTTGCGGCAAGCGCAAGGTGCCAACAAACAAATCACCGCCCAGCAACTCGGCAATGGCTTGCTCAAGCAATTCCAGACCACTGCCATCACGCGCCGACAGCCAGACCCGTTGGGGCTTGCCGTTTTCGTCGCGCTGGATTTGTGGCTCAACGCCTTCAAGCAAATCGAGTTTGTTATAGACCTCGAGGATCGGCAAGTCCTGGGCACCGATCTCGCCCAGCACCACCATCACCTGCTCGATCTGCAACATGCGATCCGGTTCGGCCGCATCGATCACGTGCAACAGCAGGTCTGAGTTGCTCGACTCTTCGAGCGTAGACCGAAATGCCTCAACCAGTTTGTGAGGCAAGTGGCGTATGAAACCCACCGTATCGGCCAGGACAATCGGCCCCAGGTCGTCGAGCTCCAGACGGCGCAAGGTCGGGTCCAGCGTGGCAAACAACTGGTCAGCCGCGTACACGTCGGATTTCGTCACGTTATTGAAGAGCGTGGATTTGCCGGCGTTGGTATAGCCCACAAGGGACACGGTAGGAATATCCGCACGCGAACGGCCGCGTCGTGACTGCTCGCGCTGACTGCGCACTTTTTCCAGTCGGCCCTTGATCTGTCGCAGGCGTACCCGCAGCAAACGGCGGTCGGTTTCCAGCTGGGTTTCACCCGGGCCACGCATGCCGATACCGCCACCTTGACGCTCAAGGTGAGTCCAGCCACGAACCAGCCGGGTGCTCATGTGGTCAAGCTGGGCCAGTTCTACCTGGAGCTTGCCTTCATGGGTACGGGCGCGCTGGGCGAAAATATCGAGAATCAGACCCGTGCGGTCGATCACGCGACACTCGAAAACACGTTCGAGGTTACGTTCCTGACTGGGCGTGAGGATGTGATTGAAGATCACCAGATCTGCCTTCTCGGCATGGACCAGGTCGCGAAGTTCCTCGACCTTGCCGCTGCCAATCAGGAATTTGGCGGTTGGCCGATGACGCGGCACGTTAAAAAACGCAACGGTCTCGGCGCCAGCCGAATTAGCCAACTCCTGAAACTCCTGCGGATCTTCGCGCGCCTCAGGGTCCTGTCCATCCAAGTGAACGAGGATCACTCGCTCACCACCACCGTGGCGCTCAAAGAACAAAGGAGACTCCTATCAGGCGTTACCTGGCTCAGCGTCACCTGCTTCGGATTCGGTTGCGCTAGGCAGACGAATTGGACGAACCGGCACCACTGTAGAGATAGCGTGTTTGTAAACCATCTGGCTGACGGTGTTTTTCAGCAGGATAACGAACTGGTCGAAAGACTCGATCGTGCCTTGCAGTTTGATCCCGTTCACCAGGTAGATGGACACCCCAACTTTCTCTTTACGTAAAGTATTCAAGTAAGGGTCTTGTAGCGAATGCCCTTTTGACATGTGCCGCACTCCTTTAAGGATTCAATATAAAAAATAGGTAAACAGATGGCTTGTGGCCGTCACACCCCCAAGGATAGACGGCAATTGCAAGGACTCAGCTCAATATGGAGATGGTCCCCAGGTATTTCAAGGCGCGCGGCAGATTGTCGCAATCCAGGCTGTCCAACCAGTGTAAATCAGCCCAGCTGCGCAGCCAGGTGAACTGACGCTTTGCCAATTGGCGCGTGGCAATGATTCCACGCTCCTGCATCTCGGCTTGGGTCAGCTTGCCATCCAGGTAGTCCCAGACTTGTCGGTAGCCTACCGCACGTATAGACGGCAACCCGGAATGCAGGTCACTTCGCTTACGCAGGGCTACGACCTCGTCAATGAATCCCTGTTCCAACATAACTGTGAATCTTTGTTTAATTCGCTCGTGCAGTACCTGGCGATTTGCCGGAGCAATGGCCAAGTTCGCGACAGTATAGGGCAATTGTTGCAGTCCCGAAGCGGCTGCTTCAGTACTTTGCGCACTTTGTCTCAGCCGCAGCTCGGTCATGCTCTGACCGCTGACGCGATAAACTTCCAGCGCTCGACTGAGTCGCTGCGGATCGTTCGGATGAATTCGCGCCGCCGAAACCGGGTCTACGAGCGCCAATTGTTCGTGCAGGGCTTGCCAGCCAAGGCGTGCAGCCTCTTCTTCGATCTGCGCACGAACCTCGGGATCCGCCGCCGGCATTTCTGCCAGTCCTTCGACCAAAGCCTTGTAGTAGAGCATCGTGCCGCCTACAAGCAGCGGAATTTTGCCTCGCGAAGTGATCTCGGCCATCGCCTCCAGCGCATCACGGCGAAAATCCGCCGCCGAATAGCTCTCGGCCGGATCAAGAATATCGATCAAACGGTGCGGAAACTCGGCCAGAATCTCTTTCGAAGGCTTGGCGGTGCCGATGTCCATGCCGCGGTAGACCAGCGCCGAATCGACACTGATCAGCTCGCAAGGCAGCACTTTGGTCAGTTCGATGGCCAGATCAGTCTTGCCCGCTGCGGTCGGGCCCATCAGGAAAATCGCAGGTGGCAGCTGGCTCATCAACGACCGCGCAAGAACAGTTTGTCCAGATCGTCCAGGCCCAATTGGGTCCAGGTCGGTCGGCCATGGTTGCATTGACCGCTGCGCTCGGTGTTTTCCATGTCCCGCAGCAGACCGTTCATTTCCGGCAGCGCCAGACGCCGGTTTGCCCGAATAGCGCCGTGGCAGGCCATGGTGCCAAGCAGTTCGTTGAGGTGCGCCTGGATACGGTCGCTGGTGCCGTATTCCATCAGATCGGCCAACACATCACTCACCAATCGATTCGCTTCAGCTTGCTTGAGCAAGGCTGGAATCTGCCGGATCGCCAGTGTTTCCGGGCCGAGGCGCTGCAGTTCAAAGCCCAGACGCTGGAACCACGCGACGTTTTCTTCGGCGCAATCGCCTTCGCGTTCGCTAACCGCCAACGATTCCGGCACCAACAGCGGCTGGCCGCTCAGGCCTTCGCTGGCCATCGCGATTTTCAGGCGCTCGTACATGATCCGTTCGTGGGCGGCGTGCATGTCCACCAGCACTAGGCCTTGGGCGTTTTCCGAGAGAATGTAGATACCTTTGAGCTGCGCCAATGCATAGCCCAATGGAGGAATATCATCCTGACCGGCCGGGAGCGCGACGGCATTTGCCTCTGGCAAAGGTGCAAAAAACTCCCGGTACGCCGCCTGGGCTTCAGCCGCTGGCACGCCGGACTGGGGACGCGGCGTGTATTGATACTGATAACCGGCGCCAGCGCCCGAGCCTGCCGTCGTATTGAACGACGGCTGCGCCTGAGGTTGCTCCAGCAGGGCATTGGCCGCCAGGCGCATTTCGCCCTGGGGACCGAATTCACCGGCGTCTATGCCGGTCGGTCGAACGATCGCCGTCGCCACCGGTGCAGCCAGATGATCATCCGGTCGCACATCGCCCAAGGCGCGGTGCAAGGTGCCGTAGAGAAAGTCGTGGACCATACGCCCGTCACGGAAGCGCACTTCGTGTTTGGTCGGGTGCACGTTGACGTCGACACCGGCCGGATCGACCTCGAAAAACAGCACGAACGTCGGGTGCCGACCATTGAACAGCACGTCGCGATACGCCTGGCGCACCGCGTGGGCCACCAGTTTGTCGCGCACGGCACGGCCGTTCACAAAAAAATACTGCAAGTCCGCCTGGCTGCGGTTGAACGTCGGCAACCCGACCCAACCCCACAAATGCAGGCCATTGCGTTCGATTTCGATCGGCAGCGCCTGTTCCAGGAAACCTGAACCGCAAATCGCTGCCACTCGCCGCGCACGGGCCGCGTCGTCATGGGCTTCGTGCAGGCTGAGGATGGTTTTGCCGTTGTGACGCAAATGAAACGCCACGTCGAAACGCGCCAGCGCCAGACGCTTGATCACTTCTTGCAGGTGATCGAATTCGGTTTTTTCAGTCTTGAGGAATTTGCGCCGCGCCGGGGTGTTGAAGAACAGATCGCGCACTTCAACCGAGGTGCCCACCGGGTGGGCAGCGGGTTGAACCCGGGGCGCCATGTCCCGGCCTTCGGTCTCGACCTGCCAGGCCTGGTCGGCATCCTTGGTCCGGGACGTCAGGGTCAGACGCGCCACGGAGCTGATCGAGGCGAGGGCTTCACCGCGAAACCCGAGACTCATGACCTGCTCGAGGTCTTCCAGGTTGCGAATCTTGCTGGTGGCATGTCGCGCCAGGGCCAGCGGCAGGTCATCGGCCGAAATGCCGCTGCCGTCATCGCGCACCCGCAACAGCTTGACGCCACCCTGCTCCACATCGACGTCGATGCGTTTGGCGCCGGAGTCGAGGCTGTTCTCCAGCAACTCCTTGATCACCGAGGCCGGGCGTTCAACCACCTCACCGGCGGCAATCTGGTTCGCCAGTCGCGGGCTGAGCAGCTCGATGCGAGCCGCATGGGTCAACACCTGATTCATTCTTTGGACGCCAGTTCTGTGCCGGGAATGGTCAGGGTCTGACCGATTTTCAGCTCGTCGCTTTTCAGGTTATTGGCGCTGCGTAATGTGGCCGGAGACACTTGGTAACGCACGGCAATCATCGCCAGCGTCTCACCCGGGTTTACCCTGTGGTCACGTGGGCCTTGAGCGATCTTGCCGGAATCACGCAGCCAGGCGATGTAGGTGCCCGGCGGCGGGTTCTGCTGGAAGAACTGGCGCACGCCACTGCTGATCGAACGCGCCAGCGCCTGCTGGTGGTTCGCGGCAGCCAGTTTGGACGCTTCGTTGGCGTTGGAGATGAACCCGGTTTCGACCAGGATCGACGGGATGTCCGGCGACTTCAACACCATGAACCCGGCCTGCTCCACGCGCTGTTTGTGCAGCGGCGTGACGCGACCGATGTTGCTCAAGACTTTTTGGCCAACGTTCAGGCTGGACGTCAGGGAAGCCGTCATCGACAGATCGAGGAGCACGCCCGCGAGCATGCGGTCCTTGTCGTCGAGGCTGACGTTGCCGGCACCGCCGATCAAGTCGGAACGGTTTTCGCTATCGGCCAGCCAACGGGCCGTCTCCGAGGTGGCGCCGCGATCAGACAGGGCAAACACCGACGCACCGAACGCCGCAGCCGAAGGGGCGGCATCGGCGTGGATCGACACGAACAGGTCGGCGCCTTTCTTGCGGGCGATTTCGGTACGGCCGCGCAATGGAATGAAGTAGTCGCCGGTACGGGTCAGTTCGGCGCGGAAGCCTTTCATGCCGTTGACCTGGCGTTGCAATTCGCGGGCGATGGCCAGCACCACGTCTTTTTCACGCTGACCGCGAGACCCCGAGGCACCCGGGTCTTCGCCGCCGTGGCCGGCGTCGATCACCACGATGATGTCGCGTTTGCCGGCAGGCGCAGGCGGCAGCTTCACCGGAGGCTCTACCGGCGTGACCGGCACTGGGGCCACCGTCGCGACGTTGGTTGGCGCCGGTATTGGCGCGGCATCGGCAGCGTTATCGAACAGGTCGACCACCAGTCGATTGCCGTATTGGGCATTTGGCGCCAGGGTGAAGCTTTTTGGCGTAACAGCTTTTTTCAGGTCGATGACCACCCGCAAATCGGTCGGCGTGCGTTGGGCCGAGCGCATGGCGGTAATCGGAGTGTTCGAGGTGTTGACGTTCAGCGGCGAGCCAAGGGAGGCGCCATTGATGTCGATCACCAGCCGATCCGGGGAGGTCAGGGTGAAAACGCTGTGTTGCACCGGCCCGGTCAGGTCGAACACCAACCGTGTGTTATCCGGCGCCCGCCACAGGCGAACGCTGTTGACCTTAGTCTCGGCCACAGCGTCGACGGTCACCGCCAAAAACAACATCCCTACGGCAGCTACCATCGCGCGAAAGCGCATACCTGACCCCATCATTTAATTGGATTCCAATGCCAAAGCGGCACACCACGACTCGCCGCGCGAGCCCTGGGACAAAATTTTCAGCGAACGCCCGCTGTCTTGCGGGCTAATGGTAATGGTCAGGTCGGGCTTTGGCAAAAAGCCTGCACCCTTCTGGGGCCATTCGATCAGGCACAGCGCGTCGTCTTCGAAGTAGTCGCGGATACCGAGGTACTCCAGTTCTTCCGGATCAACCAGTCGATAGAGGTCGAAATGGAAGGCCCGGATGTCGCCGATTTCGTAAGGCTCGACCAGGGTGAACGTCGGACTTTTTACCGCCCCCACATGCCCCAGGCCACGGATAATGCCCCGTGACAGCGTGGTTTTCCCCGCCCCCAGATCGCCTTCCAGAAAAATCAGACCGTGCCCTTGGGTGGTTTGTGCGATGCGTGCGCCAAATGCGGTCATCGCCTCTTCATCGGCCAGGTACAGGGTTACTTCAGACACGGTGCTTGCTCCTCCAACAACTGACGAATGGCTGGGATCAAATCACTGGCCGCCAGCCCGCGGCCCGATTTACCTTGTTGCTCGCCGGCATTGGCGTGCAGCCAGACCGCCAGACAAGCAGCGTTGAACGCGTCCATGCCTTGGGCCAGCAACGCGCCGACCAGACCGGCCAGCACATCACCCAAACCCGCGGTGGCCATGGCCGGATGCCCTTGATGAGACAACGCCAGGCGCCCGTCGGGGCTGGCGATCAGACTGCCGGCGCCTTTAAGAATCACAACAGCTGTATATTTTTTGCTCAATGCATGAGCTGCCGCCGGGCGATCAGCCTGGACTTCGGCGGTGCTGATCCCCAGCAACCGCGCCGCTTCACCCGGATGCGGCGTGATCACGCAGTCCTTGGGCAAGCTCACATGGTTTGAAGCCAGCAAATTCAACGCATCGGCATCCCAGACTTGCGGCAACGGCGCGTTGGCCGCCGCCGACAAAAGACTGCGCCCCCAGGCAGCCTGACCCAAGCCCGGGCCGACCACCAACACGGAAACCTTTTGCAGCAGTTCCATCAGTTGATTGGCCGAGGAAGTGCCCAACACCATCGCTTCAGGAATTCTCGCCAACGCCGCAGGCACATGTTCACTGCGTGTGGCCACGGACACCATCCCCGCACCACTGCGCAATGCGCTCTGCGCGCTCAGTAGAATGGCACCGCCGAAGCCACGATCACCGCCGATCAGCAAGACGTGACCGAATTTGCCTTTATGGGCGGTTGGCACGCGGCCTGCCAGACGCGGCAAATTACCGGCTGTCAGGCGCCGTGCATCAATGTCGACCCCGTTAAACGACTCGGCGCTGGCTTGCAGATCGTTGAACACCAGCTCGCCGACCACATCCGCGGCGTCCCCCGTGAACAATCCCACCTTCAAGGCAATGTAGGTCACGGTCAGATCAGCTCGGACAGCCGTGCCCAATATGCGCCCCGTATCGGCGCACAAACCCGAAGGGATATCCACCGCCGCCACCGGCAGTCCACTGGCGTTGATTGCGGTGATCGCGCTGGCGAAGGGCTCTCGCACTTCGCCGGTCAAACCGGTACCGAGCAAGGCGTCGAGCACGATTCCACGCAATTCCGACTGCGCAGTGAAGGCTTGAACCGCAATGCCCTCGGACACCGCCGCGGCATGGGCCAGCGCCGCGTCCCCCTGCAAACGCTGGGGATCGCCAGCCGCCAAGACCCGGACATGCCAACCGGCACGTCGCGCCAGCACCGCCACCAGATAACCGTCACCGGAGTTATTGCCGCGACCGGCCACGACTGTCAATTCATTCGCCGACGGCCACTGACGGACGAGTCCACGCCAGGTCGCTCGCGCTGCACGCTGCATCAATTCGAAGCCCGGCGTGCCGGCCGCGATCAGATTCGCATCAAGGGCTCGCACGTGCGCGGCGCTGTACAGCGCGTCGGGTAAATCATCTTTAGTGTGCGGCATGCGTCTTCGGGCTCCGATGTCTGGCAGAATTATACGCACCTCAGCTCCGGTTTCTCTCGCCTCATGCCCGCTATTACTACAGACCTGCCCGCCCTCGCCCAATCCATCAAGGACTGGGGCCGCGAGCTTGGCTTTCAGCAAGTCGGCATCAGCGGCCTCGACCTGGCCGAGCATGAGCAGCACCTGGAGCGCTGGCTGGCGGCCGGCTACCACGGCGAAATGGATTACATGGGCGCCCACGGCAGCAAACGCTCGCATCCCGAAGAGCTTGTCCCCGGTACGTTGCGCGTAGTTTCCCTGCGCATGGACTACCTGCCCGGCGATACCCAAATGGCGCAATTACTGGCCCAACCGGAAAAAGCATACGTATCGCGTTATGCCTTGGGCCGCGATTACCACAAATTGATCCGTAAACGTGTGCAACAACTGGCAGAAAAAATTCAGGCGGTCATCGGGCCGTTCGGCTACCGCGCCTTCGTCGACAGCGCGCCGGTGCTGGAAAAGGCCATTGCAGAAAAGGCCGGCCTGGGCTGGATCGGCAAAAACACCCTGGTGTTGAATCGCAAGGCCGGCAGTTACTTCTTCCTCAGCGAACTCTTTGTCGATCTGCCGCTGCCAGTCGATCCACCGCACAGCACCGAACATTGCGGACGCTGCACTGCGTGCCTGGACATTTGCCCGACCAACGCCTTCGTCGGCCCCTATGTGCTGGACGCCCGGCGCTGCATTTCTTACCTGACCATCGAACTGAAAAGCGCGATCCCCGAAGATTTGCGCCCGTTGATCGGCAACCGGGTGTTCGGTTGCGATGACTGCCAGATCGTCTGCCCGTGGAACCGCTTCGCCCGCCCGTCCGGCGAAAGCGACTTCAAGCCACGGCATAACCTGGACAACGCCGAACTGGCCGAACTGTTCATGTGGGATGAGGACAGGTTCCTCAGCAGCACCGAAGGTTCACCATTGCGCCGTGCCGGTTACGAGCGTTGGTTGCGTAACCTCGCCGTCGGGCTAGGGAACGCACCCTCGAGCATTCCGGTGCTGGAAGCATTGAAAGCGCGGCGCGACTATCCGTCGGAACTGGTGCGGGAACACGTCGAGTGGGCGCTGAAACAACACGCCGAGCGTCAGGCTTCGTCGTTATAAACGAATTTCGGCATTTCCCAGTGGAAACGAATCGCCAGCAACCGCAACAGGAAACCGCCAAACAACGTGATCAAAATCGCCTGTTCGCCGGGTAATTGCAGGTAGATGCACAGCATGTAGCACCACGCCGCAGCGAACGAGACGCTGGCGTAGAGTTCGCGGCGGAAGATCAGCGGGATGTCGTTGCAGAAGATGTCGCGCAGGATGCCGCCGAACACCCCGGTGATCACGCCGCTGACCGAGGCCACCAGCATGCCGTGACCCATTTCCAGGGCGGTCATGCAGCCGATCAGGGTGAATGCCACCAGCCCCACGGCGTCGAGCACCAGAAACAGTGAGCGCAAGTGACGCATCCAGCGCGCAGCGAAAACCGTGAACATGGCTGCAATCGATGTCAGCACCAGGTATTCCGGGTGTTTAACCCACGTCAGCGGGTAGTGACCGAGCAGCACGTCGCGCACCGAACCGCCGCCCAACGCCGTAATGCAGGCGATCAGCACCACACCAAACCAGTCCATGCCGCGACGACCAGCGGACAGGGCACCGGTCATGGCTTCGGCGGTGATGGCGATCAGGTAGAGCATCAGCAACATGGTGGCGGTCCTTGCAGAAAGGCGCGCAGTCTAGCCATTTAGTCCCGGCACCAAAAGAGGGCAAGAGAACGCATTACACGCAACCTGTGGCGAGGGAGCTTGCTCCCGCTGGAGCGCGAAGCGCTCCCCGGCATTCTTCCAGTCACACCGCATTTGCAGGTTTTACGACTGCTTCGCAGCCGAGCGGGAGCAAGCTCCCTCGCCACAAAGGCCCGACACCCTTCAGAACTTGATGAAATGCTTGCGGTAGTGCTGCAACTCGGCGATGGATTCGCGGATGTCGTCCAGGGCCAGGTGGGTGCTGCCTTTCTTGAAGCTGTCGCGCACGTCCGGTGCCCAGCGTGCGGCGAGCTCTTTCAGGGTCGACACGTCGAGGTTGCGGTAGTGGAAGTAGCTTTCCAGGGATTTCATGTGGGTATAAAGGAAGCGACGGTCCTGGCAGATGCTGTTGCCACAGATCGGCGACTTGCCCTTTGGCACCCATTTCTCCAGGAAGGCAATGGTCTCGGCTTCGGCTTCGGCCATGCTGATGCGGCTGTCGCGCACCCGTTGGGTCAGGCCCGAGCCGCCGTGTTGACGGGTGTTCCACTCGTCCATGCCGGCGAGGATCTCGTCGCTGTGGTGAATGGCGATCACCGGCCCTTCGGCCAAGGTGTTCAGGTCACTGTCGGTGACAATGGTCGCCATTTCGATGATGACGTCGGTATCAGGGTTCAGACCGGTCATTTCCAGGTCGATCCAGATCAGATTCTGCGGGTTTTGCATGTGTCGGCTCCTAGGCAATGCTGCGCAGTTTAGCCTAGGGCGGCGCCCGGGCGTGCTAAACTCGCGGCCGTTTTACCTAATCGCTGCATTCTTGATACGGAACACCCATGGCCAAACGCCAACTCAATCGTCGTCAAAACTGGCGCATCGAAAAGATCCAAGGTGAACGCGCTGCCCGCGCCGCCAAACGCGAGTCCTCGGCTGTCGAGGCACTTGAGGGCGGCGACCTGGGTCCGGAACAGACGGGCCTGGTGATCGCGCACTTCGGTGTGCAGGTCGAAGTCGAAGCCCTTGAGGGCGAACTGGCCGGCGAAGTGTTCCGCTGCCATTTGCGCGCCAACCTGCCGGCGCTGGTGACTGGTGATCAGGTGGTCTGGCGTGCCGGCAACCAAGGCATCGGGGTAATCGTGGCGCAACTGCCGCGTAAAACCGAACTTTGCCGTCCGGACAGCCGTGGCCAGCTCAAGCCCGTTGCAGCCAACGTCGATATGATCGTCATCGTCTTCGCCCCGCTGCCCGAGCCACACGCGAACCTGATCGACCGTTACCTGGTCGCTGCTGAGCACGCCGGGATTCGTCCGCTGCTGCTGCTCAACAAGTTCGACCTGATCGACGAGCAGAACGCCCCGGCGCTGAATGCCTTGCTGGCGGTTTACCGCACGCTGGGTTACCCGGTGCTGGAGGTCTCGGCGCACCACGGCAACGGCATGGAACAGCTGCAAAAACAGCTGGACGGACGCATCAGCGTATTCGTCGGCCAGTCCGGCGTCGGCAAGTCCTCGCTGGTCAACAGCCTGCTGCCGGAAGTCGAAGCCCGTGTCGGCCCGCTGTCCGAGCTGTCCGGCCAGGGCACCCACACCACCACGACCGCGCGGTTGTTCCACTTCCCCGGTGGCGGTGAGTTGATCGACTCCCCGGGTATCCGCGAATTCGGTCTGGGCCACGTCAGCCGTGCCGACGTCGAAGCCGGTTTCATCGAGTTCAACGACTTGATCGGCACCTGCCGCTTCCGCGACTGCAAGCACGACCGCGAGCCGGGTTGCGCCCTGCTCAAGGCGCTGGAAGAAGGCCGCGTGCAGCAGCAGCGGATGAACAGCTATCGCTCGATCATCGCCAGCCTGCCCGAAACCAGCTACTAAACAGACAGTCCAGCCGCTCCGATGCACACGGGGCGGCGGATTGTTCGTTGCGCCCTGAAAATCCCCCGCCTTTTAAACGTCAGACAGCTCTGTAGGGCATTTGCGCGCCTGCTTGAAGGACCCGTCTCTTTAACCGCGCAGCCCTTGTTGCGGCCATCCAAGTGCATACATTCAAGCCCTCTTCGCATTCCGGCGATACCGAGGGACATCCATGCAAACCTATCATTTGTTCATCAGCCACTCGTGGAGTTATCCCCACGCCCACGACAACCTCGTGCGCCTGCTCAACGCCAAACCCGGCTTCACGTTCAAAAATTTTTCAGTGCCGACGGACAACCCGATCATCGGCGCCCAGACCGATAAACAACTGGAAGAAGCCATCGAGAACAAGATCAGGCCTTGCTCGGCGGTGCTGATCATGGCGGGTATGTATTCCACCTACAGCAAGTGGATCAACAAGGAAATCGAGATCGCCCGGCGCATGGGCAAGGTGATCATTGCGGTCAAACCCTTTGGTGCAGAGCGGATTTCTGCCGTAGTACGCCAGGCCGCACATGCTGAGTGTGCCTGGAACACCAACAGCATCATCAGTGCCATTCGCACTCACGCGGCGGGATGAGCCATGCGCAAGGGATTGTTCATCGGGATCAACCATTACGCCCACGTCTCCCCATTGAGCGGATGCAACAACGACGCGATGGCCATGGCCTCAGTGCTGGAGCGTCACGCCAACGGGCGACCGAATTTCAGCAGCAAGGTGCTGACCTCAGCCGAAGATGACCTTTCGCTGACGGCCATGAAGCAGCACATCCAAAGTCTGTTTTCCGGCGATTGTGATGTGGCGCTGCTGTATTTCGCCGGCCACGGCCAGTTCGATACCAGCATCGACGAAGGACTGCTGATTCCTCAGGACTTTGCACCGGGTGGCGATGGCATTCGTATCAGCGACATATTGAGTTGGGCGGACAACGCCCCTCACATCAAGAACAAAATCATCATCCTCGACTGCTGCCAGGCCGGCGCAGCCGCCGCGATGCGCGGGTTACGCGGCGGCAGCAGCGTCATCGGCGAAGGCATGACCATCCTCACCGCCTGCAAAAAAGACCAGGTTGCGCTCGAAGGACGCGGTCACGGCGTGTTTACCGATCTGCTGCTGCAAGCACTGCACGGCGGGGCCGCCAACGTACTGGGCAAGGTCACTCCCGGCAGCGTGTATTCGTTCGTCGACAATGCGCTGGGGGCGTGGGAACAACGGCCGGTGTTCAAGACCAACGTCTCGCAATTTGTCCCCTTGCGCGAGGTCACGCCACTGATCGCCGAAGAGACCCTGCGCAAACTCAAGGATTGGTTCCCGGAGCCCAGCCATGTCTTTGCGCTCGACCCCAGCTACGAACCCACCGAAACATCGTTTGACCCGGACCACGGCGAAGTCTTCGCCCAGCTGCAAAAGTGCAATCGCCACAGCCTGATCGAACCGGTGGACGCCGAGCACATGTACTACGCCGCCATCCATTCCACCGGCTGCCGCCTCACGGCCCTCGGCGCCTATTACCGCGAACTCGCGATCAAGGGACATTTCTGATGCCTGTATTTATTAGTTACCGCCACACCGACCGCGTCCAGGCGATGGCCATCAATGCGCGCCTGAAACTGGCGAATATCAAGACCTATCTCGATGTGCTGGACACAGAATCCCAGCAGACCGACGACATTACCGCCGTCATCACCCGCAACATTACCGAATGCACGCACTTGCTGGCGGTGGTCTCGCAGGAGACCGCCATGTCCTGGTGGGTGCCGTTCGAAATCGGTGAGGCGACCATCAGTGATCGCAGGATCTGCTCTTACAAGATCGGGGCCAGCGCGCTGCCGCTATACCTCGATAAATGGCCGAAGCTGAGTGGTGATACCGATCTCGACTTTTTTATCGATGCGTACCGCAAAGAGGCCATGCTGGAGCGCTCGACAGGAATAGAGTCCTTCAGTGAATCCGCTCGAGGTACCTACAAGAGTAATGCCGACCTGTTCCACGACCAGCTCAAAAACCGCATTCGTCGCGGTTACTGACAGGCACAAAAAAGCCGCTATTATCCCGCGGCTTTTTTTTGCCTCAGTGGAACTTCGCCTCGTCCTACCAAATCACCCCAGCAAAGATTTGGCTCAATCGAGTAGACGAATTGACACTTCAGATCGGAGTCATCCTCGTTTAACGATTGTGTTCCAAAAATGGAGAACTCAACTCACAGGAATGAATGCCTCAATCGAAAAACTTTTCATCATCCGAAATATGTTCCAGCACGACCACCCGTACACCAAATAAGACAAAACAACAAAGGCGCAAGCCGCCACTCTAAGTCGATCAGCGATTTTATCTTCCAAGCACTTATCCGGCTTGCCTAGTCCGTCGTGGTAAAAACTCTGGGAAAGATAAGTCGTGCCAGCTGCAATCCCTACGAGCAGCACCCCAACCCCAAGAAGAAACACCGTCAATCCAAGAAGCTCCAGCCCTTCTGGCTTTAAGCTTTTCCAAGCAGAACTGGCGAAAGCGAGCAGTGCCGCTGCTCCACCACCGCCGATCAAAAGACTTGTTTTTAAAGCAATCTGCCCACTGACAATCACAGAGCGAAACATCTCTTGTTCTGACTGATGAGCGTATTCATTGGCTTGCCTTTGAAAATCGATGTTTGCCTGCATCAACGGCGCTTGGCTTTCAATGTGCTGCTTTAGGGCTTCAAGGTAGGTTTCTAAGCTCTCGATAGTGACTTCTTGATGTCCACGATCTTTGGCCGATTGGACTTGAGCCGTAACAGCGTCAACCACTTGCGTAGAATTCATTCCATATCTCCAATCATAAAATCGTGCATTCTGCCATCGTCGCTAAGCCAGAGGATTACTCTGCGCTACGAATAATAAAAGTCGTACTCAAAAGGCATGCTCCACAAAAAAGCCGCGATCATCTCGCGGCTTTCTGGTTTCAGGGGGCTGCTTTTTCCAGCCTCCAGCCCAACGCATCCAAGGCGTCACACCCATCCTGCAACAACATATGCGCAGCATTGGCGAAATGCTCTAGGTCGTGACCTTCGGCGTCTTTGACGCACAGGCACGTGACACTGTTGAGCAGGTTACGGGCGGCTTTGATTCGGTGAGTAGCGGTTTCCAAAAGGTCGGAAACTTTGGCTTCGGTGTCGATGAACAGCGTCGGACCGACGCTGAAATTGCCTTGGAGCGGGTGATATTTGGACATGACTTGAATCTCATCTGATAGGTGAAACTCCCACCCTTTCGCGGCTAAACGAATTGGGGTGGTAGCTGTGCGCGGGTTAGCCGACCGGACAGATGAACCCGGCACACCCTGAGGTGTCCCACGCACAGCCACCATAGACATAGATGCCAGGCAGCAAAAACGCCGCGATTATACGGGCGCTTGTGCATCATCTGATACGACCGGCTAAAGTCGATCACCGATTTGTCGGCGACAGCGAAACTATAGGCAGACGCCCGCAAGTCTGAGAACCCCGCCACAAAATTTCAGACCGTTCCTACAACTTCTAATCTCACCAGCAAACCGGTTCCGACAGGGAAACACCTCCTGACAATCAGGTCGGCTATCAGGCCGCCTCGCGGCGCTGTTGCGGTGCACGCCCCCTCGAGAGGCCGAGTGGAGGTTCTGCGTAGTGGGCAACCCGGCATGGATGCCGGGTTAGCCGCCCCTGGCCATGAATGGCCGATGGCGGCGGGCCCGCGGAGCAGGACCGGAGCGAGGGCATGCCGAGCCTGGGCGAGGCACCGAACATCAGGGGCAAGAGCCCTTGGTTACTTGGGGATTTTCCAAGTGACTCGCTGCAAGAGCGAAACCATAGGCGGCCGTTACCGCAGAAACGGATATGTACACCGCCCTCCCCCCGTCGCCCGACACAAAGCCTTCGCGAGCAGGCTCGCTCCCACAGGGACCATTCCCACGCTAAAAATGCAGAGACGGCCAACCCCGTGAAAGCCGCACAAAAAAGCCGACATCTCTGTCGGCTTGATTGTTATGGGTCACTGCTTCGGCGGCTCCACCGGTTTCGGTGCCGGGTCTTCGAAGATATTCAATCGCTCACGAAGCTCATGGGCCGGCAGCGGTTGTTTATCCGCCGGCAATGCGTTCGGATCGACCGGCGTGGCCGGCACTTCGCCCGGACCGCCCTGCCCTTGCGTTGGCGCAGGTGCCGGTTCAACGCCTTGCGAACCTTCGATGGCGCGTTGGGCCTTTTTGGTCAGCACTACGATGTCGATCCGGCGATTGACCGGGTTGAACGGGTTCTCGCGATCGAACAGCGCGGACGAGGCATAACCGACCACCCGCGCCACTTGCTGATCCGGATAGCTGCCGGCGACCAGGGCACGGCGGGCGGCGTTGGCACGGTTGGCTGAGAGTTCCCAGTTACCAAAATCACCGGTGCCCGAGTACGGCTTGGCATCGGTATGGCCGCTGATGCTGATCTTGTTCGGCACCGCTTTGATGGTGTCGGCCATGGCCAGCAGGATGTCTTCGAAATACGGTTTCAGACGCGCTGAGCCTGAGTCGAACATAGGCCGGTTTTCCGCGTCCATGATCTGGATGCGCAAGCCGTCCTGTGTGATTTCGAACAGGATCTGGTCCTTGAATTTTTGCAGCTGCGGGTTTTCATCAACCTTGTTCTGCAATTCTTGCAACAACAGTTCCAGGCGTTCCTTCTCCACCTGTTCGGCCATGCCTTCGACCTGGTCGGTGTCGACGGTGACTCGGTCCGGCTGCGGCTGAGACTTCACCTCAGGGTTGAGGGTGTTCTCCGGCGCCAGGGTCGGGGAGCCGCCCAGATCGATGATGTATGGCGTGCCGCTTTCGGAAAAACCGACCGGGTCCTTGAAGTAACCGGCGATGGCAATCTTCTGTTCCGGCGTGGCGGTAGACAGCAACCACAGCACCAGGAAGAACGCCATCATCGCCGTCGCGAAGTCCGCGAAGGCGATTTTCCAGGAGCCCCCGTGATGTCCGGCCGCGTATTTTTTTACGCGTTTGATGATTATCGGCTGGTTGTTTTCCATGACTTAGCGACCGCGAACCGCTTGTTCCAGCTCAGCGAAGCTAGGACGGTGCGCCGGGTACAAAACCTTGCGGCCGAATTCCACTGCCAGCGATGGCGGCATGCCGGAAGCCGAAGCAACCAGCGAAGCCTTGATGGCTTCGTAGACGTTCAGCTCCTCCTTGGCTTCGTGGGCCAGGGCATGGGCCAGCGGGCCGAAGAAGCCGTAGGCGGCGAGAATACCGAAGAAAGTACCTACCAGTGCCGCACCCACGTGTAAGCCGATCATTTTCTGATCGCTTTCACCCAGGGAGGCCATGGTCACCACGATACCCAATACGGCCGCGACAATACCGAAGCCAGGCATGGCGTCGGCGATGCCGTTCACGGCGTGGGACGGGTGATCGAGGTCTTCCTTGAGGCTGGTCAGTTCCATGTCGAACAGACCTTCGAGCTCATGGGGCGCCATGTTGCCGGAGGACATGATGCGCAGGTAATCGCAGATGTAGGCGGTCATGCGGTCATCTTTCAGAACCGCAGGGTACTTGGCGAAGATCGGGCTCGCGGCGGCGTCTTCGATGTCGCCTTCGATCGCCATCATGCCTTCGCGGCGGCTCTTGTTGAGGATCTCGTAGATCAGGCCCAGCACTTCCAGATAGAACGTGTGGTTGAACCGCGAACTGAACATTCCCAGCGCTTTCTTGAGAACGAGTTTGAACATGTGACCTGGGTTGGCCTGCAGGAATGCACCGAGGGCCGCACCACCGATAATCAACACCTCGAAAGGTTGAATCAGGGCGGCAATCTTGCCGTGGGAAAGCACGTATCCGCCGAGCACGCTCGCGAATACGACGATGATGCCGATTATTTTAGCCATAGGTAGGAGAGCACTTACTGAGTCGGGTTCAAGGTCATATTCGGAAGTTAAAAAATCTCTTCTTCTACTTATCGGCAAAACTGCGCCAGACTATAGCCAGTTCAAGCGAAAAGCTAATTTAGCCCTCTCTGGGCATAGGTAATGCAGACGATGATCACGTCCAACCATGGCTAACGAAACGAACACCCCGATCCCAAAACCAACCACTCTTGAAGGCTGGGTCAAGCTTCTCGATGGCGTGCGTCTGCCGGTTCCGCAAGACAGTCACGACCGTGTCTGCAAGGCCCTCGCCGACAACCGCAGCTCGATTCGCGACATCGCCGAATTGTTGCAGGACAGCCCGGCCCTGGCCTTGAGCGTGATTCGTGAAGCCAATCGTCATACCCACGGCAGCATGACCGACCCGGCGGAAAACCTTGAGGTGGCGATCAATCGTCTCGGGTTGAAACGCACCGAGGAATTGCTCGCCCGGTTGCCTGCCGAACCGCAATCACAGATCCCGGTGGCGTTGCGTCAGCTGCAGATGATCAGCCAGCACGCGACCCAACAGGCCAACGGTTTTTTTGCCGCTCGCCTGGCGCGGCTCTGGCAGGACATCCACTGGGGCAGCCTGCTATTTCTCTCGCCGCTCTGGCCGATGGCGCTGACTCATCCGCAGTTGCTCGAAGAATGGGAACTGCGGGTCATTCATAAAGGCGAGTCAGCGCGCAAAGTCGAAAAGGACCTGTTCGGCGTTCGCCTGCTGGACATCTGCCAGGCGCTGGTGGACATCTGGCGCCTGCCAATCTGGGTGCAGCAAGGTTATCGCCTGCTGCTCAACGAGCAGCGCGAACTGGTCAAAGTCCTGCGTATTGCCCGGGACAGCGAGCATCCCTTGCGCCAGCAAAATCGCCTCGATGACGATCCGACCTTGCGTCGCTGGCTCAACCAACCGGCCAATACCGTGTTGCTGGCCAATGGCCTGGCACTGTCGGCGCAACAGGCCTGGGACAGCCCGCACAGCGAGCGCTGGCAATACCTGACCAGCCTTTACCTGCAAATGCCGATGAGCGACGTGCAGCAACAACTGCATCAACAAGCCGTGAACAGCGCGCACCAGCACGCCATGCCGGACATCTGGCACCCCGCCGTAGCGTTGATCTGGCCCTCGGGCGTGAACCGCATTCACGCCGGGTTGCTGCCGGCACCGGCGCCGACCACCGAAAACCTGACGGCATGGCGTAAACAATGTGCTGAACTGCTGGTTGAGCCGAGCCGCTTCACCAATGCGATGCACTTGACCACGTCGGCCCGGGACGCACTGGTCGCATGCGGTATGCGTCGAGTGATGATATTGATGGCTGACCGCACCCACGCCAATTTGCGTGCGCATCAAACGGCCGGGCTGGCGAAGGAAGCGGCGGGGCTAAACCTGGTCGTGAGTCAGAGCACTGTGCTGCAACGGTTGCTCTCGCAACAGGCCCAGGTGCGATTGACCCCGGCCAACAACGCCCAGTTCTCGGCGCTGCTACCCGCCAGCCTGCGTGCGCAGTTTCGCGGCGAACACCTGCTGCTGCGCTCGCTGGTCAACAATGGTCGGGTGATCATGGTCGTTGTGGCGGATCAGGGCGGCGGGCCGTTCTCGGAAATCACCGTGCAAGCCTTCGGCAAAACCGCGCAGTGCATTGAAAAGGCACTCCATAGCTTTAGCCAGCGCGGTCAATGAATGCTGCGCTACAATCCTCCCTTTTGTGCTCTGGAGACCTCACATGTCTGACTTCTCTGGCTTGGCGCTGGTCATCGAGCCGAGCGACTTGCTCCCTCGCCTTGAGTCCCGCGAACTGATTCTGGTGGACCTGACCAGCAGTGCCCGCTATACCGAAGGGCATATTCCCGGTGCACGCTTTGTCGATCCCAAACGCACACAACTCGGCCAGGCGCCTGCGCCTGGGCTGATGCCGCCGCAAGCGGCACTCGAAACGTTGTTCGGTGAGTTGGGACATAACGCCAATGCCACCTACGTGGTCTATGACGACGAAGGCGGCGGCTGGGCCGGGCGCTTTATCTGGCTGCTCGATGTCATCGGCCATCGCAACTACCACTATCTCGACGGCGGCCTGACAGCCTGGCTGGCAGAAGGCATGCCCATGTCGATCCAGATCCCGGCCCCCGCTGGCGGCCCGATTGCGTTGACCCTGCACGACGAGCCGACCGCCACCCGCGAATACCTGCAAAGCCGTCTCGGTGCCGCCGACCTGGCGATCTGGGACGCGCGTGGCCCACTGGAATACTCCGGCGAGAAAGTCCTGGCAGCCAAGGCCGGGCACATTCCCGGCGCGGTGAATTTCGAATGGACGGCCGGCATGGATCAAGCGCGCAACCTGCGCATCCGCACGGACATGCCGCAGATCCTGGAACAACTCGGTATCACCAAAGACAAAGAAGTCATTACCCACTGCCAGACTCACCATCGCTCTGGCTTCACTTATCTGGTGGCCAAATCCCTCGGTTATCCGCGGGTCAAAGGCTACGCCGGCTCCTGGGGCGAATGGGGCAACCACCCCGATACGCCCGTAGAGATTTAAGGTTTTTAAGGACAGTCCATGAATAAGCGTTTGTTTATCCTCAGCCAATACCTGCTGCCTCACCACTTGCTCTCGCGACTGGCCGGCTGCATTGCCGAATGCCGCGTGCGTTGGTTCAAGAATGCCTTTACCGCCTGGTTCGCCAAGCGCTATCAGGTGGACATGTCCCAGGCGCTGGTCGAAGACCTGACGGCTTACGAGCACTTCAACGCGTTCTTCACCCGCGCCTTGAAAGACGGCGCTCGCCCGCTCGATGAAACCCCGGGCGCCATTCTCAGCCCGGCCGACGGTGCGGTCAGCCAACTCGGCCCGATCGAACATGGCCGCGTGTTCCAGGCCAAGGGCCACAGTTTCAGCGTGCTGGAATTGCTGGGCGGTGATGCCGCCAATGCTGCGCCGTTCATGGGCGGCGACTTTGCGACGATTTACCTGTCACCGAAAGACTACCACCGCGTGCACATGCCGCTGGCCGGCACCCTGCGCGAGATGGTCTACATCCCGGGCCGGATTTTCTCGGTCAACCAGACCACCGCCGAAAACGTGCCGGAACTGTTTGCCCGCAACGAACGTGTGGCGTGCATTTTCGACACCGAGCGCGGGCCGATGGCCGTGGTGCTGGTGGGCGCGATGATCGTGGCGTCGATTGAAACCGTGTGGGCCGGGCTGGTGACGCCGCCGAAACGCGAGCTGAAAACCTTCCGTTACGACGAAGCCGCCCGCGCGCCAATCCATCTGGAAAAAGGTGCGGAACTGGGTCGCTTCAAGCTGGGTTCGACCGCTGTGGTGCTGTTCGGACCGGATCAGGTGAAGTGGGCTGAAGGGCTCGGCGCCCTGTCGCCAGTACAAATGGGCCAGGCACTGGGCCTGCCAACAGCCTGATTGGCTAATCCGCCCCGTCGAACGTCTTCGAAGGGGCGGACATTTCGGTAGCGCCGTTACTCTATCTGTCCACGAAAGCCGATCGGCCCTTCGTTGGCGTAGGTATTGGTGCCACTGAGGTTTTTCCCTCCATCACTGGAGGTGACGCTCAACGCCACAACGTTCTGATTATCACGGCCGCCGATGACCCACTTGCCACCCGGATGCCATGGAGCGTCGTTGCCGCCCCACTGATTTTCCACGTTGTACTGGTTCTGGCCCGTGCGCTGAGCCTTGAAGCCAATGGGACCTTCACCCGCGTAAGTCATGGTGCCGGTGAAGCTCTTCCCGCCATCGCCCGATTTGATCTCGATCGCGACCACGTTCTGGTTGTCCCTCGCACCCAACGTCCAGTCTCCGCCCGGATGCCAGGGTGCCGAACTACCGCCCCATTGATTTGCCACTACGTATCTAGACATGAACCTCATCTCCTTGAAGTTACAAGAGACCTGCCCTGCGTAGGCAGCAGGCCGCACGACCGTGCGTATCCAGTCGCACGTGTGTCAGATTAGTAGTACGCCCGGGCAGCACTCGACTGACAGACAAACGGTCGACATCCGTAACTGCTACAGTCAGATCATTCACTGCCCATTTCCCGGTTGGAGTTTTTCTACGGCATGAATGAAACCAGCCCTCACCTGCTGCTACGCGCCCCGATCCCGGCTCAATTGCGCCTGACATTCTGTGAACCGACGCCACGCGACCTCAAGCGCTGGATCGCCAACCTGCCCAAAGCAAACATCGGTGAAACCGCTCGCCTGCTCTATCAAGGCTTGAGCGAACTCAACCAGCTGCTCACCCCCAGCGACAATCGCCTGCAACTGCTCGAACTGTTGCGACCCGAGGTGTATTACGTCTGCAAACACCTGGAACGGCATTTCCTGCACCAGGCGATAGTGCTCGACGAGCGTTCGCGCAAGATCGCCAACCTCTGCCAGGCCCTGCAAAATCACTTGGCGATTGGTTACAAACAGATCGTCGTGCGCATCACCCCGCGCTTCAGCAAGGACCGAGCATCGCTGCTGACCCAAGCGTTGCAGCGGGCGATCCATTGCCTGAACGGGCCGCTGATTCGCTCGACTCAACTGTATTGCCCGGTACCGGAAGGCCTGTGGCTGGAGCTGCATCAGCTGTATCGGATCGCCTGCGCACTCAAACTCCAGCACCTGAGCCTGCGCGATGAGTTGGCCAGCCAGACCAAAACCCTGAGCGTCGAACAGACTTATGTAACCGCCCTGCTGCTGGGCGCCTCCCGCTGCAATCAACTGCGCCAGAACCAGATCGCCCGGCTCGCCGAGGTCTTGGAGCCCTGGAGCCAATGGATAAAGTTGCAACCCGGCCAACCCGCAGACGGATTGTTTGCCGTCGCGGCGGACCTCGACACCGGGCCGCGCTATCGTTCGAAATTCAGGGCCGAGCAGCAGGCCGGTTTGCTGGGGATTGATCCGCAGCCGCTGGTCGCCGCCATCGAAGCGCATCTGCAAGGCAATGACGGCACACCGCCGCTGCCGGTACCGACCGGGCTCAGCCTGGATACCCTGCAACACCTGCACGCTGCCTGGGGCCAGGCGGCCGAGCGCAGTTTTCAGCGCACGGTTGGCCAAGGCACCTTGACCTTGTGTGTGGGCATGAGCGCATTGCACTTCTACCTGGGCGGGCAACGTTCGTTCAGCGATATTCTGAAAAACCCCGGTACTCGACTCGCGCAGTTCTCGGCAACGTCCCCGACGAACCAGGGAAAGGACCAATGGCACCACGCGTTCGACGCCGCCCCCCACGGCAGCGCCGATACCTTGCTGCCCTACGAAGAAATTGAATACCCGCACCTCCAGAGCGACGACGGCCAGGAGGCGGCCGATAACAATCGGCACTTTCCGACTTACGCCCTGCCGGTCATCAACCACAGCCCCGGCGGTTATTGCCTGGCGTGGCCCGACGCAGTGCCCGCTGAGTTGCAGGCTGGCGAAATGATCGGCATCCAGGACTCTGCCAATCAGGGCTGGAGTATTGCGGTGGTGCGCTGGATTCGTCAGGTGCGCGGCGGCGGGACGCAAATGGGGATCGAGCAGGTCGCGCCTTACGCCGAGCCTTGCGGGTTGCAACTGGTGCGAACGCGGGACGACCACAGTCAATATCTGCGCGGCCTGTTGCTGCCGGAAATCAGCGCCATCGACCTGCCCGCCACGTTGCTCGCTCCGCGCCTGCCCTTTCAGGAAGGCAGCAAAGTGCTGATCAACACCAACGGCCAGGAACGCCGCGCCGGGCTGGATCGGCGGGTGGCGAGCACCAACAGCTTCAATCAGTTTGCCTACCGTTCGCTGGAGGCGAGCAGAAACGACAACGCCGCGGGGAGCGGCGTCGAGGAGGATTTCGATTCGTTGTGGAAGTCGCTCTGAGGATGAATCCAATACCTGTGGCGAGGGATCTTGCTCCCGTATGGACTGCGTAGCAGTCCTTTTTCGGGGCCGCTTCGCAGCCCAGCGGGACGGTGCGGCGATCCGACAAGCTCCCTCGCCACAAGCGCCTTTCAGCCCTGGGGAGACTCAGAGCTGCCCGTCGCGATCCCGAAAGCCCAGCAGATACAGCACGCCATCCAATCCAAGGGTGGAAATCGCCTGCTTTGCCGACTGCTTCACCAGCGGCTTGGCGCGGAACGCCACGCCCAGGCCGGCAATTGCCAGCATCGGCAAATCGTTGGCACCGTCGCCGACCGCAATGGTCTGCTCCAGGCGCAAACCTTCCTTGTGCGCCAGCTCCTTCAGCAGATCCGCCTTGCGCTGCGCATCGACAATCGGCTCGACCGCCACACCGGTGACCTTGCCGTCGACCACTTCCAGCTCGTTGGCAAACACATAGTCGATGCCCAACTTGGCCTGCAATTGCTTGGCGAAGTAGGTGAAGCCGCCCGACAGGATCGCGGTCTTGTAGCCCAGGCGCTTTAGCTCGGCAAACAGGGTTTCGGCGCCTTCAGTCAGGCGCAACGAAGCACCGATCGAATCCAGCACGCTGACGTCCAGCCCCTTGAGCAAGGCCAGGCGTTCCTTGAAGCTCGCGCGAAAATCCAGTTCACCGGCCATCGCTCGCTCGGTGATTTCCGACACCTGATCGCCCACGCCTGCGGCCTTGGCCAGTTCGTCGATGACTTCGGCTTCGATCAGCGTCGAGTCCATGTCAAATACCGCCAGGCGGCGGTTACGGCGAAACAGCGAATCTTCCTGAAAGGCGATGTCGACGTTCAGTTCCTGGGCGACGCTGAGGAATTCAGCCCGCAGCGCCTGCGGGTCAGCCGCTTCGCCGCGCACGGAAAACTCGATGCAGCCCTTGCCCTTGTCGGCCGGGGTGTCCAGCGGCATGCGCCCGGACAAGCGATCGATGTGGTCGATGTTCAGGCCATATTTGGCGGTGATCGAGCTCACGGCCTGCAACTGTCCGGCGGTTACTTTGCGGGTCAACAGCGTCACGATGTGGCGCTTTTTGCCCTGATTGCCGACCCACTGCTGGTAATCCCCTTCGGACACCGGGGTGAATCGCACCTGCTGATCGAGCTCGTACCCCTTGAACAGGATGTCCTT
This sequence comes from Pseudomonas mandelii, assembly GCF_900106065.1. Lineage (NCBI taxonomy): Bacteria > Pseudomonadati > Pseudomonadota > Gammaproteobacteria > Pseudomonadales > Pseudomonadaceae > Pseudomonas > Pseudomonas mandelii. Next base: position 1,623,479 of record NZ_LT629796.1, read on the forward strand.
GAGCACCGACTTGCCTTGCTCGGTATCAGGAATTTCAACCAGGATGCCGAACGACAGGGTGTCGTGGATCACCGCCTGACCAATGTCGAGAATGTTCACACCACCCTGGGCCAGAACGCCGGTAATGGCCGCAGTCAGACCCGGTCGGTCGACTCCCGTGATGTTTATCAGGACGATTTCGCGCAAGGCGCACCCCCGCAAGTGGAAAAAAACCGCATTCTACCCACTTTCAGTGACCATCGGGCACCGTGAGCGCTTTGCCGGTCTAGGGCCTGTCGCTATACTGCGCGTCAACTTCACGGACAAAAGAGCCGAGCTCAAGTGAACCGGCCCACGCCAGTAAAAACCGATAACTTCTTTCTGCTGATCTTCCGTGCACTGCGCCACCGCCGTGTACCGATTGCATTGCGCATCGCCAGCCATAACGTGATCCTGGTCGCTCTGGCCCTGGTGATCTACGCCTGCGTGATGGGTTTGCAGTTCAAGCAGGCCATGCACGAGCAGGCCGATGCGCTGGGTGAAAGCCTGACCACGCAGACTGCCACGTCCGCCACGGAGCTGTTGGTGTCCAACGACATCCTCAGCCTCAACGTGCTGCTCAACAACCTGACCAAAAACAAGCTGGTGGCCCACGCCGCCATTTACAGCGTGGATAACCGCATCCTCGCCGAAGCCGGTCAGCGCCCCAAGCACAGCCTGCTGGGCGAAGCCGAGGGCATGTACCAGAGCAAGATCACGTTCCAGGACGTCACCGCCGGGCAACTGCGCATCAGCCTGGACATGGATCAGTTCCAGCAGCCCATGACCATCAGCCTGCAAAGCATGGGCATTTTGAGTGCGATTCTGCTGGCCCTGTCCCTGGCCTTGAGCCTGCGCCTGGGCCGGCACATCTCCACGCCGCTGCTGCAACTGCGCGTGTGGCTGCGCAATATCGACGAATACACCCCGGCCACCGAGCGCCAGGACGAGATCGGCGACCTGGCCCGTCAGCTGCACGCCAACTTCGCGCCGGAGCCGGCCGAACCGGAACCCGTGCCGGAGCCGGAATACGACGACAGCGACTATGAAGACGCCGACGATAACGAGCCGTCCTTCGAAGTGCGCAACCTGCGGGATCCGAGTTTCGATGAAAGCAAACCTGTGGCTGGCCTCAAGCCAGCGCCACGGCGCAGTGTCAGCACCGTTGAAGACGACGATGACGACGATGACGACGATGCGTTTGCTGACTTGCGTGATGAATCGGCCGACGTTGCGCCTAAACCGCTCGCCAAACCGGTGATTTCGAACGTGCCGCAGCACAGCGCCGTACTGGCCGTGCAACTGGGCGCTCAAGATCAACTGCGTCGTCTGCCTCGCACCCGCCTGGAAGAACTGCTGAAACGCTATCGCGACTGCCTCGATCAGGCAGCTTCGCTCTATCAGAGCGAACTGCACACCCTGAACGATGGCAGCACGCTGATGCTGTTCCACACCGAAGACAGCGGCGATGACTACCTGACCAACGCAATCTGCTGCGGTGAATTGCTGCGAGCCTTGGGTCATCAGTTGCAGATTGAAGTTGCAGACAGCGGCATCACCCTGCAATTGCAGCTGGGCCTGACGCTGGGTGATGAGCTATTCGGTCTGAGCCAGATCGACCTGCTGCTGACCGAAGCCGCTCAGGATGCCCTGGCCTTGTCGCAACACAGCCGCAACCTGCTGCTGGTGGAGCGCAAGATCGGTGACGACGCGCTGATACGCCAGCGTGCGCGGATCCGCCCGATTGCCAGCCCTGAGGGTGCGTGCTGTGTGGAGCGGTTGATGGAGCCTTATCCGTCGATGCTGGAGCGACAACTGGCGCGGATGCATGAGCGTCGGGCGTAAGCCTTAAACCCCAGAAGTGAAGAAGCCCGCAGACGAGTGATCGTCTGCGGGCTTTTTTGTTGCCTGTGTCCCGGCCTCTTCGCGAGCAGGCTCGCTCCCACAGGTTTTGTGTCGTACACCTATCGCGCGAACGACGCAGGGCCTGTGGGAGCGAGCCTACTCGCGAAGAGGCCAGGACAAGCGACAGATATCTGCACCCTGCAGAAACAACAAAGCCCACATCACTGCGGGCTTTGTTCTTGGATCAATCCAGGCTTAGAACCTGAACACTTCCATATCGGTCCGGATCGGCGAGGCCATCGGGATCTTCGGCTGTTTCTCTTGCTCTGCCGCGGGAGCCACTGGCTTCGGAGCAGGCTTTTTGGGTGCTTCAGCGATCGGCGGTTGATTAGCCAGTGGCTTGAGCGCCACGGACAATTGCTCGGCCAGACGCTGCAGCAACACCCCCTGAGCCTGAACCTGAGCCGCCGTGCCGCCTGCGTGCTGCTCCTGCAGGTGAATGATGCGGTTATCGCGAACCTGGCCACGACGGTCGATCAGGCGCCATTGCGCATCCAGGATCGCTGGTTGCGATTCGCCCGAGTCCAGACGAGTAATCGTCAGCAGCACCTGGACATCCGGCGTGAAGCCGAGGGTCGCAGGCGCCAGCACAACCCGCTGACTGTCCAGATGGCCCGCCACCTGACGCAGCAACAGCTGATCAACGTCCGACGACAGGCTTCCAGCCCAACGACCGTCGGTCGACGCCTGAAGGCTGCCATCCGGCTGTCGCTGCAACAAGGTTTCGCGTTGCAGGTAATCCGCAAGCGTTACCGGGCCGAGCAATACCGCCATGCCGGCGCTTTGCGCAGGCTGAACCGGACTTCCGCTGTCCAGCTGATACAGCGACACCGGCTGGTGAACGCTGCAACCCGCCAGGCCAAGAACGCCAGCGAGCATCAAAATAAAAGGAAGGCGCAGAGCAGTCATCGTCCCATCCAGGTGGTTGCCACAAGGCTAACCACAGTGAAAATACTCAATAAATATGAAGAACGCTCGGCCACGCCGGCGCTTGAAAGGCCATATCATCCGTGAATATGCGTTCCGACTCCAGCGGCAAAGCGTCGATCTACGCGTTAAATCGTAGATCGAGCGCTCTAGGCCGCTTAATTGAGGTTTTCGACGAGCAGCGCATCGACCCGCTGGAAGCCACGTGGCAGTTTGTTACCACGACGACCACGCTCACCTTTGTAGTGTTCGAGGTCGTCCGCTTTCAGCGACAACGTACGTTTTCCGGCCTGAAGCACCAACGTGGCGCCCTCCGGCAGTACGGCGATGTCCGTGACATATTCTTCGCGACTGGCCACACGCTCACCGTTGATCCCGATGATTTTGTTGCCTTTGCCCTTACCTAATTGTGGCAGATCACTGATCTTGAAGATCAGCAGGCGACCTTCGGTGGTCACCGAGGCCAGCCAATTGTTCTCGCGATCGGTCACCGGGCGCGGAAGAATGACCTTCGAGTTGTTCGGCAAGCTCAACAACGCCTTGCCCGCCTTGTTCTTGGCTTGCAGGTCTTCACCCTTGACCACGAAGCCGTATCCGGCATCGGAGGCGATCACGTACAGCGAATCGTCTTCCGGCATCAGCACGCATTCGAAACTCGCCCCTGGCGGCGGCGTCAGACGGCCGGTCAACGGCTCGCCCTGGCCACGGGCCGATGGCAGTGTGTGGGCCGCCACCGAATAACTGCGACCGGTGGAGTCGATAAACACTGCAAACTGGTTGGAGCGACCCGGTGCCAACGCCTTGAAACCATCCCCGGCCTTGTAGGAAAGCCCGGTGGCGTCGATCTCGTGGCCTTTGGCAGAACGCACCCAGCCTTTTTCCGACAGCACGACAGTCACTTTCTCGTTCGGCAGCAGATCGTGCTCGGTCAGGGCCTTGGCTTCGGTGCGCTCGACGATGGGCGAACGACGGTCGTCGCCGTAGGTTTCGGCGTCCTTGATCAGCTCGGTACGTACCAGCTTTTTCAGCTTGGCTTCGCTGCTCAGCAGGGCTTGCAGCTTGGCTTGTTCCTTGAGCAGTTCATCTTGCTCGGCACGCAGTTTCATCTCTTCCAGTCGCGCCAACTGACGCAAACGGGTGTCGAGAATGTAGTCGGCCTGGATTTCGCTCAAGGCGAACCGTGCGATCAGCGCGGCTTTCGGGTGTTCCTCGGTACGGATGATGTGAATCACTTCATCCAGGTTGAGGTAGGCAATCAACAAACCGTCCAACAGGTGCAGGCGACGCTCGACCTTGTCGAGGCGGAATTGAAGACGACGACGCACGGTTTGAACGCGGAATTCCAGCCACTCCACCAGCAGCGCACGCAGGTTCTTCAGCTGCGGTTTGCCGTCCAGGCCAATGATGTTGATGTTGACCCGGTAGCTCGACTCCAGCTCGGTGCTGGCGAACAGGTGTTGCATCAGCGCATCGTGGTCGAAATTCTTCCGCGCGCCCGGAATGATCACGATCCGGCACGGGTTCTCGTGGTCGGATTCGTCGCGCAGGTCAGCGATCTGCGGGGCTTTGGACGGTTTGGCCTGCATCATCGCCGCGATCTGCTCCAGCACCTTGGCGCCCGAGACTTGATGCGGCAGCGCGGTGACGATGATGTCGCCGTCTTCAATGTGGTACACGGCGCGCATGCGCACCGACCCCTTGCCGGTTTCGTACATTTTCAGCAGATCGGCACGAGGCGTGATGATTTCCGCTTCGGTCGGGTAATCCGGGCCCTGAATGTGCTCGCAGAGCTGCTCGACCGTGGCTTTGGGTTCATCGAGCAAGCGCACGCAGGCTGTCGCGACTTCGCGCAGGTTGTGCGGCGGTACGTCGGTGGCCATGCCCACGGCGATGCCGGTGGTGCCGTTGAGCAGGATGTTCGGCAAACGCGCCGGCAACACCAGCGGCTCGTCGAGTGTACCGTCGAAGTTCGGCCCCCAGTCCGCCGTGCCCTGGCCCAGTTCGCTGAGCAGCACTTCGGAATAACGCGACAGCCGCGCCTCGGTGTAACGCATGGCGGCGAAGGACTTGGGATCATCCGGCGCACCCCAGTTACCCTGGCCGTCGACCAGCGTGTAGCGATAGCTGAACGGCTGGGCCATCAGAACCATGGCTTCGTAGCACGCCGAGTCGCCGTGCGGGTGGAACTTACCGAGCACGTCACCGACGGTACGCGCCGATTTCTTGTGCTTGGAATCGGCGTCCAGCCCCAACTCGCTCATCGCATAGATGATGCGCCGCTGTACCGGTTTCAGGCCGTCGCCGATATGCGGCAAGGCACGGTCCATGATCACGTACATGGAGTAGTTGAGGTAGGCATTTTCGGTGAAGTCAGCCAGTGACCGGCGTTCTACACCGTCCAGGCTGAGATCAAGGGAGTCGCTCATGCGGGCCTCATCGGTTCGTTGTCTGGCGCAGCAGCATGGTGCCACCGCGCTGGGTAAATTCAAGTTTGTTCAGCGCGCTCATACCGAGCAGCACTTGCTTGCCATCCAGGCCTGGCACGACGATGGCGCGCACATCACGCAGCACAATGTCGCCCAGTTGCAGCCGGTCGACGCGGGTTCGATAACCCTCGGTACGACCGTTGGCGGTGCTCAGGGTCACCCCGAAGCCTTGTTCCAGTTTCAGCCGTTCGGCCATTTGCGCCGGGATTGCCACATCGGTTGCCCCGGTATCCAGCATGAAATCCACCGGCTGGCCATTGATCTGGCCGCTGGCGACGAAGTGCCCCTGGGTGTTGCTGGCCAGTTTCACTTCAATAAAACCTTCGCCCTGCTCCGAGCTGACGACCACATTGGGATTTTGCTGCCGATCCTCCCACTGGCCGAAAAACCGCGTCGCCAGGAACAGCGCCGCGCACCAGGCCAGCACCATGAACACCCGACCGGCACGCTTTCCCGGCGTTTGCTGGCTCACGGCTTGGCACTCCAGCCACCTTCAGGCGCGGCGAAGCGCCAAACGACCGGGCGAACCTCGCCATCGGCGCGGGCATCGTTGTTGTTGTCGGTGCCGACCCAGGCACCCTCGGCGTCGACAATCAACGCTTCAGTCAGACCAAACGGATTTTGATAGCGGCGGTGTTCCTGCAAGGCTTCATCGGCAAATGACCAGCAGCGCTCGACCTTGGCCGTCTCCGGGTCGCGGCGGCAGATCTGGTAAGCGTTGCGTTCAAGGGTAAACAGCTTGCCGTTGAACAGCGATACATCGGCAAAGTCCCGAGTCACGGCTTTGGCCCGTGGAAACTGTGCCGGCTGCATTTCTTTCCCCGCCTCGCTCAGCAGCACGCAACCACCGTCGCAATCCCACACCGTCTGTTTGCGCTTGATCAGCAACAAGCCACGGCTTTGACGCTCGGCGGCGAGCCACAATTGATCGCCCGCCGGATTGATCGCCAGCCCCTCGAACAGCGCATTGAACTGCAACAGCATGCCACTGGCCCGAGCTTCGCGAACCAGCATCGGCGAGATCTTCAGCCAGGACGACGGCCCAACGGGCGGCACTTGCAGGATCGCGGCATGGGACTCGCTGACGATGTAGCGATTACCCGCGCTGTCGCAAGTGATGCCTTCAAAATCCAGGTCCCCGCCCCGTACAAACGCCGCGACCCAGGCCCGCGAACGCAACCCCCAGGGCAAACCGCTGTCCGGCACCGCCGGCACGCCGATGCCCACGGTTTCGGCCTGCCAGACCGTGTCGCGGGTATCGAGACGGTAGATCTGGTCATCGTCGCGATCGGAGACCGTCCACAAGTCTTTGCCGCACTGGGCCAGCCCCGACAGATTGCCGCCGCGCATGCCGTCGACGGGATGCTCGGACAACAGGCGCAACTGCGGTGCCGGTTCGGAAAGCGCCGAAACGGAGGTCAGAAGTAACGCACACGCCAGGGCAAAGCCAGCCCGCATCAGCCAAGAACCTCGGCGAGGTTGCCTTTGGATTCCAGCCAGGATTTGCGGTCACCGGCGCGTTTCTTCGCCAGCAGCATATCCATCATTTCCGAGGTCGCTTCGAAATCGTCCAGCGTCAACTGCACCAGACGCCGCGTGTTCGGGTCCATGGTGGTTTCGCGCAGTTGCGGCGGGTTCATTTCACCCAGTCCTTTGAATCGGGTGACCTGCGGCTTGCCGCGTTTCTTCTCGGCCACCAGGCGATCGAGAATGCCATCGCGCTCGGCTTCGTCGAGGGCGTAGTAAATCTCTTTGCCCAGGTCGATGCGGTACAGCGGCGGCATCGCGACGTAAACGTGACCGGCATCCACCAGCGGGCGGAAATGCTGGACGAACAAAGCGCAAAGCAAGGTGGCGATGTGCAGGCCGTCGGAGTCGGCGTCGGCGAGAATGCAGATCTTGCCGTAACGCAGCTGGCTCATGTCCGCCGCGCCCGGATCGACACCGATGGCCACGGCGATGTTGTGCACTTCCTGACTGGCCAGCACTTCGCTGCCGTCGACTTCCCAGGTGTTCAGAATCTTGCCGCGCAACGGCAGGATCGCCTGGAATTCCTTGTCCCGCGCTTGTTTGGCCGAACCGCCGGCGGAATCACCTTCCACCAGGAACAGCTCGGAACGCATCGGGTCTTGCCCGGCGCAGTCGGCGAGTTTGCCCGGCAATGCTGGCCCGGCGGTGATGCGCTTGCGCTCGACCTTCTTGCTGGCCTTGAGACGACGGCCGGCGTTGTTGATCGCCAGTTCCGCCAGCAGCATGCCGGTTTCCGGATGAGCATTGAGCCACAGGCTGAACGCATCCTTGACCACACCGGAAACGAACGCCGCCGCTTCACGGGACGACAGACGTTCCTTGGTCTGGCCGGAGAACTGCGGTTCCTGCATTTTCATCGACAGCACGAACGCAATGCGTTCCCAGACGTCTTCAGGCGCCAGCTTCACACCACGCGGCAACAGGCTGCGGAATTCGCAGAACTCGCGCATCGCATCGAGCAAGCCCTGACGCAGACCGTTGACGTGAGTGCCGCCCTGCGCCGTCGGGATCAGGTTGACGTAGCTTTCCTGCACGCTGTCGCCACCTTCCGGTAACCACAGCAGCGCCCAATCGACCGCTTCCTTGTTACCGGCCAGGCTGCCGCAGAACGGCTCGTCCGGCAGGCGTTCGAATTCGCTGACGGCGTCAACCAGGTAGGAGCGCAGGCCGTCTTCGTAATGCCATTCGACTTTCTCGCCGGTGGCCTTGTCTTCAAAACTGACCAGTAGCCCCGGGCACAGAACGGCCTTGGCCTTGAGCACGTGCTTGAGGCGGCTGATGGAGAATTTCGGTGAATCGAAGTACTTCGGGTCCGGGGCGAAGAACACGCTGGTGCCAGTGTTGCGCTTGCCGACGGTGCCGATCACTTCCAGCTCGGTTTTCTTGTAACCGTCGGCGAAAGTCATCTGGTATTCGTTGCCGTCGCGCTTCACGCGCACCCGGACTTCGGTCGACAAAGCGTTGACCACCGAAATACCCACCCCGTGCAGACCGCCGGAGAACTGGTAGTTCTTGTTGGAAAACTTGCCACCCGCATGAAGCTTGGTGAGGATCAGCTCGACGCCCGACACACCTTCTTCCGGGTGAATGTCCACCGGCATGCCACGGCCGTCATCGCTGACTTCCAGGGAGTGATCGGCGTGCAGGATGACCTGCACCGACGTTGCGTGCCCGGCCAAGGCTTCGTCGACGCTGTTGTCGATGACTTCCTGGGCGAGGTGGTTCGGCCGACTGGTGTCGGTGTACATGCCGGGGCGTTTGCGCACCGGGTCGAGGCCCGAGAGGACTTCGATGGCGTCTGCGTTATAAGAGCTAGCGCTGGGAGTGGCCATGGGGTCTCGTCGTCCGCCTGTCAAAAAAGTGTTCTGTGAAAAAGAGACGACGACTCACAGTGCTGTGAAATCGATCGCCTGATACAAATCTGCGCCGATACCGGCAAAACTCAGCATTGCCGGCAGTTGCGCGGCAAAACCCTGGAAACTATGGTCGCCGCCGGCCTGGATGCGCAAGGCACAGGCGCGGTAATACTGCTGGGCGAGGCGATAGTCCAGCGTTTCGTCGCCGGTCTGCAACCACACCTGATACCGCTGCGGATCCTGGGGCGCCGGCACTTCCAGCTCGGCCAGGGCCGTCACGTGGTCGTGGGTCAATTCCCAGGCCTCATCGGTATACAGGTTTTTCTGCGTCCCCAGATACCCGTCAAACATCCGGTGCGGACTGACGGCAGGGTTGATCAACAGGGCCTTGAGGCCATGGCGCTCGGCCAAGTGAGTCGCATAGTAGCCGCCGAGTGAGCTGCCTACCAGCAGTGGCCGCCCAAGCTCTTCAATCGCCTTGTTCAGCTGACCGATGGCTTCGCGCGGGTGGTGATGCAAGGCAGGAACGCGCAACTGATCGCTCAAACCCAGGCGGTCCATCACTTGCACCAACTGCGTGGCCTTTTTTGACGAAGGCGCGCTGTTGAAGCCGTGGATATAAAGGATCGAACCGGACATTTGAGCTCCCTGTGCGTCGGTAAAGAACGCGGAGTTTACAGGGAGTCGGGGGGATCGGGATATGCATGGCGGGCATGAGGGGCTGGGTAGACGCCATTGCGGGCAGTCTTGCTCCTACTGGGGAATGTCGGTACCTGCAAGAGATTGGTCGGCTGTCAGGCCGTCTTCGCGGGCAAGCCTCGCTCCTACAGTGGAATGGGGGTACCTGTAAAAGAGATTGGTCGGCTGTCAGGCCGTCTTCGCGGGCAAGCCTCGCTCCTACAGTGGAATGGGGGTACCTGTAAAAGAGATTGGTCGGCTGTCAGGCCGCCTTCGCGGGCAAGCCTCGCTCCTACAGTGGAATGGGGGTACCTGTAAAAGAGATTGGTCGGCTGTCAGGCCGCCTTCGCGGGCAAGCCTCGCTCCTACAGTGGAATGGGGGTACCTGCAAGAGATTGGTCGGCTGTCAGGCCGTCTTCGCGGGCAAGCCTCGCTCCTACAGTGGAGTGTGGGTACCTGCAAGAGATTGGTCGGCTGTCAGGCCGCCTTCGCGGGCAAGCCTCGCTCCTACAAGGGGTTCGCTGTACACGCTTCGCTCTTCACCACTCATCAGGCCGAGCGTTAGCTCGCCTGCAGCTCTTGATCTTGATCTACCCGCCCCTTTCGGGAGGCTGAGTGGAGGTGTTCATCCGGGGAGTGGCGCGCAGCGCCGTTCGACGCAGTCGAACACGCTGCATGTAGGTCGTCGCGAAGCAGACCGGAGGGCAGTGTCCCCGGATGGATACCGGAGCGAAGGTACGCCGAGCCTTAGCGAGGGGCCGGACGCTTGGGGCGAGACTTTTTGGTTCCTTTTGTGGCGTTTGACAAAAGGGACTCGCCGTAAGGGCGAAACCGCCAGCCGCCGTTACCACAGGAATGGATATACACCCGGTCAACAGCAACATGGTCGGCTATCAGGCCGCCAAGTCCAAGATGAAAAGTCAGTACCCGTTCGACCCGAAATCAACCTGAAAATCAAACCCGGTGACCCGCTCAACACCCGTTTCAATCTGCCCATCCGGCAACAACCGCAACCAGCGATACCCCGGTGCCTGCTCCCCAACCTTGAAATCATCACTCCCAGGCTCAAACTGAATGCAAGTCGAAGGCGAAGCAATCAACCGCACCCCTTTGCGCACCTGATCAACCTCCTGATGCACATGCCCCCACAAAACAGCACGCACCTGCGGAAAGCGATCCAGCACCGCAAACAAGGCCTCAGGATTACGCAAGCCGATAGGCTCCATCCACAAACAGCCGATCAACACCGGATGATGGTGAAAGCAGACCAGATGATGCCGCTCCGGCGCCTCACTCAACGAACGCGCCAGCAACTGCAACTGCTCATCCTGCAAATAGCCCGGCACCGACCCCGGCACCGCCGAATCCAGCAAAGTCACCCGCCAGTTACCGACATCCACCACCGGCTCCAGCAACGCGCTTTGCACCGCCGCCTCGGCCATGATCCGCGGTTCATCATGATTGCCAGGAATCCAGCGCGCCGGCGCATCGAGCTGCCGGGTCAGGTCGCGAAACAGCTGATAAGACTCCAGCGTCCCGTCCTGAGACAGATCACCGCTGGCAACGATCAGGTCAATCTGCGGCTGCTGCAGGCGCACCAGCTCAATGACCTTTTGCAGGCTGTCCCGGGTATTCATGCCCAGCAACTTCCCGTCCGCTTCGGCAAACAGATGACTGTCGGACAGTTGCACCAGCAACGCCGAATCGGCGGTGGTCAATGTGGATACGCTCGGCAAGGCGTTCTCCCAGGCTGAATCACGGGATTGGATGAGTACCGCAATTATGCTGGGGGACGATCAAAAGAGGAAACCTGTGAATCTGACGCAGTTCACACTCAGCGCACAACGGCGTACTCATGCCCACACGCCAGACAATGGCTCAGCCATTCACCCAGGAACATATTCAACTGGGCCTTTTCATCCGGCTGATGCATTGAGGCATTCGGGTAAGGATAGATGCCGCGAAAGCGTCGTGCATGTTCGGCGCTGACCACTTCGGCCATGCACGCATCGTGGTAGACCTGCACTTCCAGTTGCGGCACCGGCAGCCACGGCAGGCTGTGTTCCTGGCGCACTTGCAGGGTCGTGGTGTACGGACAGACCTGCAGCACTTCGAGAGCCAGTACGCCGAGCATCTGGTCACCGTGGGTCACGGCAATGCGCCGCGCCTCGGGTTCGTTGCGCATGTCCGGCAGCAGTCGCATGAGGCGCGCGTAGTTGGCCTCGCAGGAGGCTTGCAGCCCCACGAGGTCCACCCTGTAACGATCGCGCAGCTTGTTTACGACCATAGCCCCCTCACTTCAGCGCGGTTCAAGGCCAACCATTGCAAGGCAATGATGCTTGGCGCGTTGGCAATACGTCCGTCGCGGACGGCCTGCAAGGCATCTTCGAACGCCCAGACCGTAACGCGGATATCTTCTGCTTCTTCCTCCAGCCCATGCAGGCCGCCGACTCCGGTGCTGTCGCAACGCCCCAGGTACAAGTGCACAAATTCGTTGCTGCCGCCCGGCGATGGAAAGTATTTGGTCATCGGCCAGAGCGCCCCGAACACAAGCCCAGCTTCCTCCTGCGCCTCGCGGTGAGCAACTTCTTCCGGCACTTCATCCTTGTCGATCAGACCGGCGACCAACTCGATCAGCCACGGGTTGTCGGTCTTGCCCATGGCGCCCACGCGAAACTGCTCGATCAGCACCACTTCATCGCGCTGCGGATCGTATGGCAACACGCACACGGCATCATGGCGAACAAACACTTCACGATTGATCTCGCGACTCATGCCACCGGCAAACAACTCATGGCGCAAGTGCACACGATCGAGCTTGTAGAAGCCCTCGTAGCACTTTTCGCGCCGAACGATATCAACGGCGGTCGGAATGGCGTTGGCAAAATCAGTCATGACAATCCTCGTTTACTGCAAATCCATGAAGAGGCTCCAACCTCGACTTCGCGCCATCCTAACGCGCCCGCGCCGTTTGATGCAGCCCCTTTCCCGTCAGCGAGATAGACGGTGAGGGCGAAACCAACTCTAATTAGCTTAGTGGCGAACTGACTGCTTCGTTGAGAGTCGAAGCGGATAACTTTTTGCCTTTCCCTGTTTTACGAAGGACGCCCATGTCGCTTTTTAAAATCGCCTCCGTGGCCGCAATTGCCCTGACCCTGGGTGCCTGCCAGAGTTTGTTCCAACCCAACTACCGAGCTCCGCTGGAAACTACCCGCGACGCCACCGAAACGCTGAAACCGGGTTGCACGACGCCTGACTGCCCGCTAGTGAACATCGATACGCTGCGCTTCCCGGCCGAGCCTCAGCTTGACGGTATTGTCGAAAAGCGCCTGCTGCAAATGACCCGCACCTCGCCCGAAGCCCCTGCGGCACCGACGCTGGCGGCCTATCGCGATGAGTTTTTGCGCACCGCTGGCCCGCGTAACAGCAGCTACCTGCAAGCCAAGGTACGTGAGCAGCATGACGGCTTGGTGATCGTCGAGTTTTCCAGCTACCTGGACACCGGCGGCGCACATGGCACACCAGGCCGCGGCTTCATCAACTATTCGCGCCAGCAGCATAAAGTGCTGACCTTGTCCGACATGTTGGTGCCGGGTCAGGAAGAGGCGTTCTGGAAAGCCGCGCAAGTGGCGCACAACAGCTGGCTGATCAGCACCAAGCTCGATCAGGAACCGGAGTTCGTGAAGCAGTGGCCGTTCCAGAAAACCCAGAATGTGGCGCTGACCTACGGCGGGGTGATCCTCAAGTACGAAGTGAGCACCATCGCACCTTACGCGCTGGGCCACGTCGAACTGAAGATCCCCTACCCGCGCCTGAACGGCATTCTCAAGCCCGAGCTGTTTCCCGGCCGTAACTGAAGGCCCGGCCCAGCACTAGCTGGAGCAACCCTGCCAGAATCAACGACGGCAGGGTTGCGCCGATGTCCGGATACAGATTGGCCAACAAATGATAGGTGCTCACCCCGCCCAACCAGGCGAGCAGCGCCGGCCAGCGCAACGCGGCTGACGCCACCTGAGCACTGCGTTTGCGCAGAATGAAGTGATCCACCAGCACCACGCCGAACAGCGGCGCAAACACCGAACCGATCAACAGCAGGAAGTTCTGGTACTGCGCCAGTGGCGCCAGGCACGCGATCAGTGTGCAAATCACGCCGATGGCCAACGCCAGGTGCTCGACTTTCAAGCGCAACAGAATCCCGCTGGAGACAGCCGCCGAGTGAATGTCGGCGAAGGCGTTTTCCGACTCGTCCAACAGGATCAGCAACAGCGGAATGCCCAGGCCTGCACCCGCCAGCGCCAGCAACAAGGCATTCACTTCACCGCTCGGCGCGAACGCCAGGGTGTAGGCCACGCCGAGGCTCATCAGCCAGAAGTTGCCGATAAAGAAGCCCAGCGCGGTGCCGCCGAACACGTTTTTCGCACGCTTGCCGAAGCGTGAGTAGTCGGCAATCAGCGGCAGCCACGACAGCGGCATCGCAATGGCAATGTCGAAGCCCACGGCGAAGGGCATCGAACCGTCACCGGCCTGTGCCCACAACGCGGTCAGATCGGCCTTGGCGAACAGGTTCCAGGTCAGCCAGATGCACGCGGCCAGCAACAGCCAGATACCCCACTTGCGCAGGATTTGTCGCACGAACGTCAACGGACCGCTGACGGCCAGCAAGGTCGCCAAACCACCAAAGAACACGGTCCAGAGCAGCGGATTCGACAGCAGGCTGCCTTCGCTGAACGCCCGCGCACCCAGCAAACTGGCAGCGTCGCGCATCACAATGATTTCGAACGAACCCCAACCGATCAGTTGCAGCAGGTTCAGCACGGCCGGCAGGCTCGCGCCACGTTTGCCGAGGCTGAGCTTGAGCGCAGCCATCGACGACAGGCCGGTGTCGCTGCCGATCACGCCGACGGCGGCCAGCAGCAGAACGCCGACCAGCGTGCCGAGGAAGATCGCCAGCAACGAGCCGGACAGGCCCAGGCCTGGCGCGAGCAAGGCGCCGGTCTGCAGCACCATCAGGCCGATGCCGAGGGAGAACCACAGGGAAAACAGATCGCGACCGCCAAAGACACGTTTGTCCATGGGCACCGCGATGTCGGGGGAATAAGTGCTGGGTTGAATGCTCAAGGGTGTTATCTCAAATAAGAGCAGAGACAAGTTTCAAGCTGCAAGCTACAAGTTAGAAGCAATCCGCTTCTTCTTGCAGCTTGTCGCTTGTCGCTCGTGGCTAGATTTTCTTGTACAGCTGACTGCCTTCCTGCTTGAACCGCTCAGCCTGGTCCGCCAATCCCTGGGCGACTTCGGCGTCGACGGTTTCGATCCGTTGGTTAGCCGCGTATTCGCGGACTTCCTGGGTGATCTTCATCGAACAGAATTTCGGCCCGCACATTGAGCAGAAATGCGCGACCTTGGCCGAATCCTTCGGCAAGGTCTCATCGTGATACGAACGAGCGGTGTCGGGATCAAGGCCCAGGTTGAACTGGTCTTCCCAACGGAATTCGAATCGCGCCTTGCTCAAGGCATTGTCGCGGATCTGTGCGCCCGGATGCCCTTTGGCCAGATCGGCGGCATGCGCGGCGATCTTGTAGGTGATGATCCCGGTCTTCACGTCATCCTTGTTCGGCAGGCCCAAGTGCTCCTTCGGCGTCACGTAGCAAAGCATGGCGCAACCGAACCAGCCGATCATCGCCGCACCGATACCCGAGGTGATGTGGTCGTATCCCGGTGCGATGTCAGTGGTCAGCGGACCAAGGGTGTAGAACGGCGCCTCGTCGCAGCACTCGAGCTGCTTGTCCATGTTTTCCTTGATCAACTGCATCGGCACGTGGCCAGGGCCTTCGATCATGCATTGCACATCGTGCTTCCAGGCGATCTTGGTCAGCTCGCCGAGGGTTTCCAGCTCACCGAATTGCGCGGCGTCGTTGGCGTCGGCAATCGAGCCCGGACGCAGGCCATCACCCAGCGAGAAGCTGACGTCGTAGGCCTTCATGATTTCGCAGATGTCTTCGAAATGGGTGTAGAGGAAGTTCTCTTTGTGGTGGGCCAGGCACCACTTGGCCATGATCGAGCCGCCACGGGAAACGATCCCGGTGACGCGCTTGGCGGTCAGCGGCACGTAGCGCAGCAACACGCCGGCGTGGATGGTGAAGTAGTCGACGCCCTGCTCGGCCTGTTCGATCAGCGTGTCGCGGAACAGCTCCCAGGTCAGGTCTTCGGCGGCGCCGCCGACTTTTTCCAACGCTTGATAGATCGGCACGGTACCGATAGGCACCGGCGAGTTGCGGATGATCCACTCGCGGGTTTCGTGAATGTGCTTGCCGGTGGACAGGTCCATGACCGTGTCCGACCCCCAGCGAATGCCCCAGGTCAGTTTCGCCACTTCTTCTTCGATGGACGAACCCAAGGCGCTGTTGCCGATGTTGCCGTTGATCTTCACCAGGAAGTTACGGCCGATGATCATCGGTTCCAGTTCGGTGTGGTTGATGTTGGCCGGGATGATCGCGCGACCGCGGGCGATCTCGTCACGGACAAATTCAGGCGTAATGATTTTCGGCACGCTGGCACCGAAGCTGTGACCGGCATGTTGCTGGTCCAGCAGCCCGGCGGCGCGAGCCACTTCGAGCTTCATGTTTTCGCGGATGGCGACGTATTCCATCTCGGCGGTAATGATGCCTTTGCGGGCGTAGTGCATCTGGCTGACGTTGGCCCCGGCCTTGGCGCGGCGCGGGTTGTTGACGTGGGCGAAACGCAGCTTGGTGAGTTCGGCGTCGGCGAGGCGTTCCTGGCCGAAGTTCGAGCTCAGGCCGGGCAGGCGCTCGGTGTCGCCACGGGATTCAATCCAAGGCGAGCGCACATCAGCCAGGCCCTTGCGCACGTCGATGATGACGTTGGGGTCGGTGTACGGGCCCGAGGTGTCGTACACAACGACAGGCGCGTTGATCTCGCCGCCGAAGTCGGTCGGGGTCACGTCGAGGCTGATTTCGCGCATCGGCACGAGGATGTCCGGGCGGGAACCCTGGACATAGATTTTTTGCGAGCGAGTAAACGGCTGAACCGATTGTTGATCGACTTGGGCCGAGTCACTCAGGTTCGTAGTGTTTTTTAGTTTTATCGTCATCACGGGCTCTCCAGACAGCATCCAGGCAGTGGAATTTTGTCGGAGCGAACCTGTAACGAATGGACGCGACCAATCAGCCATAACGAAGCCGTTGGTGCTGTGCTCAGTGCTCGAGGGGTGTTCGATTGTCGAACAACATCCCGGACGAAGCACAAGAGGACTCGCCGGGTGACGAGAAATCTTGTTCCCTACGCAGGCGCTAACCTGATCAGGTTCAACGGGATCCGAAATTATTCGATCTCAGCCTCATAGCAAGGCACCCCGACAAGAACCCGGCCAGTCTAGACACAACTGGCAAAGAACGCCAACACCGCGGTAAACACCATGATGAATGGCGCAATTACCGGATTGTTGCCGTGCTTGGCGACAATTACACTCGCCAAGCCATGCTGCGCCTTGACGCTGTATGGGCCGCGCCGTAGCCTTGGCGCTCAAATTATCAGCGTAATTTTAGGGATGGCCTCATGCTGCGCAACCTATCACTGGCCCTTGCCGTGTCTTGTGCGTCCAATGGAATGGCCTGGGCAGCAGAAGCGCCCTTATCGACCAAAACCGATCTGGTCAGCGTCTACCAGGAAGCGGTGGACAACAACGCCGACCTGGCTGCCGCCCGCGCCCAATACGGTGCCCAGAAAGAAGTGGTGCCCCAGGCCCGCGCCGGGCTGCTGCCCAATCTCTCGGGCGGCGCCGAGCTCGCCAACGTGCGCACCGCGATCGATCAGCCTTCGGCCACCGCCAACCGTAACGCTCATTCCTATCAAGCGACGTTGGCACAACCGCTGTTCCGTGCCGATCGCTGGTTCCAGTTCCAGGCCGCCAAGGACGTCAACGAACAGGCCGCGTTGCAACTCTCGGCAACTGAACAGAACCTGATCCTGCAGACAGCCGAAAGCTACTTCAACGTTCTGCGCACCCAGGACAACCTGGCCTCGACCAAGGCCGAGGAAGCGGCGTTCAAACGCCAGCTCGACCAGTCCAACGAGCGCTTCGATGTCGGCCTGTCGGACAAGACCGACGTGCTGCAGTCGCAAGCCAGCTACGACACGGCACGGGCCAACCGGATCCTCGCCCAGCGCCAGGTGGATGATGCGTTCGAAGCGTTGATCACCCTGACCAACCGCCAATACAACTCGATCCAGGGCATTGTCCACACACTGCCGATCCTGCCGCCATCACCGAATGATGCCAAGGCCTGGGTCGATACCGCGGCGAAGCAGAACCTTAATTTGCTGGCCAGCAACTACGCTGTCAGTGCTGCCGAAGAAACACTCAAGCAGCGCAAGGCGGGTCATGCACCGACCCTCGATGCCGTGGCGAAGTACGAAAAAGGTGATAACGACGCCTTGGGCTTCGGCAACCCGAACGCCTTTGGCCAGCCGTATGGCGGCAACGTCGAACAAACGACGGTGGGCCTGCAAGTGAACATCCCGATCTACAGTGGCGGCCTGATCAACTCCCAGGTGCGCCAATCGTATGCGCAACTGGACCAGTCCGAGCAGCAACGTGAATCCCTGCGCCGGCAAATCGTGGAAAGCACCCGCAACCTGCACCGGGCGGTGAACACCGACGTCGAGCAGGTGCAGGCACGCAAACAGTCGATCATCTCCAACCAGAGTGCGGTGGAAGCGACTGAAATCGGTTATCAGGTCGGCACGCGAAATATCGTTGACGTGCTGGATGCCCAGCGTCAGCTGTACACCTCGGTGCGCAACTACAACAACACCCGCTACGACTACATCCTCGACAACCTGCGTTTGAAGCAGGCTGCCGGCACGTTGAACCCGGGGGATTTGCAGGACCTGGCGCGTTATCTCAAGGCCGACTACAACCCGGACAAGGACTTCCTGCCACCGGATCTGGCGAAGGCTGCGGCGGCGCAGTTGAAGGCAAATCCAACGCAGTAAAAACCGGTTCTGTGGTGAGGCCGCTTGCTCCCGCTGGGCTGCGAAGCGGCCCCAACTCCTGCAACTCGCAGTTTCCTGACACACCGAGAAAGCCGGACTGACGACTGCTTCGCAGCCGAACGGGAGCAAGCTCCCTCGCCACAGGTATCAAGTCAAGTCGATCAACCGCCCCAACCCATCCAGTAGCCGCTGCAACGCGCCTTGATTGGTGCGCATCACTTTCAACCCAGCCTCCGCCATTCGCTGCGCATCGCGCGGCAATTCGAACAGCCGCTGTACCGCCAGCGCCAGGCCTTCGGCATCCTCCACTTCCTGCAACGCCCCGGCGCTGCGCAATTGTGCGGCGATTTCGAGGAAGTTGAACAGGTGCGGGCCGCACAGCACCGGTTTGGCCAGCGCCGCCGGTTCCAGCAGGTTATGCCCGCCGTTCGGCACCAGGCTGCCGCCGACAAACGCGCTGTCCGCCAAGGCATAAAGAAACAGCAACTCACCCATGGTGTCGCCCAGCAACACCGACGTATTAGCCGTGACCGGCTCGCCGGAGGAACGACGCACCGTGGCGAATCCCTGCTGCTGGCACAAGGCGAACACTGAGTTGAAACGCTCTGGATGACGCGGCACCAGAATCAGCAACGCATCGGGATGATTGGCCAGCAACTGACGATGGGCCGCCAGCACCACTTCGTCTTCACCTTCGTGAGTACTCGCGGCGATCCACACCGGGCGTTCCTGCGCCTGCCATTGCGCGCGCAATTCGGTGGCGCGCAGAAGCAATTGCGGATCGATGGTCAGGTCAAACTTGATCGAGCCGGTCACTTCGACAGTGTCCGCACGCGCACCCAGGTTAAGGAAGCGCTGAGCTTCGGCTTCGGTCTGCACCGCGAACAGGCTCATCTCGGCAAGCATCGGCTGGGTGAGTTTCCGGAAGCGGCCATAGCCCTTGGCCGAACGTTCGGACAATCGCGCATTGGCCAACGCCACCGCAATCCCGCGCTTGGCGCACTGATGGATGTGGTTCGGCCAGAGTTCGGTCTCCATGATTACCGCCAGTTTCGGCTGGACCCGATCGAGAAACCGTGCCGCCGCGCACGGCAAGTCGTAAGGCAAATAGCAGTGCTGGATGCGCGGCTCGTTGGCAAACAGGGCATGGATGCGCTCCGAACCGGTCGGGGTCATGCAGGTCACGGTAATCGGCAGCTGTGGATAACGTTGCAGCAGGGCGCGAATCATCGGCGCTGCGGCAATGCTCTCGCCCACGGACACCGCGTGCACCCAGATGCCGCCCGGCTTCATCGTCGGCAGGCCGAGGGAGAAGCGTTCGCCAATGCGTTTGGCATACGCCGGCGCCTTGCGCGAACGCAGCCACAGCCGAATAGCTACCAATGGCAGCCCCAAGTAAAACAGCGCGGTGTAGAGAGTTCTATTCATGGCGGCGGAGTTTATCGGTTTTTTCGCCGATCGCCCGCAAATGCACGGCAAAACGTTCTGCCAGCCAACGAGCCGCCGGGCCGAGGGGTTCATCACGGCGCCAGACCAGTTCAACAACCAGCGCCGGCGGGGTCCATTCGCTGTCCAGTTCGACCATCAGGTCCTGATACGCCGGGTACTGCACCACGTGCCGCGGCAGCCAGGCCCAGCCGAGGCCGCGCACCAGCCATTCGGCCATCACGTAGAAGCTGTCGGCCCGCCAGACCTGCGGACTGGCCGGCTCACTGCCGGGATAGACGCTGGACTGCGTGGACATCAGCAACTGACGGTGCTGCGCCAGTTGCTGACAATCAACGTGCGCCTGTTTCGCCAGGGGATGACGCACGCCGCATACGGTGAGCATTTCGACGCTGCCGAGCACCCGACGCTCAAGCGCTTCGGGGATCTGGTCGTGATAAAACAACAGTCCCAGATCGGCCCGACGCTCGACCAGTTTGCGCGCCACATCACCTTGAGCGGCACTGGTCAGCTGCACTTCAAGGCTGGGAAATTTGTCGGCCAGGGCTGCAAAGCTTTCGATGATCGGCTGATAGGGCATCGCCTCATCCTGAGCCACGCGCAAACGCGCTTCCTGTCCGCGCATCATCGCCAGCGCCCGGCCGTTCAGGCGCTCGCACTGACGCAAGACTTCCCGCGCCTCCTCCAGCAAGGCATTGCCGGCCTCGGTGAGTTTCGGCTGCCGGCCGCTGCTGCGGTCGAACAGGCTGACGCCGAGGTCTTCCTCCAGCAGCGCAATCGAACTGCTGACCGCCGACTGCGCCTTGCGCTGAACCCGTGCTACGGCAGAAAACGAACGCTGCTCCGCTACGCTGACAAACAGGCGCAGCTGCTCCAGATTCCATTGCATGCTCATGAGTCAACCCATCTTCAGAACAGATAGGTAATGACTTTACCGCATCTGGAGAATCTCTAGAATGCCGAACTCAGACAGCAACACTTCACACGAGGATGCACCTATGACCGCTTACTACTACCTGGCCATTGCCATCTGCGCCGAAGTGATCGCGACCGTTTCAATGAAAGCCGTCAAAGGCTTCAGCACCCCGCTGCCGCTGATTCTGGTGATTGTCGGTTACGGCATTGCCTTCTGGATGCTGACCTTGGTGGTGCGCAGCGTTCCGGTGGGCGTCGCTTATGCGGTGTGGGCCGGTTTGGGCATCGTGATGGTCAGCATCGCGGCGCTGTTTATCTACGGGCAGAAACTGGATGTACCGGCGATGCTGGGGATGGCGTTGATCGTATTGGGCGTCGTCGTCATCCAGCTCTTCTCCAAAACCGCTGGCCACTGACTGTCACCCCCATCCCCTGTGGCGAGGGAGCTTGCTCCCGCTCGGCTGCGAAGCAGTCGTAAATAGCCTGATGCGGTTTATCTGAATAACCGCATCGTTAGATTTGGGGGCCGCTTCGCGACCCAACGGGAGCAAGCTCCCTCGCCACAGGTCCTGCGTATAGCCTCTGTTGATCAGCAATAAAACCTCCAATCTTCGAGTCTGTATACTGCGCCCTCGTCTTGAACACTGAGGTCGCTGCATGCCATCCGTTATTTCCACCGACGTTCTGATTGTCGGCGCTGGTGTCGCCGGCCTCTGGCTGAATGCGCGCCTGCGCCGCCAGGGTTTTTCGACCGTGCTGGTGGAAAGCGCCAGCCTCGGCGGCGGGCAGAGTGTGAAGTCCCAGGGCATCATCCACGGCGGCGCCAAGTACGCGCTGCATGGCGCCCTGACCGGTGCCTCGGAAGCCATCGCCGACATGCCACGCCGCTGGCGTGAAGCCCTTGCCGGCGACGGCGAGCTGGATCTGACCGGCGTGCGCTTGCTGTCCGAAGCCCATTACCTCTGGTCCCCTGGCACCCTCGCTGGCAACCTCACCAGTTTCTTCGCCAGCAAAGCCGTGCGTGGCCGTGTCGATCAGGTCAAGGGCGACCAACTGCCGCCGGCCCTGCAAGACAAGCGCTTCAAGGGCAAGGTTTACCGATTGGCGGAACTGGTCATCGACGTGCCGAGCCTGATCCAGCGCCTGGCCGACCTGGCCGGTGATGGCCTGCTCGCCGGTCAGAAGATCGAACCGTTGCTGGAGGCGGGGGTTCTGGTGGGCCTGAAGGTCGACGGACGTGAGATCCGCGCCCAGCGCATCGTGCTCAGCGCCGGTGCCGGCACCGCGACGCTGCTCGACGCCCTGGGGCTGAGCCAGCCCGCCATGCAGCGCCGGCCGTTGCACATGATCATCGCCAAAGGCCCGAGCCTCAAACCGCTGTATGCCCACTGCCTGGGCGGCGGCACCAAACCGCGCCTGACCGTGACCACCCATCCTGCCGCCGATGGCCAATGGGTCTGGTACATGGGCGGCGATATCGCTGAAGCCGAAGGGGTTGCCCGTGAACCCGCCGAGCAAATCGCCACAGCGCAGAAAGAACTCGGCCAGTTGCTGCCATGGATCGACCTGAGCACCGCGCAATGGGCCACCTTGCGTGTGGATCGCGCCGAACCGCTGCAATCGGGACTGACGCGCCCAGACAATGCCTTCCTTGCCGAAGAAGGCCGGCTGCTGGTCGGTTGGCCGACCAAACTGGCACTGGCGCCGGACTTCGCCGACCGGGTCATCGCGTCTTTACAGCGTGACGGCATCCAGCCAAGCCATCCAGCGCCGCTGCCCGACTTGCCAAAACCACCGATTTGCGTTCCAGCCTGGGAGCAACTGCTGCCATGAGCATAAAGACCCTGCACGACCTGCACCGCCCCCTAGGCAGCACTGGCCTGATGGTTTCGCCCCTGGGCCTGGGCACGGTAAAACTGGGCCGCGACCAAGGCGTCAAATACCCCAACGGTTTCCAGATTCCCGGCGATGACGAAGCGCGCATGCTGCTCAAACTCGCGCGCGATATGGGCATCAACCTGATCGACACCGCCCCGGCTTATGGCTGCAGTGAAGAGCGCCTCGGCCCGCTGTTGCGTGGTCAGCGTGAGGACTGGGTAATCGTCAGCAAGGTCGGCGAAGAATTTGCCGACGGCCAGTCGAGTCACGACTTCAGCGCCGCCCATACTCGACGTTCAGTGGAGCGCAGCCTGCAACGCCTGGAAACAGATGTTATCGATCTGGTGCTGGTGCACTCCGACGGCAACGACCTGGCAATTCTCAACGACAGCGAGGTCTACGCGACCCTCGCCGCGCTCAAGGCCGAAGGCAAGATTCGCGGCTTCGGTTTTTCCGGCAAAACCGTCGAAGGGGGTTTGAAGGCTCTGGAACAGGGTGATTGCGCCATGGTCACCTACAATCTGAACGAACAGAGCGAGAAGCCGGTCATTGACTATGCTGCTGCTCACGGCAAAGCCATTCTGGTCAAAAAAGCCCTCGCCAGCGGTCACGTCTGCCTGAGTCCGGGCGTGGACCCGGTGCGCGCCAGCTTCGAGTTGTTGTTTGAACATCCGGGTGTTGCCAGTGCTATTGTCGGGACCATCAATCCGCTGCACCTCGCCCACAACGTCGCGACCGTTGCCCAGGTCCTACGTAGAAACTGATGCCGCCCACGCGGCCTTAAGCAGGAGCCGACATGCCGCGCACGCTCATAAGAAAGAACCCGAGCAACTTCAAGACCCTGCCGTTGTACGTCGAAGCGACTCCCGAAGGCTTGAGCTATCAGAGCGTCGGGATGCCGCTCAATTTCTCCCAGACCCTGCAACGTCGCCGCCCGGTGACGGTGCCCGACACTGAGCGCTTCTCGCTGGAACTGGCCAACCTTGGGGTCTCGGTGCGCCTGACCCTGCATTGGCAGAATCGCGATTACTGGGTCTTGGTGCGTCAACGCCGGCAAGACCGCGGCGATGTGGTGCTCAAGTTAATCTCCGGTTACGTGCCAGCCCACGAGCTGAACCTGCCACTGCATACGGCGATCCAGGAGATCGCCGAAGAGTGCCTGCTGGAAACCCCCGAAGGCTGGCTCGGTGGACGCTTCAATGACACCTGGCTGCCGGCGCCCTACTCCTCGGCGCTGCATTATCGCGAGGCATTACCCTTTCGCCTGACGCCGTTGTCCGGCTCCGCGCGGCCTGTGCGTTGCGCCAAGATGCAGTTGATCGAACGTCCGCGGGCTTACGTGCATTTGCCGACGGCTTCGCTGCAATTGATTTATGACTTGCGCCTGGACGTACCCAAGGAAGCCAAGTCCCTGAGCCTGTTTCATGTCGATGAGCGACTGGAGGGCGATCAGCTGGTGGCCCGGCTCGATCGCAAGCGCCCCGATTTGTATTTGATGCCGCTGCAGGACGGCCAGCCGATGGCCGAGCTGTATACCTTGAAAAAGGATCAGCTGTACCCGGCGAGTACGCGCGGGCTGTACCTGGCAGAGAGTTTTGCCCAGCAGGAAGGCTGGCTGGTGCGCGATGAGCGGATTCGCTGGAAGGATTGGGTACGGCAGCAGGGGTTGAGCCCGCCGGGGAAGGATTCGGGTCTGGCCCGGTTACGCGGGAAGGCGAAGCAATTGCTGAAGAAGATTGTGCCGCGTAAGGCAGTGCGATAGGAACAAGAGTGCTTGTGTGGCGAGGGAGCTTGCTCCCGCTCGGCTACGCAGTAGCCGCACCGGCTAACGAGTATTCCCTGAAATCACGCGGTGTATGGTTTTGGGGCCGCTTCGCAGCCCAGAGGGAGCAAGCTCCCTCACCACAGTGACCGCGTCGTCTTCAGTTATTGCGGATTTTTTCGACTATTGCGGTAGTCGAACTGTTTGCCACCAGCCCCAGTACTTTCACGGTTCCGCCGTAAGCGGTCACGATGTCCGCGCCGACCACCTGGTCGATCCCGTAATCCCCGCCCTTGACCAACACGTCCGGCTTGACCTCGCGCAGCAGGTTTTCAGGGGTGCCTTCAGGGAAGCTGATCACCCAATCCACGGCGCCCAGACCGGCCAGCACGGCCATGCGACGGTCGACGCTATTGATCGGACGACCCGGCCCTTTCAGGCGGCTGACCGAGGCATCGTCGTTGACCGCAACGATCAGACGATCGCCTTGGGCGCGTGCCTGCTCGAGGTAGGTCACGTGGCCGGCGTGCAGGATGTCGAAGCAGCCGTTGGTGAAAACAATCTTCTCTTTATGTGCTCGCGCATCGTCGACCGCCAGCAGCAACTGCTCAAGGCCCAGCACACCGCGCTCGGAACCTTCTTCGCGCTGGATGGCACGACGCAGTTCCGGGGCACTGATCGCCGCCGTACCGAGCTTGCCGACGACGATGCCCGCCGCCAGATTGGCCAGGGCCACCGCGTGTGGCAGCTCTTCGCCCGCGGCAATCGCGGCCGCCAGCGTGGAAATCACCGTGTCGCCGGCACCGGTCACGTCGAACACTTCACGCGCACGAGCCGGCAGGTGCAGCGCCGGATGGTCCGGGCGCAACAAGGTCATGCCGTGCTCGCCACGGGTCACCAGCAACGCGCCGAGGTCAAGGTCGTGCATCAACTGCGCGCCCTTGCTGACCAGCTCATGCTCATCGGCGCAACCGCCAACGATGGTTTCGAATTCGCTGAGGTTCGGCGTGATCAAACTCGCGCCACGGTAGATCGAGAAGTCCTTGCCCTTGGGATCGGCCAACACCGGAATGCCACGGGCACGGGCGGCCTGGATCAGCACCTGATGGTTTTTCAGTGCGCCTTTGCCGTAGTCGGACAGCACCAGCACCTTGATGCCTTCGAGCAGTTCGTCGACCTGCTCGCCCAGCGCCAGGGCGTCGGTGGCGAAGGGTTCTTCGAAGTCGATACGCAGCAATTGCTGGTGACGGCTCATGACCCGCAGCTTGACGATGGTCGGCTGGTGCGCAATGCGCTGGAACAACGCCCGCACGCCAGCGCCCTTGAGGCTATTGGCCAGGCTGTCGGCAGCTTCATCGTCGCCGGTCACGCCAACCAGCGAGGCCGGTGCGCCGAGGGCGGCAATGTTCAACGCAACGTTGGCGGCACCGCCCGGGCGGTCCTCGATTTGCTCGACCTTGACTACCGGCACCGGCGCCTCAGGGGAAATCCGTGAGGTACCACCATGCCAGTAACGGTCGAGCATGACATCGCCGACCACCAAGACAGGGGCTTGATCGAATCGCGGCATGGACAACTTCATGGAGCAACCCACATACAAAATGAACAGGGGCGCGATATTACCACAGGGTTGGCGCAGGCTTGCGCGACGGCTGCAACGGGATGATTCGACAGGTAAATCTGATCAATTATTGAGCAAAAATGCCGTCAGTCGAAGGCAAGCGTCTGCCAGGCCCAGTGCCTCGGTATCGATCTCGCACTCGGCCGACAGCGGCGCCTCGTACGGGCTGTCGATGCCGGTGAAGTCCTTGATGCGCCCTTCCCGTGCAGCCTGATACAAACCTTTCGGGTCGCGTTGCGCGCACACCGCGAACGGCGTGCTGACATACACCTCGATGAAATCGCCTTTGGCGAATAAACGACGTGCGGCCTCACGCTCGGCGCGAAAGGGCGAGATCGCCGCAACGATCACAATCAGGCCGGCATCGACCATCAGCCGCGCCACCTCGGCCATGCGCCGGATGTTTTCCCGGCGACAATCCGCTCCCATCCCCAGATCACGGCACAAACCAGCGCGCAAGTTATCGCCATCGAGTAGAAACGTGTGCAGCTCGAACTGATTGAGCCGCAGCTCAAGGGCGTTGGCCAGGGTCGACTTGCCCGCCCCCGACAACCCCGTCAGCCAGAGGCAGCGCGGTCGCTGGGACTTGATCGAGGCCCGGGCTTCATTCGACAGCGACAAATTGTAAGGTCTGATGGCGCAAGCGGGCATGGATAGCACCTCATTCATAACCAAGCAGCTCGTAATCACGCTGGTACGCCCGCCGTACCAGCCGACGGGTCCGAACCGAGCAGAAGTCACGGGCCGGCATCGACTGCCGCTGCCGGGAACTGTTGACGTGCGGCAGCAACGCCGAATGTCCCAATTGCTCGCAGACCAGCTGGAAGTCCCGCTCCAGATGCTCCTGGTAACCCATGAAGTCCAACGCAAGATGCCCCAGGGAGTCGGTGAGAAAATCCGTCTGCGCGGCGAAATGCAGCTGCTGGCGGATCGTTTCAGGGTGCAGCCAGCGACCGACAAAGTCGTCGAAGTCGCGGTAATGGCTGACCAGTTTCTGCGCCGCGTGATCGCGCGGTCCCAACGCGTTGCCTCGCAAAAACGCGTAGGCGGAATAGGCCCTCTCCAACGGGTCGCGAACGAAAGCGAATTTGAAACAGGCGGCGAACTGCTCGGGAAACTGTTGTTCGTACCAGTACAGCGGCAAGTGACCCGGGCTCCAGTTATCGAACAGCGCCGCGCAGACGCTGCTTCCGGCGCACTTGGGGACATGAATGAACAGACAGGAGCGCTGTTCGAAGGCCTTGGGAAAATGCAGGTTGGCCGACATTGACTTGTTCACCACCTGACGGTCGACCACCGACAGGCGCCCCAGCAGGAAAGCCCGTTGCGGCTTGGGCAGGAGTTTCCAGAGATAACGTTGCAACATGAAAGCACCCGCGCGAAAGGGATGGCCCTCTCGATTGAAGTCAAGGTTCGTTCAGGAACATTAACAAGCGCGAAGCGTAGTTTTATTCAGGTTTGGTCAAGGAAGGTAAAGGTCTTGATACAAATCACCGGGCGCATTGCATGCCCGGTGAACAAGGGTCAGGCGATGTCTTCCGCCGGGGCGTCGAGGCCCATGGCATTCAGTCGGGCGTAGTAGCCATTGTGCGCCAGGAGTTCGGCATGGGTGCCGCGCTCGACGATCCGGCCCTGGTCCATGACCAGAATCAGGTCCGCCTTCTCGATGGTCGACAAGCGGTGAGCGATCACCAGTGTGGTCCGGCCTTTCATGACCTGGTCCAGTGCCGCCTGAATATGCCGCTCGGACTCGGTATCGAGGGCCGAAGTGGCTTCGTCGAGAATCAGCAACGGAGCGTTCTTCAACAACGCACGGGCAATCGCCAGGCGCTGGCGCTGACCGCCGGACAGCAACACGCCGTTCTCGCCGACCTGAGTGTCCAGGCCTTCGGGCAACTGCGCGATAAAGTCCATCGCATAGGCGTCTCTTGCCGCTTTTTCGATGTCTTCACGGGGCGCCCCCGCCAGATCGCCATAGGCAATGTTGTTGGCCACGGTGTCGCTGAACAGGGTCACGTGCTGGGTCACCTGGGCGATGTGCTTGCGCAGGTTCAGCAATTTGTACTGCTCCACTTCAACGCCATCGATCAGGATCTCGCCTTTGTCGTGGTGATAGAAACGCGGAATCAGGTTGGCCAGGGTCGACTTGCCGCTGCCCGAACGCCCGACCAGTGCCACCATTTGCCCCGGCTCGACCGAGAAACTGATGTCGTCGAGTACCTGGCGATCGGTGTCCGGGTAAGTGAAGCTCAAGTGGCGCACGTCCAGACGACCGCTGACGGCATCACGCTCGACCGTGCCGGTATCGATTTCCGGCGCGACGTCCAGCTGCTCGAAGATGCTCTCGGCACCGGCCACACCTTTCTGGATGGTCGAGCTGACTTCGGACAATTGACGGATCGGCTTGGGAAGCAGGCCGGCCAGGGTGATGTAGGCGACCATGTCACCGGCCGACGCATCGCCGCGCAGGTACAGCACCAGGAACATCAGCACCGCCATGGCGCTGTAGATCACCAGTTGCAGCAACGGCGTATAGATGGCGCCGGTACGGGTCATGCGCAGTTGTTTGTCAGTATTGCCCTGGCTGGCCTCGTAAAAGCGCTTTTCTTCGTAGACTTCGCCGCCGAAGCTGCGCACCACGCGATAGCCCTGGATGGTTTCCGAAGCCACATGCGTCACGTCGCCCATGGCCAACTGGATTTTCTTGCTTTGCTTGCGGAATTTCTTGCTCGCGGTGCGCACCATCACCGCGATCAACGGCAGGATCGCAACCATCACCAGCGTCAGCTTCCAGTTCATGAACAGCAGCGAGGCGAACAGGAAGATGACCGTCATGCCTTCTCGGATTACGACCTTGATCGCATCTGTTGCCGCCCCGGTGACCATCGTCACGTTGAAGGTGATACGTGAAATCAGATGACCCGAGTTATGCTTGTCGAAATACCGATTGGGCAAAACCAGCAGGTTATTAAACAACTGCACACGTAAATCATGGACCAGCCCGAGGGAAACCTTGGCCAGAAAGTAGTTGCCCAGATAAGATCCCAGCCCCTGCCATGCGGCGATCAAGATGATCAGCAACGGCACCGCCTGCAGCAGTTGCAGGTCTCGCAGGTAAGGCACGGTTGGAAACAGCACTGCCTCGGGGTTGGACAGGCCGTCGACGAAGTACTTGAGGATGTAGCCGAGCATTGGCTGCGTCGAAGCGAAAATCAGAAAACCGACGATGCTGATCAGAAACAGGCTGATATACGGCCGGACATAGCCGAGCAGGCGGAAGTAGATTTTCAAGCTCGAAGGGCTTGCGGAGAGACTGGAGTCGGTCATATCACGCGAATGTCGATAAAAAGGACGCTGACTTTAGCACAGCTTCCTCAGGGTTCTGGCAATCGCATAAAGGCTGTTATTGTTACGCGTCAGATTAAGCATCAAATAGCCATCGCTCCAAAATGGCCGATCAACTTCAGGATTGAATCTCTCAGCATGCAACTCAGCGGTTTCAATAGCGTATCCAATCGAGTCTTCGATTTCATTTGCCTCTGGATTCTTCCGGTCGGCTACTTTTTGCTTTTGTGCGCGCTGTTTTTCCTGCCGGGACGAAGTCTGCATCACAAGCTTTTTTATGGCCTGTTCAGCATTCCAGCGCTGATTGCCCTTTGCTTGCGGCCCCGTGAATTCAAGGAATTGCTGCGCGAACCGATCTTCGTCGCAGTGCTGGTGTTCGCAGCCTGGGCGCTGGTGAGTTTGTGCTGGGGCCCTGAAAACAAAAGCATCGGTCAGTTCAAGCCGCCACTGCATACATTGTTGTTGTTTGCAGGCTGTTACTTGCTGGTGCGTTATCGCAGTGAAATCGTTCAGCCGCTGTTGTTCAGCGCCTCGATGGTCGCCCTGATCGGCACGGCTTACTACTTATGCCTCTTTGCTCGAGTCTACGAGCCCGGGCTGCGGCTGATAGGTGGCGGCGCGTTCGACAATCCTTTGCTCAGTTCTCACATCTTCGGCTTTTTTTGCGCGTACTGGCTGAGTTTGAGCATGACCTGCAAGTGCCGGAAAGTGCTCTGGCTGAGCATCCCGGCGATGGTCATCATGTTCGCTGCGGTGCTTGAAACGGGGTCAAGAACGCCTCTGGTTGCACTGACGTTGGCGTCACTGTGGCTGAGTTTCATTTGTTGGGGTCGCAGGTCCGTGGTCTTGCTCGGCGCGCTGCTCATCAGTGGGGCAACGGTGACCGTACTGTTCTCGCAGATGATCATCGAACGCGGCGACTCCTATCGCTTTGAAATCTGGCAGTTGGCCCTGAACAAAATTGCTGATCACCCGTGGATCGGGCATGGCTATAACGCGGACCTGGCCATCGACCCTGGGGTTGGTACGAATTTTCAGGAGCCTCACAGCTTTGTATTGGGCGTGCTCTATTACGTCGGCATTCTCGGCCTTCTGCCGTGGTTGTTCTTTCAAGCCTGGGGTTTGCTGAGCAGCTGGCGCCATCGCGTGCAACCGCTGTTCATCATTGCATCCACCTGGCTGGTATTCGGCATCGGCGCGGGTTTGACCGAAGGTGGCGGGATCATTTCCCGACCGAAGGAACACTGGTTCCTGCTGTGGATTCCGTTGGCGCTGATCGCTGCGCTGAGCATTAACCAGCGCGCCAAACGTTTATTGGCGATGCCGGTCAAGTCACTGAAATCGACCGTCATGCATACGATGACTGCCAATGCGCAGGTGATTGAAGAAGATGGTCTGGGCCCCAAAGTGCTGCGTCTGGTCGATGGCAGCTTCCTCAAGCTGTTCCGGCGCCGCCGCTGGTACACCTCGGGTAACTTCAACCCCTATTCCGAACGCTTTGCGGTCAACAGTGAGCAATTGCGCAACCTCGGCATTCCCACCCCGCAAATCCTTGACCTGTATCGGCTCGACGATGGCAGCAGCGCCGTGCACTACTCGCCACTGCCGGGCAATACGTTGCGTCAGGTGCTGCAAGGCATTACCGCACCGGCGGTACGCCAGGCGCTGGTGGAGCGGTTCGGCAAGTTCATGGCGCAACTGCATGAACAGGGCGTCTATTTCCGCTCGCTGCATCTGGGTAACGTGCTGGTGTTGGAAGATGGCGAGTTCGGCCTGATCGATGTCGCCGACATGCGCATCTATCCTTCGTCGCTGAGCCTGTCCCTGCGTCAGCGTAATCTGCGCCATATGCAGCGCTACACGGTGGATAAGCGCTGGTTGTTCGAAGACCATTTCGAAGCACTGCTCCAGGGATACGCCATGATGGCGTCGAAATCCGCTGTCGATAACCTGCACAGGCAAGTGCTGGCCGGGAGTTCCCCGGCTCGGACTCATTGATGACTGAAACCAATCCGTTCATTGCGCTGGCAGCCTACCTGCTGGCCATCGTGACCGCCGCCCTGTTGTTGCGCGCCGTTCCGAAAATCACCCGTCACCTGGAGCATTCCGGCGAAAGCCGCTATGCCAGCATTGACGGACTACGCGGCTATCTGGCGTTTGGTGTGTTCGTGCACCATTCGGTCATCACCTGGATCTTCCTGCGCACCGGCGTTATCGAATTTCCGCCAAGCAACTTCTACTCGCAGCTGGGCCAGGGAAGCGTCGCGCTGTTTTTCATGATCACCGGTTTTCTGTTCTGGAACCGATTGCTCACTCAGGGACGTCAACACGACTGGCTGGCCTTCGCAGTCTCTCGGGTGTTTCGCCTCTACCCGTTGTACCTGCCGTTGATGCTGATTGTATTTGTCACGGTGTTCTATTTGCAGGACTGGGAACTCAAGGACCCCGGCATCCGACTGGCCGGGCAGATACTGGCCTGGCTGACGTTCGACCGGCCGGACGTCAACCAGTACCACCAAACCGGCATGCTGATCTCCAACGTCACCTGGACCCTGGGCTACGAGGTGTTTTTCTATCTGGCGCTGCCATTGGCCGGCATGGTCTTCATTTATCGCGGCAGCTGGCTGCAAGTGGTGCTGTGCCTGATCGGCATTTACGCTCTGTACCAATTGGTCGGGTGGGAGCACTCACTGAAGAAGCACTTTCTGGCGAGTTTCCTGGGCGGCATTGGTGCGGCGTACTGGATACGCCGCCCACACTTGATGGCCTGGGGTCAGACGCGACAGGCGGGGATTATCGCGTTGCTGGCGCTGGCGATTGCCTTTACGGCATTCAACCGCGCGTTCAACCTGCTGCCACTGCTGCTGCTTTCCCTGTTTTTTGTCATCGTGGCCTCTGGAAACACCCTGTTCGGCGCTCTCAAGCCGCGCAGCATCCGCTGGCTCGGGGAAATCAGCTACAGCACCTATTTGCTGCACGGGTTCGTGCTTTGGGTGATGGTGCAACGCCTGCCGCTCGTGATGGACCTGGACGCTCGTGACACCTGGACCTATCTGTCGCTGCTGGCCGTATGCACGTGCCTGCTGATTGTCATCAGTAGCCTGACGTTCTTGTACATAGAAAAGCCAGGCATGTCGGCCGGCCGCAAACTCTTGCAGTGGCTGCGCCAAGGCAAAAAGGCCGAAAAGAGCCTGACGGAGAAGGTCGCTCGCTGAAGCGAACAGCCCCCTTTCCAAAGTTGATAACGCATCCTCCGTAGCAGCTGGCAAAACCGGACGCAGGTTTCGCCAGCTGCTGCACAGATCGCGATACGACCTTAGTCTTTTTCCAGCGGCGAGAAATACAGCCGCCCCAGACCGCGCCAGGTCTTCTTGTTCCAGGCCCTGAACGGGATCTGCGCCAGCAGCTCGCGGGCGAGCTTGCGGTCACGGTTGGCGGTCTTGAGGAACATAGAACTGAGGAACTTGTAACGCACCTCGTCGTACAGCGGATGATCGCTGAACAGCGCGTAGGAGCGCAGGATGTTGTCGACCATGAAGCGGTGGTTCTTGTAGGAGTTGGTGGCGTGCTTGCGATAGCGCGCCATCAGCACATTCAGGCCATCGATAAAGTAACCGGCACGGGTCACCTTCAGCTCGATCAGCAAGTCTTCCAGTCGGATGTTCGGATCGAACCCACCCACCTTGTCCAGCGCTTCCCGGCGGATCATCAGGGTTGGCGCGGGCGGATAGGGTTTGCGCTCCAGGAACATGTCATCGAAATCCAGACGACGGAACGGCACATCACGGCGCTGACGCTTCTCGGGATACAGATTGCCGTCGGCGTCGATCAGCTCGATGTTGCCGGCGCAGATACCGACCTCGGGCTTGCCATCCATGTACGCCACCTGAGTCGCGATGCGCTCCGGCAGCATGATGTCGTCGGAACCGAATGGCACGATCAGGCTGCCCTTTGAACGGGCAATGGCGCCATTGAGCGTGTTGGTCAGCCCCTGGTTCTGCTGAACCTGGAAATCGAAACCGTACTGCGCCTGCAACACCTTGATCCGCTCGACGCTGTCATCCTTGGAGCCGTCGTCGACCACCAGCAGCTCGATGTTCTTATAGGTCTGGTTGAGGACGCTGAGAATGCTTTCCTCGATGTAGCGAGCGTGGTTGTACGACGCGATGATGACGGTTACGAGAGGTTGCGCGTCGCTCATGGTTGTTCCTTGCGGGCCTGTTCCAGGCCGGAGTCGATCAGGTTCAGGTATTCCTGGCGGAACACCTCGATGTCATGTTGTTCCTGGAGATAACGGAAGGACTGCTCGCCCTTGACCTTGAGCTCGTCATCCGACAGCCCGAGGTAGTTATCCAGTGCCGTGATCAGGCTCGGCACGTCTTTTGGCGTAATCGACAACCCGCCGGCACCTTCGATCAACGGCAGCATGGCCGGCACGTTGGAGGCGATCACCGGCAGATGCCCGCTCATGCCTTCGAGCAGCGCCAGTCCCAGGCCTTCAGCCAGGGACGGCATGGTCCAGATGTCGAACGCGCGAATGTACTGCAAGGCGATTTCCTTGAAGCCCAGCAGGTGCGCGCGACCGGTCAGGCCCAGGCTTTCGATTTCGGATTTCAGGCGCGACTCTTCGCGGCCGGCACCGATGATCGCCAGCTGGGTATTGGGGTATTTGTCTTTGAGGGCAGCAAACGCCTGCAACAGATAGGTGTGACCCTTGACCGGCACCAGGCGACCCAGCGCCCCGATCAAGCGCACCGACGGATCGATGCCCAGCAGTTCACGGGCACGCTCGCGGCTGTGCTGCAAGCCTTCGGCCTGCTCGATGTCGATGGCGTTGGTAATGGCGTAGGTATTCTGGTCGGTGAAACCGCAGTCACAGTCCAACAGGTACTGCTTGACCGCCGGCGACACACCGACGAAGCGCCAGTGACGATCGATCAGGCGCTGGGTCTGGCGACGCCGGTAAAACCGGTCGTACTCGCCAAAACCGTGGGAAATGCCGATGCACAGCGGGACCTTCAACCAGCGGTTGAGCGTCAGCATCATGTTTACCGGCTTGAAGCGGTTACAAATCACCACGTCGAATTTTTCTGCGCGGCAAAACTTGTACAGCTGCCACATCGCCCGCAGGCGCATGCCCTTGAGGGACTTGTCGGAAAACTCGAAGTACACCGAACGGTCGGCCCGGCTCACAGCCTCGCCCGGCCCGGGTTTGCCACGCAGGAATGCCGCCGTGACCTCATAGCGATCACTCGGCAGCGCCTTGACGATCTGCTCCGCGAGGTCGGCAAAATCATGGGCTTTGACGTTGTAGTCAGGCTGCAATTGCAGAACCTTTGACCGTTGACTCATAACTCTCCCCGGTGAAAACCTGTCGCATCGATGACCCAGGCCGGTTCGGCGGCAATACGCCTGACCTCGGCTGGATCGGGTGGAGGCAACCGTGACCACTCGTTGCGTTTCCAGCAAACGAAATGAAAGTACGGAAACCGGCGATCGCCATCGCGATCATTACTCAAACAGCCATTACGCCAATACCAGCGTTGCGGAAAATCATCCGTGCCGTCGTGCCACTTGATACAGCCACCCGGCGTGCTGAACGCCTCGGTGAATTCGCTGCGCCGACGCCACGGATTGAACTTGCCCACCAAAGTGAACAAAGGCTCGGGGAAATTCTTGCGCCAGAGAAAGATCCGACTGAATGCGCCCTCGTCCAGCGCATGATGCTCCTGATCGGTGAAGCGCTTTCGCCAGTCCTTCATCTGCATGAACAACTCACGTTTGCGGGCGTTGTTGCGCATCAGGCAGAGATGCCCTGCTACCCGCCGCTCGTGAGTCGAGAACAGGTCATAACCGGCCAGACGATCAGGGGTGAAGTAACTTCGCAGGTCACCATACACCAGATCAATATCGCCGAACCCCCAGAAGTCATAGCCTTGCAAGCGGTCGGCATGAATATGCCCCAGCGCCGGCTTGATGTCGCAAAGCTTGTAAGCTGTATCCGGTGCAAAATCGATGCCCAGCCGTTTTGACACCAACCCGCAGTATTCGCTGAACGTCATGAACTCGACGGTGACGTTGGGTGGCAGGTTATCGGGCGTGCCGCAATCGCTGAACAGCAACCAGTCGATATCGGCATTGCGACGACAACTTTCCAGGAGAAACGGCATCCAGAACGGCCATTGGCCGAAATACGGAATCAGAAAAACAATACGCGGGCGTGGGTTGATCACAGAAGAATCACTGCAGTGGTTTAAGACGCGGCCATGCTAGACAGCGAAGTGCTTCATTTCTGCTGTCGAGATGTTTCATCATGATTCAAAAGCCATAACAATTCATGACGTCTGACCGCCTTGCGAAAAAATTCGTTTTCGCCATAAAGGGGCGGCACTCTACGGGCCAGCAGACGCTGTATCAACCGACGCAAACGTCGCTTGAACGGCATGGGCGGTTGCAGGTCATGCATCATGCCCAGTGCCATGGCTTTATCACGCTGAAGGTCCAGCGACAGCGGCAGGCAGCAAGGCTGCATCGGTGTGGTCGAGTCGAAGGCCGGCGGCAGCGCGATGCCATGCCCCGCATCGCCCATCGGCCAGCGATCGTTATCGTGCAGATGATTGGCGTAGCCGAGCAAGGTGGTCGGTTGCCATTCCAGGCCTCGCAAGGCTTCGAGGACCGCTTGCTGGGCACAGAGATGATCGGGATGCGGGTCGAGCGTCGGGTGCGGCAGCACGATCACTTCAGGGCGCGCGCGCAGTATCAGTTCACGCAGATCGGCCAGCAGGTTGTTCCAGGTCGGAGCACCGTCGACGTCGCCCGGCAGGGCAAATGGATTCAACTGGCGATACACGCGGGTGTCGCTCAATTCGGCTTCACGGGAACCCATCGGCTTCGCCGGTGCGGCCTGCATCGCAGCCAGTTGCAGGCAGAAATAACCCAGTTGCACGCAATGCGCTTCAGGCACGCCAGCCCAACGCGGCACAGCGATGCTGTCCCAGGCGCGCAAACGGCCCTTGAGCCGCGCCGCCTCGACCTTGTTCAGGCCGATCTGCTGATAATGCTCGGCTTCGATTTCACCGGCGGTGAGGGTCACGATCCAGGCTTCATCGGCCTGGCTGTATAAACCATAGGCGGCCAGTTCGGCGTCATCGGCATGAGGGGCGATCACCATTACGCGCTGGCGGCGGTAATTCGGTTGTTCCAGCGCCCACAGCACAGGCTCACCGAGCAAGCGGCAGAAGCGTCCGTGCAGGCGCAACTCGCCCCGCGACAATACTTGCGCCTGACCACTGAGGTTCAGGTAACGCAGGCCATTCACACCGCGCTCAAAGGTTTGCCGGTCCGGATTGTCGCCACCCAACAACTCGACCACCGGGTCGATAAAGCGCCCCAGCCACGTGCTTTTTACCCGCAGCGCCAACACCAGCGTTGCGTCGTCGACCAGCATCACGCCTTCGTCCAGGCGTAACCGCTCACCGTCCAGATGCACCTTGGGCTGCGGGGTGTAGGGCGGGAAGCTGTATTGGTAATCGTCTTTGGGCGAATAGAACAAATGGTCGGCGAACCATGCCTCGTGGGCAATCCAGCCCAGCACCGCGAGTACCAGCGGCAACCACCACGCCACCAGCACGCCGATGGCAATCAACAGCACCAGCGCGATCAACAGGCCGATGCGTTTGTTGCGCCGATGGCGCTTGAGCAGTTGCTGTTTGCGGCTCATGGGTTCACTCACACGGTGAAGACCGGCACGGGATTGCACCAGCGGTCCTTGTATTCCCGGTCGGCGCGGCCGAAGGAGAACCGCAAGGGTTTACCCAGGGCGCGGGCGTGTTCCCAGGCACTTTGGGTATTGAGAAAACTCAGCACGCTGCCGGGGCTGAACTCGCGCGTTTCGGGATCGACACCGCCATTGATGTACTCGACGCTGATCCACTCCGGCGCCTCGACGCGGTACACCAGTTGAATCGCAATCGGCGCATCGTTGAGGAAAATCACCGAGCCGATCAGCAAGTCCCGCAGCAGCTCGATCACCTCGCCCATGCGCTCGGCGCCGGTGGCCGGGAAGCCCCAGCGACGCTGGAACAGGTCGCAATAGATCGCGCCCAGCTCAGCGCTGGAGAACTCGGCGACCGGCCGCACCACCCCGCCCGCCTCTTCCAGCAGACGCAATTCACGGCGCTGGTTGTAGCGAAACTTCTTCGACAACTCTTCGGGCGTGCGGGCCATCGCCAGTTGCTCAGTCTGCAGCTTGATGCCGGTGAAACGGCCTTCATTGAGCGCCGACAAATAACGTCCGCGATGGCGCAGCGGCGCCTGCGCATCGGCGGCGGCCGGCAGGATCAACTCGGCATTGCCGAGGTCGAACAAGCCTTTTTTACCACGGCGCTTGAGTACGTCTTTGGACAGCGCCAGGTCGCGGCCCCAGGTCGGGATGGCGGCTTTAACTTCACCGTTTTTTTCCCAGGCCAGGTAACGCACCGGGATCCCGGCCAACTGTGCCAGACGTTCAACTACCAGAGGATGGGTCGCGACGCTGCCGCCAAAACGTTGCCAGGCCTGTGCATAAGTCGAGGCGTCGACCACCGCCCAGCCCCGTTCGCGCCAGCCTTGAAATCGGTTGAGCATCAGCCCCTCGGTGCCAGTTCAGTGACGTGCGGCAAATGCCAGAAAGCATCGCGTACCGCGCGGTCGGAGAAACGCTCACGCAGGCGATCGAGCATCAGCTCGGCACACTGGTGACGTTGCTGGTCGTCCATCGCGGCCAGGTGTTGCAGCCCTTGGGCCAGGCGTTCGGCATCGCCCAACGGGAACAGAATGCCGACGCCTTCGACGACTTCCTTGGCCCCACCGCACGCGGTGGCGAGCAACGGTACACCGGCGGCCATGGCTTCCAGCAGCACCATGCCGAACGGTTCGTGATCAGAACTCAGGGCAAACACATCGAAGGCACGGAAATAACGACGGGCATCCGGCACCTGACCGAGGAACAACACGCGGTCGCCGATACCCAGTTCCCGGGCCAGAGCCTTGAGGTCCTCCTCCAGGCGACCACTGCCGAGGATCACCAGTTGACTGTTGCCCGGCAAGCCCGGCAATGCCTCGGCAAATCCGTGCAGCAGCGTGGTCTGGTCTTTGTCTGGGTGCAGCCGTCCGACGTTGCCGACAATCCAGGCATCCGCCGACAGGCCGAGGGTTTCCCGGGCCTCGCGCACCGACACCTGGCTGGTTTGCAACGCCGGCACATCGACACGGTTATACAGCGTCTGAATCCGCCCGGCCGGCCATTTCGGCAGGCAACGGCGCATGTCGTCACGCACCGCATCGGAGACCCCGAGCAGGCTCAGGCGCTTGCGGAAAATATGCGCGAACAGTTTGCGGGTGCCGCGTTTGTAATCGCCAAACGCGTGATGCACACCAATCACCGGCAGCGAGGTGCCGAGCAAGGCGATGTAGATCGGCTTGAAGCGGTGAGCAATGCAGAAACTGAAATTGCGCGAGGCGGCGATCTTGCGCAGATCGCTGATGGCGCCCAGCTTCAGGCCACGAATGGCCTTGGAGCTGTATTCCATGAACAGCACTTCATCGGAAGCGCAGTTCGCGGCGACTTCGCTATCGGCGGCCCCGGTCAAAAAGACCGTGGTCACCCGATAACCGGTCCCCGCGAACAGGCTGGCGTACTGCCGGGCGCAGTCCAGGAACGGCCCGTCATAGCCGTGGCAGAACTGCAACACATGGCGTTCAGCCGAGCGTGTCATAAGCGTTGGCGCCCTCTTTGACCACCAGGATGTCTTCCATGATCAGATACTGTAGATCGGAACCGAAGAACATGTTCAGCGCGTCGGTCGGCGAGCAGATCATCGGCTCGCCACGACGGTTGAGCGAGGTGTTCAGCGACACGCCGTTGCCGGTCAGCACTTCCAGCGCCTTCATCATGTCGTAATAACGCGGGTTGTATTCGCGCTTGAGCACCTGGGCCCGGGACGTGCCGTCTTCGTGGACGACTTCCGGCACGCGGGTCTTCCATTCTTCAGCCACTTCGAAAGTGAAGGTCATGAACGGCGCCGGGTGATCGATCTTGATCATCTGCGGGGCCACGGTGTCGAGCATCGACGGGCAGAAAGGCCTCCAGCGCTCGCGGAACTTGATCTGGTGGTTGATCCGGTCAGCCACGCCGACAGCGCTCGGGCAACCGATGATCGAACGACCGCCCAAGGCCCGCGGACCGAACTCCATGCGGCCCTGGAACCAGGCTACCGGGTTACCGTCGACCATGATTTTGGCGATGTTTTCCGGCATGTTTTCGAGTTTGCGCCAGACCGGCTTGCTCGGATGACGGGCGCACGCGGCGACCACGTCTTCGTTGCTGTACGACGGGCCGAGGTAGACGTGTTCCATCTTCTCGACCGGCACGCCACGGGCATTGGACACGTAGGCTGCTGCGCCGACTGCGGTGCCGGCATCGCCGGAAGCAGGCTGTACGAACAGCTCCTTGACGTCGTCACGGGCGATGATTTTCTGGTTGAGCTTGACGTTCAACGCACAGCCACCGGCGTAGGCCAGTTTGCCGGTTTCCTTGAGCACGTCGCCCAGGTAGTAGTCGATCATCTGCAGCGCAATTTTTTCGAACAGCGCCTGAATGCTGGCGGCGTAGTGGATGTACGGCTCGTCGGCGATGTCGCCTTCGCGCTTCGGCCCCAGCCACTCGATCAGCTTCGGCGAGAAGTAGTAACCCTTGCCCTTCTCTTTATAACGGCGCAGGCCGATCACGTTGGCGTAGTCGGTGTTGATCACCAGTTCGCCGTTCTCGAACGAGGCCAGACGCGAGAAATCGTATTTGCTGGCATCGCCGTACGGCGCCATGCCCATGACCTTGAACTCACCGTCCAGCATGTCGAAACCGAGGAACTCGGTGATCGCGCCGTACAGGCCGCCGAGGGAGTCCGGATCAAAGAATTCCTTGATCTTGTGGATCTTGCCGTTTTCGCCATAACCGAAGAAGGTCGTGGCGTACTCGCCCTTGCCGTCGATGCCGAGGATCGCGGTTTTCTCTTTGAAACCCGAGCAGTGATAAGCGCTGGAAGCGTGGGCCAGGTGGTGTTCAACCGGCTCGATCTTGATTTTCTTCGGATCGAAGCCCAGTTGCTCCAGGCACCAGACGATCTTGTTGCGATAGCGCTTGTAGCGACGGTTGCCCATCAGGATCGCGTCGAGTGCGCGGTCCGGGGCGTACCAGTAACGCTTGGCGTACTGCCAGCGAGCCTTGCCGAAAATGCTGATCGGGGCGAACGGAATCGCGACCACGTCAACGTCGGACGGCTTGATGCCTGCCTGCTCCAGGCAGAACTTCGCCGATTCGTAAGGCATGCGGTTCTTTGCATGTTTATCGCGTACGAAGCGCTCTTCCTCAGCCGCCGCGACCAGCTTGCCGTCGATGTACAAGGCTGCTGAAGGATCATGGCTAAGGGCGCCGGACAGGCCAAGAATCGTCAATGCCACAGGGGTCTAGCCTCTTTAGTCTGCATGCAGGCGACAAGCGCCTCAAAAATTGATGTGCCCCTCGCAAGGGGCGAGAGACAGCTAAAGGGCGGGATTATAGCTTAAAAGCGACGGCAAGCCTCTAGCGGGAAGTGGCAAGCAGCAAGCTCACGCGTTGACAGCAGAAAGACGTCGACATAGGCTCCTGCTCAAATGGACTGGGAGATCCCGGTCGGCGCTATAGCCTCGGTGAGTTCATCGGGGCTTTTCGCTTTCTGAAACAGGGAAAACCTGTTTCAGGACTAGACACATCACCCGCCGGATTACAAAAGCGCTACCCGCGGCCTGCTCGCCAGTAAATACTCAGATTGCCGTCGATAGCCTGGCGGTAAATCGTATAGGGCAAGGAAACGGTGTCCATGACCCCTGACAGGGTCAGGTCCAGCAACACAAAGGGGACGAGGAAGCCGGTGGGATCTGGCGGGGCATTCAGGATGCAGAAGTCGTAGGCCAGGCCGCTGTAGATGCGGGGGATGGACTGGCAGTAGGTTTTTTGTTTTCGCAGGCCGCGAGCGGCGTCTTCGTCATCTTGCAGCACCGTCAGCGCGGTCCCGCATCCCGATAAAGCCAGTGAGAATGTACCGATTGCAACAGCCGTTTTTATGGTCAAGGTTTGCCCTCCGTGAACGTCAGGCGAAACTAGCATCGCGGCTCTTCAGCGCACAGTTCACGGGGTCTGTGGATCATGTAGGACGGTTCACAAGAACTTGTCCTCTTAATCTCGGGTGTCTGTTCTGGCCCCATCGCGAGCAGGCTCGCTCCTACATTTGATCTGCGGTGAACACAGAGCCCCTGTGGGAGCGAGCCGGCTCCGGGCGGCGTTCCGACGATAGGGTCGAAGACCCGATTCAGGCCGCGCCAGAGATGTCTTTGGGCAGACGCTGGTCAATGACCTGATACAGCGCACTGCTCTCGGGCCAGTTACGCATGAACCGCGCCCGGTCCCGCGCATACGCCGGGGCAAAGCTGCTTGTCGAGCCATGCTGACACATCGAATCCAGATCGATCAGCGCCCAGCGATCCTGCTGCCAGAACAGGTTGTGCCCCTTGAAATCACCATGGCTGATGCGCTCGCGGATCAGCTCGGCAAACAAATGATCCAGCGCCACCAATTCAGCCTCGGGCGCATCACCCTTTTCAACGTACGGCGCAAAGCGCTCGATGATGTCCGGCCCCGGCAGATACTCAGTGATCAAGTACGCCCGGCTGCGCAGCCAGAGAAAACGCTTCTCCAGCAACGCCAGCGGTTTGGGCGTGGCGATGCCGAGGAACGCGAGGCGATTGCCTTCGCGCCACGAGTGCCAGGCACGGCTCGGGCGCCAGAAGCGTTTGAGCCAGTGGGCAAAGCCTTTGATGTTGTAGCGCTTGATCACCAGCGTCCGACCACCAACCTCGACTTTTCCTACACTCGCTGCACCGCCGGTCTTGTACAGATGGCCCTGATCGAGCAAGGCATCG
The DNA here is from genome assembly GCF_900106065.1 of Pseudomonas mandelii. NCBI lineage: Bacteria > Pseudomonadati > Pseudomonadota > Gammaproteobacteria > Pseudomonadales > Pseudomonadaceae > Pseudomonas > Pseudomonas mandelii. Next base: position 1,665,851 of record NZ_LT629796.1, read on the forward strand.
GCCTGTTCCAGCACCGGCAGCATCGCCGCCTCTTCTTCACGACGAATAGCCCGCAAGCCAAAAGGCCCGCGCTGGACGCTGAACAACGAACACTCGCGCCCCACCTTGATCAGGTAGTCCTTCAAGCGCCAGCTGCGAACCTTGTCGATCTGCTTCTGCAACGCTTCCATCGGCAAGGCGTGTTCGCCGTTACTCAGCAGGTAATACACCAGCAATTCTTCGGTGAACGGTTCCAAAGACTTGGGCAACTGGGCGAAAAACACGCCGAGGTTTTCCAGGACTTTCTGCCGAGACAGCGGCTGGCCCGGGGTCTCAGCACAGACTCCGCCGCCATCGATCAGGTACAGCCGACCTCGCTGACGCAGGAGATTGTCCAGATGAAGGTCTTCCTGCCAGAGCCCCTTGCGATGCATTTGGCCGATAGCGCCCAACGCCTCGGCCAGCACGGCCCCTTGCATATCAGCCAGCACCGGCAAGTGTTCGACTTTTTTCCAGGTCTCCCCCAGGCTCTCGGCGCCTTCAAGGAAATCGAACAGTAGCCAACCGCCCTCGCCCTCTTTCAGGCCGTCCACCAGCAACTGCGGCGTGGTCAGCCCTTGATCGGCGAGCAAACGCACGCCGTCCAGTTCACGCTGAAAATGCCGCGCCGCCTTGCCGCCGACCAACAACTTGGCCAGCACCGGCCGGCCGCGCCACACGCCGGCGCCGACATAACGCTGCCCCGGCAATACGCGCAACAAGCTCAGCAACTGCAACTCGGCGGGACCGGCAGCATCGGCCAGTGAAATGCTCATCGGCAGGCTCGGGCTGCGGCCCGCGCCTTTCAATTCGGACAAACGCATCAGCGCGCCTCCTTGTGACTGCGTCGCGCGGTGAGGCGCGAAACCCAACTGTCCACCAGCGAACTGTCCCGTGGCTGATCCACATAAACCGCCAGCAATTCGCGCAACTGCGCTTCGGTCCACTCCGGCGCGCGGCGCAGCAACGGTTCCAGGTCCTTGACCCGGTCACGCTGGCCGAACAGCAACGGCCGGGTTTTTTCCAGGTCGATCAACTGCGACTGATAACCCTCACCCGTGGCCTGGAGGAAAATGTGCTTGGGGTAGAAACAGCCGTGAAGCTGGCGCACGCCGTGCAGGCGCCGCGCCAGCTCGCCACAGGCTTTCATGATGGCCGTGTGTTGCGCTTCGCTCAGGTCCGACCAGCGCTGTAACAGCGAATCCAGGTCATCCCAACCGTCCAACGCACGGGTCAGCAGAACCGCCCGCACTTCCCCATCGACTTTGCGCTCACCAAAAAACGCCGCTTTCAGCGCCGGAATACCCAGCTTCTGATAACGACTGATGTTGCGAAACTCGCGGGCAAAACTCGGTTCGCCGAACGGCGCATGGAAGGTGCGCGTCAGGTAGTTGCTCTGGCGCTTGAGGTAGTAGCCATGACCTTCCAGATCCAGCCGAAACACGCTACTCCAGCCGCCACTGACGGTGTTGGGCTCATCCACCGCCTCAAGTTGCTTGTCCCAGAGTGCATCGAACGTGCCGAGGCCATGGCGCTCAAGCAGCGCACGGTCTTCAGCGGCCAGGAAATCAGTCATTCGCGCCCCTCGAAAAATCTCACCACGTGCCGGATGCGTTTTTTGTCGTCGGCATTCAGCCGGTCACGCTGGCGGTATTGCAGGTAAAAGCGCAGGCGCTGGGTGGCCGACAGGTGATATTTCGCCACCTTGTCGAGGCAGGCCAGGTCTTTGGTGATCCGGTATTTGAGCCAGAAGCCGCGCCAGAAATCGCCGTTGGGGCAATCGATCAGGAACAGCTTGGCCTCATCGTCGATCAGCAGATTACGCCACTTCAAATCGTTATGGGTGAAACGGTTGTCGTGCATGGTCCGGGTGTAACCGGCCAACTGACGGCTGACGGAATCGACCCAGGCGCGGTCCGCCAGCTTGGGATCGTGGCGGTCGGCGAGGGCCGACAAGTCTTCGGTGTTGGGCAGTTCGCGGGTGATCATCGCGCCACGAGCATACGCCGCGCCTCGCCGCTCCAGCCCCCAGGCAACCACTTCAGCGGTCGGAATGCCCCACTTGGCGAAGCGCTTGAGGTTCTGCCATTCGGCCTTGACCCGGGGTTTGCCCAGGTAGCGGCGCAGGCCTTTGCCGGCACCCACGTAGCGCTTGACGTAATAATTGACGCCGTTGCGATTGACGCGGATGACCTCGGACAACGGGTCGCGGGTCAGGCGTTCACCCTGAAGCGCAAACACTGCTTCCAGGCTGCCAAAATCTTCCGTCAGATCGCTGTAAGCAGGTTCCAGCTTCCAACCGGGCATCAGAGCGCATCCCCGTATCGCTGTTTACGGTCGTAAAGTTTGTTGGCTTTGCCTTCAAGCCAGGCGAGCAGCGGCGCTTCTTCAGCCAGAATCTGGCGCAATGGCTGCTGGAAGTAGCCTTTGAGGAATCGCAGTTTGTCGCGTTGGGTCAGACCGATGTCCAGGGCCGAAAAGTACAACGCCGCCAGATCCTTGTTGCGCCAGCGCTGAGTAATGGCCGGGCGGGTCTGGGCGCGGTGCAGGTCGATCACCGAGAGCTTGAAGTCTTCAGCCGTCACCGGTTTATCGGTGTGCAGCAGGAAGTGGCAGATGTAGCAGTCGCGGTGGTTGACCCCGGCGCGGTGCATCATGCCGGTCATGCGCGCGACTTCGGCGATCAGCGCGCGCTTGAGTCTGGGCTCGGGCGGGTTCTTGATCCAGTCGATGCTGAAGTCTTCGAGGCTGACGGTGGGCGCCAGTTCTTCGGTGACGATAAACGAGTGTTGATCCGCCGGGTTGCTGCCCTTTTCGCCATAAGCGACGGCGGTCATAGTCGGTACGCCGACTTCTTTGAGGCGCTGAATGGCCTTCCACTCCTGACCCGCGCCGAGTACCGGCAGCTTGGCCGTCAGCAGGTTCTTGAAGATCTCGCCCCAGCCGATGCCACGGTGGATCTTCACGAAAAAGCCATTGCCGTTTACTTCAGTGCGCAAGGTCCGGCGCGCTTCCAGTTCACGGTAAACCTCGCCCTGCAAGCCTTCGACTTCGGTGAACGCATCGCGCCCAGCCCAAAGGCTCTTGAACGGTTCAGCCAGCATCAACTTCATTAAGCGTGCTCCGCCAGAATCACATCGGCCGCGTGCTGCGGCATGCTGTAGAGGTCGGCCGTCTCAGCGAAGGCCAGACCGTTGCGGCTCCAGGCCGCCCGTGCTTGAGCGTCGTTCAACATGCCGGTCAGGTACTGCGTCAGTTGCGCCTGATCGAACGGTTCGTCCAACACCAGGCCGGCGTCGGCCTCGGCGATGTAATGGGCGTAACCACAGACCGCGCTCACCAATACCGGCAACCCGGCCACCAGGGCTTCGAGCAACACAGTCCCGGTGTTTTCGTTATACGCCGGATGAATCAGCAGGTCGGCACCCAGCAGGAAACGTGGGATATCGCTGCGCCCCTTGAGGAACGTCACGTTGTCGCCGAGCCCCAAAGTGGCGCTCTGCATCTGGAATAATTTGGGGTCATCCTGGCCAATTACAAACAGCCGGGTGCGTTTCTTCAGATCAGCGGGCAACGCGGCCAGCGCCTTGAGGCTGCGATCCACCCCCTTGGTCTTGAACCCGGAGCCGATCTGCACCAGCAGCAGCTCATCGTCCTTGAGGTTGAATTCACGACGGAAATCGGCTCGGATTTCGGCGGCATTGGCGGGTGCGCGACGGTCCTGGGAGATCCCCGGCGGCAGCAAATGGAAGCGTTCCAGCGGTGTGTCGTAATGCTTGATGAACAGCGGCTGCTGGACTTCGGAAATCATCAGCACTTCCGTCTTGGCGTCCTTGGCGAACACCGCGCGCTCGTACTCGGCGAAGTGCCGGTAGCGGCCCCAACGACGGTACAGCGAGTTGCGCAGGTTCTGCGCCTTGTCTTCAAAGCAACCATCGGCGGCGTAGTAAACGTCCAGGCCCGGCATCTTGTTGAAGCCGATCAGACGGTCCACAGGACGCTTGGCCAGGTCCGCCTCCATCCACTCGCTGAGCTTTTCATTACGGCGATGATTGAAGAACGCCTTGACCGGCGCCACCAGCACTTCGAAACCCGGCGGGACATCGCCTTCCCAGATCAGCGTGTAGACGCGAATTTGATGGCCGCGCTGTTGGCACTCCAGGGCAATGCGCATGAAATCGCGCTGCAACCCCCCGAACGGAAAGTACTTGTACAAGACGAATGCCAATTGCATCAGCGCAGCTCCTCAGCCAGTAACAACGTGCTCAGTCGGGTCGCGACACGCTCGGGATTCAGACGCGTGAAGCACAGGGGCCACTCGCGTTTCAGGTCGAACTGACGGGCATCTTCGGCCGTCGGTTGATACGTACATTTCTTTTGCAGGCACGGCGCGCAGGGGAAATCGCTGGCGATGTGAATCTGCGCCTTGCCGTAGGCGCCGGTCAGGCCCGGGTTGGTCGGACCGAACAGCGACAGGGTCGGTACGTCGAGCGCGGCGGCCAGATGACCGAGGCCGGTGTCCACGGCCACGCAGGCTTGAGCGCCAGCCAATACTTTGCCGACACCGGCCAGGTTCAGTTTGGGCAGCACTTCGACATGCCGGAACCCGGCGGCGATGCGTTCGGCCCGGGCCTTCTCGACCGGATTGCCCCACGGCAGCTTCACGGCAACACCGAGATAGCCAACGCGCTCGGCCAGTTCGCGCCAATAGGCTTCCGGCCAGTGCTTGGTGTCCCACGTGGTGCCGTGCAGAAACAGCACATAAGGGTTCTTGCGCGGCAGTTCCACCAGGCGCTCGACGTTCAAGCCGTAATCGCCCAGGCCTTTGGGCAGGTCGTAGCCCAAGGCCAGAGCGAACAATTGACGCACCCGCTCTACCGCGTGTTGTCCACGGCCCACGGCCAGACGACGGGAATAGAAACGTGCGGCGATGGGCTCGCGCGCCGAGTCCTTGTCGAGCCCGGCGACCGGCGCTTTGACATAGCGCGTCAACCAGGCGCTTTTGAGCAGGCCCTGGGCATCAATCACCAGATCGTATCGGGTGGCGCGAACGCTTTGTTTGAAGCGCTTCCACTCGCCACTCTTGAGGGTTTGCCAGAGGTTCTTGCGCCAGCGACGGATCGCCACCGGGATCACCTTGCCCACGGCCGGGTGCCAGGTCGGGATCTCGGCGAAGCCTTCTTCCACCACCCAGTCGAACGTGATGCCGGGGATCGCCCGCGCCGCGTCGGTCAACGCGGGCAACGCGTGAATCACGTCGCCCAGCGAAGATGTCTTGATCAACAGAACGCGCAAGCTATTTGACCTCGACCACAGTGCCCTGCAACCGCTGCAAGGCTTCGTTCACCGCTTGCGGCATGAGCTGGCGCAGGCAGTTGTAATGACCGAAGCGGCAGGTGCGATCGAAGCACGGGCTGCATTCGAGGCCCAGGCGCACAATCTCGACGTGCTCGGCCAAGGGTGGCGTGAAGCCCGGCGATGTCGAACCGTAGACGGCCACCAGCGGGCGGTTGAGCGCAGCGGCGACGTGCATCAGGCCGGAGTCGTTGGACACCACCGAATCGGCGCAGGACATCAGGTCGATAGCTTCGGCCAGGGAGGTGCCGCCGCTGAGGTTGACCGACTCTTCGCGCAGGCCGGGAATCAGCCGTGCGCGGATGTCTTCGCCGACCGCGTGATCGTTTTTCGAACCGAACAGCCAGACTTGCCAGCCTTCGCGGATCTTCGCTTCGGCGACCTTGGCGTAATGCTCGGACGGCCAGCGCTTGGATTCGCCGAACTCTGCACCTGGGCACAGGGCCAACACCGGGCGGTCGAGGGTCAGGCCGAACTTGGCCAGCGCCGCCTCGCGGGTGACCGGGTCGATCTGCAGGCTTGGCCGTGGATACGGTGTCGGCAGTTCGGCACCGCGCTCAAATGCCAGCGCCATGAAGCGCTCGATCATCAGCGGATAACGTTCTTTATCCAGCGTGCGCACGTCATTAAGCAGGCCGTAGCGGAACTCGCCGCGCCAGCCGGTGCGTTTCGGGATGCCGGCGAAGAACGGCACCAGCGCCGACTTCAAGGAGTTTGGCAGCAGGATCGCCTGATCGTACTGGCCGGCCAGGGATTTGCCGATGCGCCGACGCGTCGCCAGCTCCAAGGCGCCATGGCCGAGCGGAAAGCTCAAGGCCTGACGGACTTCGGGCATGCGCTCCAGGATCGGCCGGCTCCATTCGGGGGCCAGGACGTCGATTTCGCATTGCGGGTGGCGTTGCTTGAGACACTGAAACAGTGTCTGCGCCATCACCATGTCACCGACCCAACTGGGCCCAACGATCAGAATTTTCATGTGGTTTCCATAAACGAACCGGGGAGGCATACGCCTCCCCGCCTCGAGAATCACTGCGGGAGCCTGTCGGCTTGCGATGGGTCATCACCTTCAACATTGCTGTCGACTGTCACTCCGCTATCGCGAGCAGGCTCGCTCCCACATTGGGATTTGGTGTGCATCGTTCTGCGATACAAAGCAGATCTACTGTGGGAGCGAGCCTGCTCGCGAAGGGGCCGTCACATCCAGCATCGATGGCGACTGACACCCCGCCTTCGCGAGCAGGCTCGCTCCCACATTTGAATCTTGTTGCTTCAACTCGCGCGTTTCAGCTTAACCCTAGTTCACGCCAGATCCGCAATACCTGCCGACGCTCATCGACAAACTGGTCACCCGGTATCACCCCGGGGTCCTTCTGCAAGGCCTGCCGGTGGGCGGCGGAACGGTAGGCCTTGTAGGCCTCGCGTAGCAGGCTGGCGTCTTCGGCAGGCATCAGCCCTTCGTGTTCCAGCTCTTCCAGAATGCGGATGTTATCCGTCCAGCGCAGCAATGGCGGGTGTGTTTCGGACCACGCCAGGGCCGCGTATTGCACCATAAATTCAATATCGACGATACCTCCGGCGTCCTGCTTGAGATCGAATGGCGCCGTGGCCTCGAAGGCATTTGCCGCCGTGCCGGCTGCGGTGCTCTTGCTACCGAGGTTATCGCGCATCTTGGCGCGCATCTCGCTCACCTCCTGACGCAAGGTCGCCAGGTCCCGGTGTTTGCCCAATATCGTCGCGCGCACCTTCTCGAATGCCTGGCCGACATCCTGGCTGCCCACCAGCACCCGGGCCCGCACCAGTGCCTGATGTTCCCAGGTCCAGGCTTCGTTTTCCTGGTAGCGGGCAAACGCCCCGACCGAACTCACCAGCAACCCCGAGGCGCCGGACGGCCGCAGGCGCATATCGACTTCATACAGCTGGCCAGAGTTGGTCTGGGTGGTAATCAAATGAATGATCCGCTGCCCCAACCGGGTGAAAAACTGCGCGCCGTCGATAGGTTTCGCTCCGTCGGTTTCCGCCTGCGGATCACCGTCATGGATGAACACCAGGTCCAGGTCCGAACCATGCCCCAATTCCAGTCCGCCGACTTTCCCATAACCGACAATAATGAAACCCGGATCGCACAAGGTGCCGTCGGTGCGCAATGGCGTGCCATATTTGGCCACGGTCTGGCGCCAGGCCAGGGCCAGTACTTGTGCGAGGATCGCTTCAGCCAGCCAGGTCAGGTAATCGCTGACTTTCATCAACGGCAGGCTGCCGGCGATTTCCGAAGCGGCGACCCGCAAGCGGTGCGCCAGTTTGAAATGGCGCAGGGCTTCCATTTGCTGTTCGAGGTCGTCTTCGGGAATCCGCGTCAGGCGCTCGCGCAACTCGGCGGCCAGTTCCGGCGCCAGTGGGGGCTTGAACAATCGACCTTCATTGAGCAATTCGTCGAGCAGCAGCGGGAAGCGGGTGATCTGCTCGGCGATCCATGGGCTTGCCGCGCACAAGGTCAGCAAACGTCGCAGCGCGCCGGGGTTCTCGGTCAGCAGCACCAGATACGCCGAGCGACGGGCCACCGCTTCAACCAACGGCAGCACACGCTCAAGTACCAGATCCGGATTGGCATGCTCGACCGCCTGAGCCAGCAAACGCGGAATAAATGCATCGAGGCGTTCGCGCCCCAAACGCTGCATCGCGCGCAACTGCGGGCTGCTGCGCAAACCGGCCAACGCTTTCAGTGCCTTGGTGGCATCGGCAAAACCGCCCTCTTCCAACTGGCGGCAGGCGGCTTCTTCATCTTGGGCCTCCTCCCACAGCGGCAGCCATTCACCGCCGACCACCACTTCGCTTTCGGTGCCTTCCTCTTCATCGGGATCGGCGATCACTTGTCCAAAGTGCCAGGCCACGCGGCCTCGCCAATACATAAGCTGCGCATGGAAAGCCTCCCAGTCAGCGAAGCCCAACATAAAGGCAATGCGCGCCTGATCCTGCGCACCGTCCGGCAGCATCTGGGTCTGGCGGTCGGCAATCGCCTGGATCGCGTGCTCGGTGTACCGCAGGAATTCATAGCCTTCGCGCAGCTCGCTGATCACCGCCGGCGGCAGGTAACCCTGACCTTCCAGGGTGCTCAGTACTTTTAATAGAGGGCGTTGCTGCAGGCTCAGGTCGCGACCGCCGTGGATCAGCTGGAACGCCTGGGCGATAAACTCCACTTCGCGGATGCCGCCCGAGCCGAGCTTGATGTTGTCGGCCATGCCTTTGCGCCGCACTTCCTGCTGGATCAGCTGCTTCATGGTGCGCAGCGCTTCGATCGCCGAGAAGTCGAGGTAACGCCGGTAAACGAACGGGCGCAGCATCTCTTGCAGTTGCGCGCCGGCCACTTGATCGCCAGCCACCACCCGCGACTTGATCATCGCGTAGCGTTCCCAGTCGCGGCCCTGGTCCTGGTAATACTGCTCCAGCGCGTTGAAGCTCAACACCAGGGCACCGGCCGAGCCGTAAGGCCGCAGACGCATGTCGACCCGGAACACAAAACCGTCGACGGTCATCGGGTCCAGCGCCTTGATCAGGCGCTGGCCGAGACGAATGAAGAATTCCTGGTTATCCAGCGAGCGTTTCACGCCGACGGTTTCGCCACCCTCGGGGTAGGCGAAGATCAGGTCGATGTCCGATGACAGGTTGAGCTCCACCGCGCCGAGCTTGCCCATGCCGAGGATGACCATCTGCTGCGGCTCGCCGCTGCGCCGGCCGGTGGGCACGCCGAACTGCTGGCAATGCCGCGAGTACAACCACTGATAGGCCTGATCGATGCTCGCATCGGCCATGTCCGAGAGGTCGCGGCAGGTCTGGACCAGATCAGCCTGACGAGTCAGGTCGCGCCAGATGATCCGCACTTGCTGACGCGTGCGCTGACGGCGCAAGGCGCGACCGAGCTCGTCATCGGTTTCGGCCGCATTCACCGCTGCCGCGATCTGCCCGCACAACTCGCCCGGTGCGAAGCTGCGATCCAGTTCGCCGGACTGCACCAGCGCCAGCAACATCAAGGGGTCACGCACACTCTGTTCGGTCACGAAATCGCTGGCGGCGGTGACGCGGGCGAATTGCGCCCAGCGCTCAGCTGTCCAGGCAGACAGGCCATGGTCATCTTCCAACTCGGCAACGGCGGTACGGAACGACTGCTCGGCGCGGGTGACAAACGGCAGGAGAATGCCGGGCAGTTCGGCAAGCGGTGGGAGGCTCATGGTCTATCCTTGATCGGCGTGAAGAGGGCGGCATGTAGTGATTTTTCAAAACGCACTACGTGATCGACTGTCGAACAAAGGTTAGAAATAGCTGAAATTTCTTTGTTTTTGGCAGGCAGCATCAAGCTTTCACCTTTTTCGGTTGGCAAAAGACCAACCTTAACGATTATTCTCACAACGCAGCCGGAGGCCACAAGCCGCTCATCTGTAGTTTTACTACTCGTATATACATCCAGATAGCTGAAATGCCCGATGATTTGTAGTAAAACTACACGCCGCCGGAACCTACCACTCGGCAATCCAAGAATTTATATCGTCTGCCCACAAGGCCAGTCGCAAACTCAGGCAACCGATTCTGGAAGCCTTTCCGCCCTGGAGCAAGCCATGCAAGACCTCGATCCCGTCGAAACCCAGGAATGGCTGGACGCCCTGGAATCGGTTCTCGACAAAGAAGGCGAAGACCGCGCTCACTATCTGATGACCCGTATGGGCGAACTCGCAACCCGCAGCGGTTCGCAGTTGCCTTACGCCATCACCACGCCATACCGCAACACCATTCCCGTTACCCACGAAGCACGCATGCCTGGCGACCTGTTCATGGAACGCCGCATTCGCTCGCTGGTACGCTGGAACGCGATGGCCATGGTGATGCGCACGAACCTGAAAGATTCGGACCTGGGCGGTCACATCTCCAGCTTCGCCTCCAGCGCCACCCTGTATGACATCGGCTTCAACTATTTCTTCCAGGCCCCGACCGATGAACACGGCGGCGACCTGATCTACTTCCAGGGCCACACCTCGCCAGGCGTTTACGCCCGTGCGTTCATGGAAGGCCGCATCACCGAAGACCAGATGAACAACTTCCGCCAGGAAGTCGATGGTCAAGGCCTGTCTTCCTATCCGCACCCTTGGCTGATGCCTGATTTCTGGCAGTTCCCGACCGTATCCATGGGTCTAGGCCCGATCCAGGCGATCTACCAGGCACGTTTCATGAAGTACCTGGAAGCCCGTGGCTTCATCCCTGAAGGCAAACAGAAAGTCTGGTGCTTCCTGGGCGACGGCGAGTGCGACGAGCCAGAATCCCTGGGCGCGATCTCGCTGGCTGGCCGCGAGAAGCTCGACAACCTGATCTTCGTCATCAACTGCAACCTGCAGCGCCTCGACGGCCCGGTTCGCGGCAACGGCAAGATCATCCAGGAACTCGAAGGCGTGTTCCGCGGTGCTCAGTGGAACGTGACCAAAGTCATCTGGGGCCGTTTCTGGGACCCACTGCTGGCCAAAGACGTCGACGGTATCCTGCAACGTCGCATGGACGAAGTCATCGACGGCGAGTACCAGAACTACAAAGCCAAAGACGGCGCGTTCGTGCGTGAACACTTCTTCAACTCGCCAGAACTCAAGGCGATGGTTGCTGATCTGTCCGACGACGAGATCTGGAAACTCAACCGTGGCGGCCACGACCCGTACAAGGTCTACGCGGCGTACCACGAAGCGGTCAACCACAAAGAACAACCGACCGTCATCCTGGCCAAGACCATCAAGGGTTATGGCACCGGTGCCGGCGAAGCGAAAAACACTGCGCACAACACCAAGAAAGTCGATGTCGACAGCCTGAAGTTGTTCCGTGATCGCTTCGACATTCCGGTCAAAGACGAAGAGCTGGAAAACCTGCCGTTCTTCAAGCCAGAGCCAAACAGCGCCGAAGCCCGCTACCTGAGCGAGCGCCGCACTGCACTGGGCGGTTTCGTGCCACAGCGCCGCGCGCAAAGCTTCAGCGTGCCGACGCCGTCACTCGATACCCTCAAGGCGATTCTTGATGGTTCGGGCGACCGTGAAATCTCCACCACCATGGCCTTCGTGCGGATCCTCGCGCAGCTGGTCAAGGACAAGGAAATCGGCCCACGCATCGTCCCGATCATCCCGGACGAAGCCCGTACCTTCGGTATGGAAGGCATGTTCCGTCAGTTGGGCATCTACTCGTCCGTCGGCCAGCTCTACGAGCCAGTCGATAAAGACCAGGTGATGTTCTACAAGGAAGACAAGAAGGGCCAGATCCTCGAAGAAGGCATCAACGAAGCGGGCGCCATGAGCTCTTTCATTGCAGCCGGTACTTCGTACTCCAGCCACAACCAGCCAATGCTGCCGTTCTACATCTTCTATTCGATGTTCGGCTTCCAGCGCATCGGCGACCTGGCTTGGGCTGCAGGCGACAGCCGTACCCGTGGCTTCCTGATCGGCGGCACCGCCGGCCGGACCACGCTGAACGGCGAAGGCCTGCAACACGAAGACGGTCACAGCCACATCCTGGCTGCCACCATCCCGAACTGCCGCACCTTTGATCCAACCTACGGCTACGAGCTGGCGGTGATCATCCAGGACGGCATGAAGAAGATGACCGAAGAGCAGCAGGACGTTTTCTACTACATCACCGTGATGAACGAGTCCTATCAGCAGCCAGCCATGCCGGCCGGTGTCGAGGAAGGCATCATCAAGGGCATGTACCTGCTCGAAGAAGACACCCGCGAAGCGGCGCACCACGTTCAGCTGATGGGCTCCGGCACCATCCTGCGTGAAGTCCGTGAAGCGGCGAAGATTCTGCGTGAAGAGTTCAACGTTGCCGCCGACGTCTGGAGCGTTACCAGCTTCAACGAACTGCGTCGCGATGGCCTGGCCGTCGAGCGCACCAACCGTCTGCATCCGGGCCAGAAGCCTAAACTGAGCTATGTCGAAGAGTGCCTGAACGGCCGTAAAGGTCCGGTCATCGCGTCTACCGACTACATGAAGCTGTTCGCTGAGCAAATTCGTCAGTGGGTCCCGTCCAAGGAATTCAAAGTCCTGGGCACCGACGGTTTCGGCCGCAGTGACAGCCGCAAGAAGCTGCGTCACTTCTTCGAAGTCGACCGTCATTTCGTGGTGTTGGCAGCCCTGGAAGCCTTGGCTGACCGTGGTGACATCGAACCTAAAGTGGTGGCCGAGGCCATCGCCAAGTTCGGGATCAACCCGGAAAAACGCAACCCACTGGACTGCTGAGGAGACACTCTGTGAGCGAACTCATTCGCGTACCTGACATCGGCAGCGGTGAAGGTGAAGTAATTGAACTGTTTGTGAAGGTCGGCGACCGTATCGAAGCCGAACAGAGCATCCTGACGCTGGAATCGGACAAGGCGAGCATGGAAGTCCCTGCTCCCAAGGCCGGCATCGTCAAAAGTTTGAAAGTGAAGCTGGGCGATCGCCTGAAAGAAGGCGACGAACTGCTGGAGCTGGAAGTCGAAGGTGCCGCTGATGCGGCCCCTGCGGCTGCCGCTGCGCCGGCTGCGAAAGCTGAAGAGAAACCGGCTGCTGCGCCTGCCGCCGCCGCTGCTCCAGCGCCAGCAGCCGCGCCTGCTGCCGCTTCGGTTCAGCAAGTGCACGTGCCGGATATCGGTTCGGCGGGCAAGGCCCAGATCATCGAGATCCAGGTCAAGGTCGGCGACACCGTCGAGGCTGATCAGTCGCTGATCACCCTGGAATCCGACAAGGCCAGCATGGAAATCCCATCGCCTGCCGCTGGCGTGGTCAAGGCCATCAGCGTCAAGCTCAACGACGAAGTCGGTACGGGTGACCTGATTCTGGATCTGGAAGTGGCGGGTGCTGCGGCCCCTGCTGCTGCCGCGCCAGCCCAGGCTGCTGCGCCTGCTGCCGCTGCTCCGGCGCCAGCCGCTGCGGCCCCGGCCGCACCGGTTGCCGATAGCGTCCAGGACATTCATGTCCCGGACATCGGTTCGTCGGGCAAGGCCAAGATCATCGAAGTACTGGTCAAGGCCGGCGACACCGTCACCGCCGACCAGTCGCTGATCACACTGGAATCCGACAAGGCGAGCATGGAAATTCCATCGCCTGCCGCTGGCGTGGTGGAAAGCGTTTCCATCAAGCTGGATGACGAAGTCGGTACTGGCGACCTGATTCTGAAGCTGAAAGTCAAAGGCGCTGCGCCGGCCGCTGCTCCGGCTCCAGCCGCTGCTGCACCGAGCGCTCCTACTCCGGCCGCCGCAGCACCTGCTGCTCCGGCACCTGCCGCACCCGCGGCTGCACCGGCCAAGCCGGGCGCCAAGGTTCACGCTGGCCCGGCTGTACGCCAACTGGCCCGTGAATTCGGCGTCGAGCTGAGCGCCGTCGGCGCCAGTGGCCCGCACGGTCGCATCCTCAAAGAAGACGTGCAGGTTTACGTCAAAGCGATGATGCAGAAGGCCAAGGAAGCACCGGCCGCTGCTGCCGGCGTAACCGGCGGCGCGGGCATCCCGCCGATTCCGGTCGTGGACTTCAGCCGCTTCGGTGAAACCGAAGAAGTGCCGATGACTCGCCTGATGCAAATCGGCGCGTCGAGCCTGCACCGCAGCTGGCTGAACATCCCGCACGTGACTCAGTTCGATTCGGCTGATATCACCGACCTGGAAGCGTTCCGCATCGCTCAGAAAGCAGTCGCAGAGAAGGCCGGCGTCAAGCTGACCATCCTGCCGCTGCTGCTCAAGTCGTGCGCGCACCTGCTCAAGGAGCTGCCGGACTTCAACAGTTCGCTGGCGCCAAGCGGCAAGGCGATCATCCGCAAGAAGTACGTGAACATCGGCTTCGCCGTCGACACCCCTGAAGGCCTGCTGGTACCGGTCATCAAGAACGTCGACCAGAAGAGCCTGTTGCAACTGGCAGCCGAAGCCGCTGCGCTGGCCGCCAAAGCCCGCGACAAAAAGCTCACCGCTGACGACATGCAAGGCGCCTGCTTCACCATTTCCAGCCTCGGCCACATTGGCGGCACCGGCTTCACGCCGATCGTCAACGCGCCGGAAGTGGCGATCCTCGGTGTTTCCAAGGCAACCATCCAGCCAGTCTGGGACGGCAAAGCCTTCCAGCCGAAACTGATGCTGCCACTGTCGCTGTCCTACGATCACCGCGTGATCAACGGCGCTGCTGCTGCACGCTTCACCCAGCGTCTGAGCAGCCTGCTGGCGGACATCCGTACCATCCTGCTGTAACACCGGCCGGCCCTCCTTCATCGGAGGGCCCGTCGCGTTCCATGTTTTCCGAGCGCCACGCTCGTACCTCAACCCCGCCAATTTGGCGGGGCTTTTTTTGCCTTGAACAAAGTAATTTCCTACAGTCGTGGCTTACATCGCCCACAACTCATGGCGGCTTTCGCTCGATATTTTTTGCCGTTTAATAACTAGGCTTAGTTCGACAGCATTTTCTTTTAAATACTGAAAACCTCATTTGCTTAGTTAACGTTATTTCGAACGGATTCGAACATGTTTAAACCAACTGTCGGCCCTATTATTGGCCACACTACAACTAACCACGTACGTATTTTTTTGCGGGGAGAACGTCAAGACAACTCGCTGGTATTTGCCGGCATTCGTTATCGGCGCGCGGGGGAAGAGCGTTGGTCGCAAGGTGTCTTTGCCAAACTGTCGATCTTGCGCGATATGTCCGATGTGATTGCACTCAATAACCTCGCCACCGATACCGACTATGAATACCAGGCCGGATGGTTCAGCCCCATGAGCCCGGTGCACACCGTGGAGACCGTTCAGGAACTGCCGCTGCAATGGCCACGGGAGATTTATCGCTTTCGCACCCTGTCCAGCAAGGCCAACACACCGAGGGCGTACATCGTCGGCTCATGCCGCTACCTGCGCATGACCGCAGGCATCCCTTCGGCGCCTCATCTGGGCGACCGTATTTTTGCCTCGATCACCGAACTTGCGCAGCAGGCCGAGCCGCCCATCAGCGCGATGTTAATGACGGGTGATCAAATTTACGTCGATGATCTGAACGTTATTGCTCCCGACCGGGAATACAAGGAAATACTCAGCAAATATCGCGCGGCGTTTTCCCAACCGAACATCGCCCGATTAATGTCCAACACCTCGACTTATATGATCCTCGACGATCATGAAATAGAAGACAACTGGCCCGCCAACGAAAGCAAGGCCGATGCCTATTTATATAAGAACGCCATGGCAGCCTATGAGATATACCAAGCCAGCCACAGTCCGGCGCATGACTTATTACCCAACGGTCAAGTAAGCCGAAAGTTGGAACAGTATTGGTATCAGTTCGCCGAAGGCGATATTGAATGGTTTGTCACCGACAGCCGAACCCGTCGTAACTTGTCGCCCAATGATCGACGCATCCTCGACGATGAGCAGGAACAGGCGCTGTGCAAATGGCTGATCCACAGCCCGGCCCGGGTCAAGTTCGTGGTCACCAGCGTGATGTTCTACCCCGACCGCAAACTCAACGGCGATGACGCCTGGAAAGCCTTCCCGGAACAACGCCTGCGGTTGCTGGAGACGATTCGCACGCATCGCATCAAGAACGTCATCTTCGTTTCCGGCGATGTCCACGGCTCACTGACCAGTCGCCTGACCCACAGCGAGGATCCGGACTTCGACGTGCACACCATCGTCTCGTCCCCGCTGTGCAACAGCAAATTGCTGCCCTATGCCTCCGAGTCCACCTTCATTCTGAACCAGGCGCTGGCACGTACCGCAGCGGGAGATTATCGACATGAACTGACCAGCAAGGTGGTCAGCGAAGACAACTTTGCTCATCTGGTGGTGGATCGGGAGCAGATTCAGGTCAGTTACCACGACCGGAACGGCCGGCGCCTGCAATCGATCAACATCCCGCTGCACTAAGGAAAATGAAGGCCAAATGCATTAGTTTTCGGCCCTGGCTGGAGAAATCCTCGCCCCTGCCGACATATTCTTATAGCACTTGGCCTTCATGTCTCTTGTCAGTCAGTGTCGCAATGATGCAACCTTGCCGCAGGCAACAGTAAAGAGGGCGAGAGCCCGGCGCGATCAGCACATTCGAAGCGAGTTTCCCTCAATGAAAAGCCAACCTGATGCCGCCAGCCGTATGGTGGCCGAGGTAGTGACGCAATTGCCTGTGCCCTCGCGGCTCGGCATGCTGCGTTTCGAACGGCTGAATGAAGCTAGCTGGGCACTCCTGTTTCTCGATCCCAATTGCGAACGACAATTTGGTCTGCCGGCCGTGGAGCTTTGTGCCTTGGTCGACTCGCCTTATGCCAGCCTGATGGAGCCTGAAGCGCGCTATCAACTGCACGACGCGATTCAGCAGCAACTCAGAGAGAGCCCGCATTACCTGATCCGCTACAACCTGCACACCGCCAAAGGCTCCTTGAGCCTGCTCGAACTGGGCGAAGCCTACCGACAACACAATCGACACCTTCTGCGCGGTTACCTGATGGTCGTGGACGGCTTGTTCGAGGGTGAACCGCTGCTGCCGTCGCTGGACCTGGAAACCCAGAACTCGCGCCTGCAAATCGCCCTGGAACTCAATCAGCGCGCCCAGTTGGAACAACTGCAGCATCTGGATCGGGTCCGCGCCCAGCAAGACTTGATCCTGCTGCTGACCCGCCAGCGCTACAGCACCAACAATTCCCTGCAAGAAGCCGCCGAACTGATTACCCGCAGCGCTTGCGACATCTATGAAATCGACTGCGCCAGCCTGTGGAACCTCGAAGGCTCGCTGCTGGTGCCGATCTCGGCCTATCACCGCACCTCCGGGGAATATCAGCTGCCGGAACCGATCGACGTCAGCGGCTTCCCGGATTACCTCGACGCCTTGCACGGCAGCCGCGCCATCGATGCGCACAACGCCATTCGCGATCCGCGTACCCGGGAAATGGCCGAACACCTGCGCCCGCGCGATGTGAACGCCATGCTCGACGCCAGTATCCGCGTCGACGGCCAAGTGGTCGGCGTGCTGTGCCTGGAACAGACTGGCGCGACCCGTGCCTGGCAGTCGGATGAAATCGCCTTCGCCGGCGAGCTGGCCGATCAGTTCGCCCAAGTCATCAACAACCACAACCGCCGCACCGCCACGAGTGCCTTGCACTTGTTCCAGCGGGCGGTCGAGCAAAGCGCCAACGCGTTTTTGCTGGTCAATTGCGATGGCGTGGTGGAATACGTCAACCCGAGCTTCACGGCGATCACCCAGTACACCACCGAGGAAGTCCACGGCCAGCGGCTATCGGAACTGCCTGCGTTGGAGAACCTCAGCGAACTGCTGTTCGACGCACCGTCGGCGCTGGCCAAGAGCAACAGCTGGCAGGGCGAGTTCAAGAGCCGGCGCAAAAACCTCGAACCCTACTGGGGCCAGTTGTCGATTTCCAAGGTCTATGGCGACAACCGAGAGCTGACGCACTACATCGGCATCTACGAAGACATCACCCAGACCAAGCTCGCCCAGCAGCGCATCGAGCGCCTGGCCTACACCGACAATCTGACCAACCTCGGCAACCGCCCGGCGTTCATCCGCAACCTCGACGAACGCTTCGCCCGGGACAGCGATACGCCGATCAGCCTGCTCCTGGTGGACATCGACAACTTCAAGCGCATCAACGACAGCCTCGGCCACCAGACCGGCGACAAACTGCTGATCAGCCTGGCCCGGCGCCTGCGCAACAGCCTGAGCCCGAGCGGCAGCCTGGCGCGATTCGCCAGTAACGAATTCGCCGTGCTGCTGGACAACACCGACCTCGCGATGGGCCAGCACGTCGCCAACCAATTGCTGGCGACCCTCGACAAGCCGATGTTCGTCGACAACCAGTTGATCAGCGTCACCGGCTCCGTGGGCCTGGCCTGCGCGCCGCTGCACGGTCGCGATCCACAGACATTAATGCGCAACGCCGGCCTGGCGCTGCACAAGGCCAAGGCCAATGGCAAACACCAGGTCCAAGTGTTCACCGAAGCACTGAACGCCGAGGCCAGCTACAAGCTGTTCGTGGAAAACAACCTGCGCCGCGCCCTGACCCAGAATGAGCTGGACGTGTTCTATCAGCCCAAACTGTGCCTGCGCAGTGGTCGCCTGCTGGGCATGGAAGCGCTGCTGCGCTGGAACCATCCAGAAAAAGGCATGATCCGCCCGGACCAGTTCATCAGCGTTGCCGAAGAAACCGGCCTGATCATCCCGATCGGCAAATGGATCGCCCGCCAGGCCTGCCGCATGAGCAAAGACCTGACCGCCGCCGGCCTGGGCAATCTTCAAGTGGCGATCAACTTGTCGCCCAAGCAGTTCTCCGACCCGGACCTGGTGGCGTCCATCGCCAACATCCTCAAGGAAGAAGCGCTGCCGGGGAACCTGCTGGAGCTGGAACTGACCGAAGGCCTGCTGCTGGAAGCCACCGAAGACACCCACTTGCAGCTCGATCAACTCAAGCGCCTGGGCCTGACCCTGGCCATGGACGATTTCGGCACCGGTTACTCGTCGCTCAGTTACCTGAAAAAATTCCCGATCGACATCATCAAGATCGACCGAAGCTTCATCCACGAAATCCCGGACAACCAGGACGACATGGAAATCACCTCCGCGGTGATCGCCATGGCTCACAACCTGAAACTCAAAGTTGTGGCGGAAGGGATCGAGACGGCCGAGCAGCTTGCGTTCTTGCGTCGCCACCGCTGCGATGTCGGCCAGGGCTACCTGTTCGACCGCCCCATCCCCGGCGCCGAGCTGATCGAAAAGCTCAAGCGCTACCCACGCGGCCCGCTCGTCTGACAGCACACCACAAAATCCCTGTGGAACACCGTAATCCCCTGTGCGAGCGAGCCTGCTCGCGATAGCGGTGTGTCAGTCGCCATCAATGTTTAATGTCCCGCCGCTATCGCAAGCAGGCACGCTCGCACAGGGGTAGTGCGTAACCGGCCGGCATTGGGCAAACTGCGTGTCTGACAATTTACATTCAACCTGACTGAGGGGACTGATGATGGTCTTGCGCTCGGAAATCCTGGTGAACAAAAACGTGCTACCTACCAAAGAACAAGCTCTGCCCGGCCGTGAAACCCCGATGACCGTGCCGGAAAAACACTTCGTCCACGACGCCCCACTGCTGGGCCCGTTCGCGATGGACGTGGATTTCGCGATCTTCGGCCTGGGCTGCTTCTGGGGCGCGGAACGCAAGTTCTGGCAACGTGAAGGCGTGGTCAGCACGGCGGTGGGTTATGCCGGCGGTTTTACCCCGAACCCGACCTATGAAGAAGTTTGTTCGGGCCTGACCGGCCACAGCGAAGTGGTGCTGGTGGTCTACGAACCGGCCAAAGTCAGCTACGAAGAACTGCTGAAAATGTTCTGGGAATTGCACAACCCGACGCAAGGCATGCGTCAGGGCAACGACATCGGCACTCAGTACCGCTCGGTGATCTATGCGACCAACCCGACGCAACTGGCCGCCGCCAAGCACAGCAAGGACGTGTTCCAGGCTGAGTTGACCAAGGCCGGGAAAGGCGAAATCACCACCGAAATCGAAGAAGCGCCGACGTTCTACTTCGCCGAGGCGTATCACCAGCAGTACCTGGCGAAGAACCCTGAAGGGTATTGCGGGATTGGTGGTACGGGCGTTACCTGCCCGATCTAACTCTCGGGCCCTGAAAAGCTTCGCGGGCAAGCCTCGCTCCTACAGGGATTTATGTCGATCACAAAATTGTGCTCAGATATCGATCCCTGTAGGAGCGAGGCTTGCCCGCGAAGGCGTCCGATCAGACGCCATCAATCCATCTGATCAGCCATCAACTCTCAGCAATCAACCAATCCATCTGCCACCCGCCCTGGGTCTGCCCAAGCTTCTTGGACAACCACGGCAGCAACTCACGCAACTCCTCTTCCAGGCCCCACGGCGGATTCGCAATCGCCAATCCAGAGCCATTCAAACTGTTCGGCGTATCCAGCGGATGCACCAGCAACTCCACACGCAACAACTTTGGTGCGCCCGTGCCCGCCAGATCCTGATAAAAACGTCGCAACATGCGCTGATCCTTCACCGGGTACCAGATCGCTGCCACCGTCTGCCGCATCCGGCCAATCGCCTCTTTCAGCGACGCCGCGCAACGCTGCATCTCATCGAGCTGCTCGAACGGCGGATCAATCAACATCACCGCCCGCTTCTCCTGCACCGGCAGCATCGCACGCGGCACATGCCAGCCTTCGCCCAGATGTACCTTCACCCGACGATCACCGGCCATGTTGTCCTTGAGCAGCAAACCGTCTTCGGGGTGCTTCTCGTTGAGCATCACCCGATCCTGCGGCCGCGTCAGACGCCGCGCCAACTCCGGCGACCCCGGGTAATAGCGCAATTGGCCATCCGGGTTCATGTCGTGCAGCACTTTCATGTAGTCGGCGGTCAGCGCTGGCAGATCCGGCTGATCCCACAGACGCGCAATACCTTCCAGGTACTCACCGGTACGGCTCGCCTGATCACCCTGCAGGTCATACAGACCAATGCCGGCGTGAGTGTCGAGATAGGCAAACGGCTGCTCCTTGCGCGACATCAGGGCGATGATGCGGGTCAGAGTCAGGTGTTTGAACACATCGGCGTGATTGCCGGCATGGAAGGCGTGACGATAATTCATGATTGCTCCTGCGAAGGCCGGGAAGTTTACCTTGTACCGAGGCGAACGTCAGGGGTTCGCGGCTGAGCGGGCAACTGCCTACACGCAATCTCACGTCAACCCAAGAACCTGTGGCGAGGGAGCTTGCCCCGGTTGGGCTGCGCAGCAACCCCAAAACATCCCAGCCAACCACAAACCCTGTGGCGAGGGAGCTTGCTCCCGCTGGGCTGCGAAGCAGCCCCAAAACCAGCACCGCAGATTTGTCAGACACACCGCAGCGCTTGATTTGGCGACTGCTCTGCAGCCGAACGATAGCAAGCTCCCTCGCCACATCCTGCCCTTAGTCCGAAGGCCGAGCCCTCAACCGTCGCCCCACTACATCCAGCACATCACACCCATCCCGCAACGGAATGGCACACAGCAACGCAAAATCACTAAGAATGAACGACTCACACTCAACCGAACCGCGCATCGACATGTTCTCAAGCACCTGCGTAACAGCGCGAATTCGATAGCTGGCAGCGTCGTACAAAACATCGAGCGGCGCGTGGGTATCGACGAACAGCGTGGGCATGTCGGTGCAGTTGCTGGTGAGGGCCATGAAGCGGTTTTTGGGGTGGGGGATTGGTTTTTCGTAGGGTGGATCTGGCGTTAGCGTTGTCATTTATAAATTCCATGAGTATGAAAATCAGCTGCCAAACGCACCCTCCTACAGGTTTGGGTGGCAGCCATGCGCAGGAGTAGGAGTACCGAGCACTCATGAACCTCGGTCACGCCGAAGCGTGTCCCGCACACAGCCGCCGCGAACGATCATATGGACACGAGTTAAGTGCCGCAATCAAACGACAGAGCTGTTGCATCATGAGAGAGGGCTCCTACACCCTGCCACCACTTGCGCGGTGACAGCCAAAGACTATCCCTGCAACCCATCGCCCACCAGTTCATGGAAGCCGTCACAACTTGAAGGAAACTTCCGATGAGTTTGCCCGGAAAATTCGTAAGAATTACGAGATCTTTAAACAAGACGTAAACATTCCGTAGTGCTGGCAATCGGTATTGAGAATGCCGACGCGTGGGATTCGAGACTGATAGGCGCTACCTTCTCCATCACCAGCTGGACTGATCTTCAAGACTTGCTTTATAAAGATCATCTTTCCACTCCAAGCTTGCCAACGCGTATATATCCTCAAAAAAACCGCGAGAATCTACTATCTCCGTCTCATCCCACGCGATAGTAATGCATTCATCGTAGTCGCTTTCAAACTGTGTAGAAAAATCAAACTCCCTATCGGCCAACGCCCCCTCAAGAATTTTAAATAGAGCAAACCGGTGTCTGTAACTTAGGTAGCCCAAACCACGCAGCACGAACGTTCTAATTAATTCACATCGTTCCCGACGAAGATTAGGATTATATTTCCTAAGGACCTCTCCTAATCCCTCCTCCCGATCATAAATCTCAAGCCCCCCTAAAACATAAGAAAGTCGAGGTTCCCAAGGTAGGCTTACATTTTCAAATGGAGATTTCAAAATCTGTTACTCGCTTTTATCTCGGAAAAGCCGTAAATACGCGCCTAGTATTATTTTTATCAAACCTCGTTTCCACCTCATTCATAACCTAAGCATAAAGGGGACGAATTTATTTATTACTCTTGAGAATCCCGACGCGTGGGAGCCCAGACTGACAGGCACCACCTTATCCATCACCAACTGTCCCGATCTTCAAGACTCGCCAAAAGAAGATCTTCCTTCCATGCCTCCTGAGCCAACATATAGACATCTTGAAGAAATCCACGGGGATCCTCCAATGCATACCACTCACCACGCGGCCAACTACCTGCATCTTCTTCATCTATATCAAACAAACTCTGAAAATCATAAGACGCATCGCTTAACTTTTCCGCTAGAAAACCCATGAGCACGAACTTATGTCTATACGACAGATAACCTAGATTCAAGCTGTATCTTTTGATCAGCTCCGCTCTGTCAAAGCGATCATTAGGATCAAATACTTCCAGTTCCGCGCCCCGAGTTTCCTCACGATCATAAACATCAAAGACGCCAATAAACCACATCAAATCGGGTTGAAACTCTTCATTTAAAAATGGATCTCGCAACATCATTTTCTCTCCGAAGGAAAACCAGTAAAAGGCCGTAGCACATTATCCTTATCGAACTTAACTTCAAACCAATTCAGGTCTTCATTTAGTGTTGGGTTACGAGCGTCTTTCTTGTTCGGTTTATAACCACGCCCGGCCCCAGGAAGCTCCATCCTTACGATCGGATTCTTATGTTGGTCCTTCCCTGTATGCGGGCTCAAACCTAACGCTTCCCTTGTCATAGCTTTATTCAATGCCCCCAAATGCATACGCCAGTTTCTGAATTGAGAGCTCGAGTTCCCTCTAGCGCCTTTCGGAACTTCACCGGTATGAGGGTCGGCCCCATTATCTGCTCGTTGTTTGAGCGCTTGGTCCGGTATTTCTGAACTGTGTTTTTTAACCGTGTGCATGTCATATTTTTTTTCCATTTCCTCAACACGCCGCTTCGCATTCGCCTCCGCAAGGTCATCAATCCGCGCCCTCCGCTGATCACCTGTCAGCTTCGGCAGCGCCGGCTCACCCTCATCAACCCTAACGCCAGCCGTATCATCCGGCGCCCCACACCCAGGCTTATTCGGCGGCGGGCAATTCCCGCTCAACCCCAACGGATCAACCCACCCCGTCGGATTCGGCGTGTACTGATACTGGTTCAGCCCACCCGCCAACTTCACCGGGTCCGGCGTCAGATACCGTCCAACCTCTGGATCATAGTACCGATGCCGGTTGTAGTGCAGACCGCTCTCCGCATCAAAGTACTGCCCCTGAAACCGCAACGGTTGCTCAAGCTGCTCGCCCCCGCCGAACGTCTGGCGAGTGACTTTGCCGTAGGCGTTGTACTTCGCCGACCAGACAATTTCGCCACCAAAATCGGTCAGTTCCTGCGGTGTGCCGAGGTGGTCGAGTTGGTAGTAGAACGGGCAGGCTTTGCGTGGGCCTTTGCCGTCGAGCATCGCCAGCGGGCGGAAGCTGCCGGGTTCGTAGACGTAGCTGCGGTAGTGTTCGCGGCTGCTTTCGGCGATGAGGTTGTCGCCTTGCCAGAAGAGCTCGGTGGTTTTGCCGTCGACGGTTTTGGCGATGCGGCGGCCGAAGGCGTCGTAGCGGTAACTGGCGGTGCGACCGTCCGGGGTGGTGACGCCGAGCAATCGGTGCTGGCAGTCGTAGCGGTATTCGGTGACCAGTTTTTGCGCGGTGCCGCGGCGTTCGCGGATCAGGTTGCCGAAGGCGTCGTAGTCGTAATGGCGGTCGCCCTGCATCAGCAGGCGATTGCCTTTAACGGTCGCCAAGCCAGGCCGATCCTGCATCAGCAGGTTGCCGGCCGGGTCGTGGGCGAAGCTTTCCGCCGGGTCGTCGCGGGTGTGACGGACGCGGGTCAGGCGGTTGAGCGGGTCGTATTGGTAGTTGCGCTGGCCGTGACGGGTGTCGGCGATACTGTCGAGATTGCCGTTGGCGCTGTAGGCATAGTCGCGGCGATACAGCGTTTGGTGCTGCTGTCTGACAGCGTGGGCCTTCAAGCGGCCTTGATCGTCGTAGGCATATTCGCTGAGCAGTTGGCCTTGCTGACGTTGCTGCTCGCGACCAAACGCAAATTGGTGGCTGGAAAGCCTTGCGCCGTTGAGATCGATGGCGGTCAGTGCGCCGCCCTTGGCGTGGTGATAATCGAGTTTGCTGCCGTCCGGCAGGCGCAGGCGATTGAGTTGGCCGCAGGCATCGTAGCCATAACGCAGCGTGCCCCAACCCTGATGCTCGGTGATCAGCCGATCCTGTTGGTCGTACTCGAATTCCAGCGGATGCTCGTGCCCGTCATCGACGCCAATCAGTCGACCGAGGCTGTCGTAGCGGTATTCGACCTTGACGCCGTCGGGCAGCGTTTTGACCAGCAAGCGCCCTGCCGAGTCTCGTTCATAGGCGGTGGCGAGCTGCGAACCATCGTCGCCAAACTCGGTTTTCTCCAGCAGATGGCCGTTGAGGTCGTAGGCATACGCCGTGCGTCGGCCGTCGAAGCCGGTTTCCTGTCGGATCAATCCGCCGGGGGTGTAGGCCAACTGATATTTTTCGCCGGATTCGTTTTCGATTTCCGTGAGCAACAGCTGCGCGTTGTCGTAGCGGTACTTCAGCTGGGTGCCGTCCGCATTGAGGCGGCGGCTGACCAGGTGCAGGTCGTCGAGGTATTCGTAGCGGGTGACGCGGCCGAGTTCGTCGCGTTCGGCGGTGATTTTTCCGTAGGCGTTGTAGCTGTAGGCGCGACTGGCACCGGTAGGAAGAATCGTCTGGATCAGTCGGCCAACAGCGTCCCATAGCGACTTCGTGACCGCTCCGTTTTCGTCTTGACGGGTAATCTGCCGCCCGAGCGCATCGTAGAAAAACCGCCGTACGCCACCGTCCGGCAGCGTCTCTTCGACCAGTTGCCCCAAGCCATTCCAGACGAACACATGCCGACTGTTGTCCGGGTAGCGGATCGACAGCAGCTGACCTTTTTCGTCGTAGTGATAGTGGGTGACATGGCCATCGGGATCGGTCGCTTCGGTGACATCCCCCTGCGCATTGCGCTGATACTTCCACACCGCTTTGCCGCGATAGCGTGCGTGCAGGAAACCGTTGCGATACTCGTAGGCCGTAGGCTCATCTTCTGGCGGAATCAGCGCCACCAAGCGTCCGACTTCGTCGTAGCGGTATTCGGTGACCGCGCCGAGGGGATCCTGCTCGGCAATCAGCCGCCCCTGGTCGTCGTAGGCCTTGAGGTGTTCGCCGCCATCCAGTTCGACCTTGCGCACCAGCCGCGCCTGGTCGTCGTGGACATAAACCTCTTCGCTGCCGTCGATGTTGTGGACGGTGACGCTGCCCTGGTCATGCCAGGTATACCGCGCGTCCATCTGCGCAAACGACGCCCAGTGGCGGATGCATCGGGCGGCCTTGCCGGACCTTTCCCACTCCCAGAAGAAACTCGCCCCACCGGCCAATTGCCGCTGGAGAATGACGTGCTGATCGTCGTAGTCGTATCGCTCGCTTTCGCCGGCGGCATTGGTGGCCTCGATGAGTCGACCGCGTTCGTCGTAGCGGTAACCGACCAGTGTTTGCTCGGTCTGCCAGGCTTCGTCCAGGGTTTGGGCCGGGGCGAAAACCTGATAATCCACGGCAACCAAGTGACTGCATTCATAACGCAATAACAAGGCGCGGCCGGCACCGTTGTCGAGGCGCCGAATGCGGCCCTGACGATCGCGGGTTATGCGCAGGCGGTTGTCGTATCGGTCGCTGATCGCTGTGAGAAAACCATTACGAAAATGGTAGAAACGTGACTCGTCGCCGGCGACGGCGAGGATCAATTCTTCGGGTTCATTGCCAACGTAAATCGCGGCGCGCGACAGGCTGTTATGAATCGCCGGGCGTTCAGCGGACGGCAGCGGGAACGTGGTGCGACGGTTCTCGTGGTCGATCCAGACGACGGTGTCGCCGTCGACTTCCAGTCGATGGGAGAGCGAGTGGCTCCAGCCGAAGCCCAAGCCGCAATCAATCTCGGCGGCGCTGGTGCGATAGAGCCTGACAAAGTCGAACGGCAGAATGCCGTCCAGCGAACCGTCGATGAGGGTCAGCAGTTCTTCGCCGGTAACCATCGACACCGGGCATTTGTTGGTGGCGGTTTTATCGACGGAATCGGCACTGTCGCCGTTGGGGTTTTTCGCCTGATCCGGGACGTTGTCGTGGTGTTCGTTTTGTTTGAGTGTGGTGTTGCGTTTGGCGTCCCAGCGCAGTTGCATGCGGCCTTTTTTTAGGCCTGCCGCTACACCGCGTGCGGCCACTTTTTTGTAGCGGTCAACGTAGGTAATGAAGCTGTTAATGATGTTGAAGATGGCTTTGACGAAGCCCACAACAGCGTCGACGATTCGGGCGCCGTAGTTGGCAAGGCGCATCCCCAAATAGGCAACGCCTGCGCCTGCGCCCGCAAAAGTCAGAACAAGCCCGATCAGAATATCGATGAGCAGTTGCACCACCACGGTTGAAAGCGCTTCGGCAGTTTTGCCGGCGATTTCACTGGGGGGCAGCATCTCCAGCCAGAGGCTTGCCGTGCGCAGCAACAGACAAAGGGCCGCTTCATCGCTGACCAGCAGCTGGACCTTTTCCATTGTTGCCGGGAGTTTCTCTGCCAGTTCGGCAAGCTTGTCGGCCCCATCGCCCAAGCGGCCAACGAACTTTCGGGGATCCTGGAGAATGTCCGAGAGCAGGCTGATGCTGTCCCAGGTACCGGTAATCGCCTCCCAACTTCCCGCGAGTATTCCATTACCGGCGGCCGCAAATGTCGACTGCGACCATTGCGGCTTGAACCCTTCCCACTCGTTGCGCAGCCAACTGTCCAGTTCTTGGGTCAGGCCATCGTAAGAGGAGAACAGGTCTTCAATTTGATCCGATGAAACGTCACTCTGGACATGAACGCGATAGAACTTGCCAGGCGTGCCTTCGAACTGTCCCTTGCCGTTTTCGTCGAGCGGGACCGCGGTGCTCTCACCCCCGTCCATGGCGATCACATCGACCTGAATATTCCCCAGCGGGATGTCATAAACCGATTCAAACTTGCTCTCGATCTCCAGAATTCCGTTCGCAGGACACTGTGCCAAACCCGAGAGAAAATCATCGTCGCGACTGCTCACCGCTGTCGTCGAATCGCCAAGCTTTATCAGCCGCTCCATGCCCATCAGCGAAGGCATGTCCATCGACCGGCTGATCTTGTCCGCATTCCGACTCAAGAAACTGCCGAGCTGCTCGCGATACAAAACCAACGTGTCTTTAAAACCGTCGAGCTCCTGCTCGATCCGCACAATCTGGTCCATCAGTTCCGCTCCGCCATCAGGTAATCCGCCAAGGCTTGTTTCGGTGCTTGAGGCAGGTCCGGCGTCTTCAGAAAGGTCGCGACCTTGTGCCGCAATACACGCGCCGAAAACGCCTCAAAAAGATCAGGACGGTCTTCGCTCAACCACTTCATCAAGTTGTTGATCCGGGTTGTCGCGGACTCGGCGGCGAGGTCGTCGAGCAGCGATTCGGACACTTCCCACCATGGAAAAACCCTGGAGACTTTCAATGCGCTACCGCCGATATCGAGCGGCTGCCCATTGATCAAACAGCGGTCAAGCACAGGCATTAATTGCGTTGGGTTCACGTCGGCAGACTGAAGAATCGGCAGCAAATAACGCCCATCCCAGAACCGAAAAAACACCGCCCTGCCGTTGGGCAAAAGCACTTGTGTAAGGCTGCGCAGATGTTCGACCAGCGCTTCTTGAGACGCAGAAGAAACCGCCAGCCAACCCCAGTCACGGGACTCGGTCGTGGCGACCCACTGAAGAAACTCACTGCTTGCGGGAACGATTCCTACATAGGGCATCACCGGTTCCCACTCGGCATAGGTGGTGTCGGCCCAGATCGGGCTCGGTGCTTGGGCCGGGGTCGAGAGCTGCCAGGCTTTCATCGGCTGCGACGCACTGGCGTTGCCGAAAATCGCGAACAACTGCTGTCCGGGTTTGAGCGGTTGGCGTTCCAGCCAGTCGTGGGGTGACATGCGATCAGGCGGCACAGACACCGTCCTTGCAGCGCTCGCATTCTTCACAGAACGGCGCGTCGCTTTGCAGGTTCATGATCTGCGCGGCGCTCAGCAGGGCGGCTGGGGCGGCGACGAGTTTCAACGGTGTATTCGGCGACACGGGCGTAGCGGCCATAGACGGCATCAACGCGCCCCCGACCTGAATCGGAACGCTGCTGAAAATCCCGCCAGGACCGATGTTGATCCACTGCCCGCCCGCCTGAATCGTCACGCTGGCACCGCCGTCGATCACCACTTGCTGACCGGCGCTGACGTGAAATTGCTGACTGGCGTTGAGCGCCTGACTGGACACGCGGATGTGCCGGTCGCCCATCACCAGCAAGTGATCGTCGAGCTTCACTTCGGCCTGGCGCTGGCCGTGGGTGATGCGTTGCTCGTCAGCCTTCAGCTCATGGCGAGCGGTCCCCGTGACGACGATGCTGCGCTGGTTATCGACCTGCACCTGCTGATCATTCAACACGTGCTGGGTCCAGTTTCGCTGGGCGCGCAGGTAGATTTCCTCGGCGCCTTTGCGATCCTCGATGCGCAATTCGTTGTAACCGCCGCCGCCCGGACTACTTTGGCTGCGGAAAATGCTGCGGGTCTTGTCGGCGGGCAGATCCAGCGGCACCGGTGTTGCGGCGTTGGGCAGGCACCCCATCACCAGCGGTTTGTCGGCATCGGCGTCGATGAAACCCACCAGCACTTCCATGCCCACTCGTGGGATCAGCACGCTGCCGTAATGGTCGTGGGCCCAGCCCGTGGCGACCCGCAACCAGCAACTGGAATGCTCATTGAGCTGACCGTCGCGGTCCCAAGCGAGCTGGACCTTTACCCGGCCGAACTCATCGCAATGGATTTCGCTGTCGACAGGACCGGTGACCACGGCAGGTTGGTAGCCGAGCATCCGTGGTTTTTCCGGCCCCAGTGGTGGACGAAACGAAACATCCCACGGCGTCGCCAGAAAGGTATTGCGATAACCCTGGAAATCATCCGGGTCATCACTGGTGGCCGACTCCTCCAGCACTTGCGGCTGTCGGCCACGGTGTTCGATTTCAGTGATCAGCCACAGGTCGTTCCACGCCTGACGCGGGTGCTCGGCGAGGTGCAGGAAATGTCCGCTGACCAAGGCAGAATCGTCGCCACGACCTTCGGCCTGACGGAAGTCTGCGTTGTGCCGTTCCAGCGCTCGCTGTGTCAGCTGTTTGCCATGCTCGCGGTCAGTGAATTGGCCGGGAAAGTGGTAATCCTCCAGCACCGGACGCTGTTCGCTGTCGACCCGGTTTTCCAGGGAGAGACGCGGTTTCTGGAAGTCGTAATCGCGACGGGTGACCGCCGTGGTGCGGGTCTCCAGACGCACGTTGAAACGCTTGATGGCCGGCGCGTCCGCCGCCATGCCACTGCCCGGCAAGTACAGCGTCGGCTCAGGCAGGCGCGGGAATACTGTCTGATCATCGCCAAACACCAGCAGATGTCCGTCGGGGCTGTGCTGGAAGTGGTAATGAATGCCGATCTCGGCACACAGGCGCTGGATAAACGCGAGGTCGCTTTCGGTGTATTGCACGCAGTATTCGCGCGGTGAGTAGTCGCTGCCGAGCCGGAACTCGAAGGCATCGCGCTGGATGCCATGGTCCTTGAGGACCTGCGCGATGATCGCTGGCACGCTTTGGTGCTGGAAAATCCGCTGGTTGATGCGCTGACCGAGGTAGGCCAGTCGCGGTACGAGACTGATTTGATAGCCCGTCAGACGTTTCCCGGAATCGCTTTGACCGACGCGAAAGATCTGACCGTGTACGCCAGAACCTTGTGCATCGAAACTCAGAAACGCCTGACGATGCAGCAGGTTTTCGAGCTCGATGTCTGGCCGGTCGCTGACCAGTTCCAGATCGAAGCGGTAGGGTTGGCTGATGGCTTCCGTGCCTGTGAACTCAAGCACCTTGAGCTCAATCTGGACGCCGTCGATCGTCAACGTGAAACGCGGTTGATTGGCAGGAGCGAACATCCGATGTGTCTCTGCAGAATGAGGGCGGGCGATTCTGCATGAGCGACAAGGGGTGTTGAGGAAGGGACAGGAAAATCAGATTTGCCCTACTTTTTTAGGGATTTGTCCTTCAAGAATTGGGATGTTTGGCTACAGACATTCTCTGCAAAGTAGTGTGTTGCATCTGATGACCTCTTCGCGGGCAAGCCTCGCTCCTACAGTTTTGTGGCGAATCGCCAACCCTGTAGGAGCGAGGCTTGCCCGCGAAAGGGCCATAAAAAACACCCAATCTTTTCCCGCAGACAAAAAAACGGCCCGCCTCCAAAAGGAAGCGGGCCGTTTTCATGTTCGGCGAAAGCTCAGAGCCTTAGCTCATCCCTATCACTTGTTCAGGCGGAAATCAGCCTCGGCAGCGGCGAAACGCTGAAGCATGCCCTGAGTTGGCGCGCCCAGCTTGCTGACGATGTAGATGGCCAGGCTGGCGAAGATGAAGCCCGGGATGATTTCGTACAGGCCCAGCAGTTCGAAGTGCTTCCAGACGATCACGGTGATCGCGCCGACCAGGATGCCGGCCAGTGCGCCGTTGCGGGTCATGTCTTTCCAGATCACGGAGATCAGGACCACCGGACCGAACGCAGCACCGAAACCGGCCCAGGCGTAGCTGACCAGACCCAATACGCGGTTTTCCGGGTTAGCGGCCAACGCGATGGCGATCAGGGCAACCAGCAGCACCATGGCGCGGCCGACCCAGACCAATTCAACCTGGGAAGCGGTTTTACGCAGGAAGGTTTTGTAGAAGTCTTCGGTCAGGGCGCTCGAGCACACCAACAGTTGGCAGCTCAAGGTGCTCATGACCGCAGCCAGAATGGCCGACAGCAGGACACCGGCAACCCATGGGTTGAACAGGATTTTCGCCAGTTCGATGAACACGCGCTCTGGGTTTTCGGTCACAGGGCCGGCCAGCTCGGGGTGTGCCGAGAAGTAAGCGATACCGAAGAAACCTACAGCGACGGTGCCGCCCAGGCACAGGATCATCCAGGCCATGGAAATGCGACGTGCCTTGGCGATCGACTTGACCGAATCCGCCGCCATGAAACGCGCGAGGATGTGCGGCTGGCCGAAGTAGCCCAGGCCCCAGCCCATCAGCGAGATGATACCGATGAAGGTGGTGTTTTTCAGCATGTCGAAGTTGCTTGGATCCTGCGCTTCGATGGCCAGGAACGTGGTGTCGACGCCGCCGGTGGCCAGCAGCACGATGATCGGGGTCAGCAACAGGGCGAAGATCATCAGCGTGGCTTGTACGGTGTCCGTCCAGCTCACGGCCAGGAAACCGCCGACGAAGGTGTAGGCAATCGTCGCCGCAGCACCGGCCCACAGCGCGGTCTCGTAGGACATGCCGAAGGTGCTTTCGAACAGACGGGCGCCGGCCACAATGCCGGAAGCGCAGTAGATGGTGAAGAACACCAGGATCACGACGGCGGAAATGATCCGCAGCAGGCCGCTTTTGTCTTCGAAACGGCTGGAGAAGTAATCCGGCAGGGTCAGTGCATCGCCGTTGTGCTCAGTCTGCACGCGCAGACGACCGGCGACAAACAGCCAGTTCAGGTAAGCACCGATGATCAGGCCGATGGCGATCCAGCTTTCGGACAGACCGGACATGTAGATGGCGCCCGGCAGGCCCATCAACAACCAGCCGCTCATGTCGGAGGCGCCAGCGGACAAAGCCGTCACGACGCTGCCCAGGCTACGACCGCCCAGAATGTAGTCAGAAAGGTTGTTGGTGGAGCGATAGGCCATGAAGCCGATCAGCACCATTGCTGCGATGTAGATCACGAACGTGATCAGAGTTGGATTGCTTACGCTCATTAAGTTTCGCCCTGGCTTTGTTTTTATGTAGCGGCGGCTGGTGAACCGCGCGCAAACGACGACGTTTGACAGACGATTTCAGGTCCCGCGCATTTATGACTGATGTTTCCCCAGGAAAGCCATCAGCCGGTACACCAGTCTTTTATGACCGGTTGCACCTTGGCCGCGAATGCTATTCAACAAAGCAAATAAGGTGCAACCCATTTTTCGAGAATAAGTTGCACCTAGTCGGATTTACCTGAAAAACCTCTGTTTTTGCTCCCTTTTAGGGCAGTCCTGACGGTTTACTAGAATGAAAAGCACCAAGTCAGCGCGGTACGTTCGTTCCGGAATTTATTTCCTGACGAGCTGCTTATTATTCCGACAAAAAAAGGGTTGCACCCGGTTGCACCTCAAAGGTTGCCCAGCTAATCTTGCGGCCAGCTGATGCCACGCGGTCGTGGCAAACATGAGGATAAAAATATGGCTACCACCACCCTTGGGGTCAAACTTGACGACCCGACCCGCGAGCGCCTCAAGGCGGCCGCGACCTCGATTGATCGCACGCCGCACTGGCTGATCAAGCAGGCAATTTTCAATTACCTGGAAAAACTCGAGGGTGGTGCAACCCTGACCGAGCTGAGCGGTTTGACCAAGGATTCCGACGAAGCCGTCGATGCGCCTCTGGATCACGCCCACCAGTGCTTCCTCGAATTTGCCGAAAGCATCCTGCCGCAATCGGTGCTGCGCGCCTCGATCACTGCCGCTTACCGTCGCCCGGAACCTGAAATGGTGCCGATGCTGATCGAGCAGGCGCGTCTGCCGGCTGCGATGGCCGAAGCCACTAACAAGCTCGCCTCCTCGATCGCCGAAAAACTGCGCAATCAGAAGAGCGCCGGCGGCCGTGCCGGAATTGTTCAGGGGCTGTTGCAGGAATTTTCCCTGTCGTCTCAGGAAGGCGTCGCGCTGATGTGCCTCGCCGAAGCGCTGCTGCGCATCCCGGACAAAGGCACCCGTGACGCGCTGATCCGCGACAAGATCAGCACCGGCAACTGGCACCCGCACTTGGGCAACAGCCCGTCGCTGTTCGTCAACGCCGCGACCTGGGGCTTGTT
Organism: Pseudomonas mandelii; assembly: GCF_900106065.1. Lineage (NCBI taxonomy): Bacteria > Pseudomonadati > Pseudomonadota > Gammaproteobacteria > Pseudomonadales > Pseudomonadaceae > Pseudomonas > Pseudomonas mandelii. The sequence continues at coordinate 1,699,431 of NZ_LT629796.1, forward strand.
GCTGACCGGCAAACTGGTCGCCACCCACAATGAAGCGGGCCTGACTTCCTCCTTGAGCCGCATCATCGGCAAGAGCGGCGAGCCGATGATCCGCAAGGGCGTCGACATGGCCATGCGCCTGATGGGCGAGCAGTTCGTCACCGGCGAAACCATCGCCGAAGCCCTGGCCAATGCGAGCAAGTTCGAAGCCAAGGGTTTCCGCTATTCCTACGACATGCTGGGTGAAGCCGCACTCACCGAGCACGATGCCCAGAAATACCTGGCTTCGTACGAACAAGCCATACACTCGATCGGCAAAGCCTCCCACGGTCGTGGGATTTATGAAGGCCCTGGCATTTCCATCAAGCTCTCGGCACTGCACCCGCGTTACAGCCGTGCGCAGTATGAGCGCGTGATGGACGAGCTGTACCCGCGCCTGCTGTCGCTGACCCTGCTGGCCAAGCAATACGACATCGGCCTGAACATCGACGCCGAAGAAGCCGACCGCCTCGAACTGTCGCTGGATCTGCTGGAGCGCCTGTGCTTCGAGCCACAACTGACCGGCTGGAACGGCATCGGTTTCGTGATCCAGGCTTATCAGAAGCGTTGCCCGTATGTGATCGACTACGTGATCGACCTGGCTCGTCGCAGCCGTCATCGCCTGATGATCCGCCTGGTAAAAGGCGCGTACTGGGACAGCGAAATCAAGCGCGCCCAGGTCGAGGGCCTGGAAGGCTATCCGGTCTACACCCGCAAGGTGTACACCGACGTTTCCTACATCGCTTGCGCACGCAAGCTGCTGTCGGTGCCGGAAGTCATCTACCCGCAGTTCGCCACGCACAACGCCCACACCCTGTCGGCTATTTACCATATTGCCGGTCAGAACTATTACCCGGGTCAGTACGAGTTCCAGTGCCTGCACGGCATGGGTGAACCGCTGTACGAACAGGTTGTAGGCAAAGTTTCCGAAGGCAAGTTGAATCGCCCGTGCCGCGTGTACGCCCCGGTCGGTACTCACGAAACGCTGTTGGCGTATCTGGTGCGTCGTCTGCTGGAAAACGGCGCGAACACTTCGTTCGTCAACCGCATCGCCGACCAATCCATTTCGATTCAGGAGCTGGTGGCCGATCCAGTGGCCAGCATCGAGCAGATGGCGACGCTGGAAGGCGGCTTCGGCCTGCCGCACCCGCGTATCCCGCTGCCGCGTGATCTTTATGGTGCCGAGCGCGCCAACTCCAGCGGCATCGACATGGCCAACGAACATCGTCTGGCTTCGCTGTCCTGTGCTTTGCTGGCCACCGCTCACAATCACTGGAAAGCCGCGCCGATGCTAGGTTGCGCGTCCAGCACTGAAACCCCGGCTCCGGTGCTGAACCCGTCGGATCTGCGTGACGTCGTCGGCCACGTACAGGAAGCAACCGTCGAAGACGTCGACAACGCGATCCAGTGCGCCCTGAAGGCTGCACCGATCTGGCAGGCCACTCCGCCCGCCGAACGCGCTGCGATTCTGGAACGTGCCGCCGATTTGATGGAAGGCGAGATCCAGCCGCTGATGGGCTTGCTGGCTCGCGAAGCCGGCAAGACCTTCGCCAACGCCATCGCCGAAGTGCGTGAAGCCGTGGACTTCCTGCGTTATTACGCGGTGCAGGCGCGTAACGATTTCACCAACGACGCCCACCGCCCATTGGGTCCGGTGGTCTGCATCAGCCCGTGGAACTTCCCGCTGGCAATCTTCAGTGGCCAGGTAGCTGCTGCACTGGCCGCGGGCAACCCGGTATTGGCCAAGCCTGCGGAACAAACCCCGCTGGTAGCGGCTCAAGCCGTGCGCTTGCTGCTCGAAGCCGGGATTCCGGAAGGCGTGCTGCAACTGCTGCCGGGCCGTGGCGAAACCGTCGGCGCCCGTCTGGTCGGCGACGATCGGGTCAAAGGCGTGATGTTCACTGGCTCCACCGAAGTCGCTCGTTTGCTGCAACGCAATGTCGCCGGTCGCCTGGATGCACAGGGTCGTCCGATTCCGCTGATCGCCGAAACCGGTGGCCAGAACGCGATGATCGTCGACTCTTCGGCACTGACCGAACAGGTGGTGATCGATGTGGTGTCGTCGGCTTTCGACAGCGCCGGTCAACGTTGCTCGGCCCTGCGCGTGCTGTGCCTGCAGGAAGATTCCGCTGACCGTGTGATCGAAATGCTCAAGGGCGCCATGGCTGAATGCCGTCTCGGCAACCCTGAGCGCCTGTCCGTGGACATTGGCCCGGTGATCGACGCCGAAGCCAAGGCCGGCATCGAGAAGCACATCCAGGCCATGCGCGACAAAGGTCGCAACGTGTATCAGGTGGCCATCGCCAACAGCGAGGAAGTAAAACGCGGCACATTCGTGATGCCAACGCTGATCGAACTGGAAAGCTTCGATGAGCTGCAACGTGAGATCTTCGGTCCGGTGCTGCACGTGGTTCGCTACAAGCGCAAAGACATCGATCAACTGATTGGTCAGATCAACGCTTCCGGCTATGGCCTGACGCTGGGTGTGCACACCCGGATCGACGAGACCATCGCCAAGGTGATCGACAACGTCAACGCCGGTAACGTCTACGTAAACCGCAACATCGTGGGTGCCGTGGTCGGCGTACAGCCGTTCGGTGGCGAAGGCTTGTCGGGCACCGGCCCGAAGGCCGGTGGTCCGCTGTACCTGTACCGTTTGCTGTCGACGCGTCCTACCGATGCCATCGAACAATCCTTCGCTCGCGGCGACGCCATCGCAGCACCGGATGTCCGTTTGCGTGATGCCATGAGCAAGCCACTGACCGCCCTGAAGGCGTGGGCCGACAGCAACACGTTTGCAGACCTGAGCACGCTGTGTGTGCAGTTCGCGGCGCAGTCGCAAAGCGGCATCACCCGTGTCCTCGCTGGACCGACTGGCGAGCGCAACAGCTACGCCATCCTGCCGCGTGAACACGTGCTGTGCCTGGCGGAAGTCGAAGGCGATCTGCTGACGCAGCTGGCGGCGGTATTGGCTGTCGGCGGTTCGGCGGTGTGGCCGGAAGCTGAATTGACCAAGGCGGTGTTCGCACGTCTGCCGAAGGAAGTTCAGGCGCGAATCAAGCTTGTTTCCGACTGGAGCAAGGACGAAGTGGTGTTTGATGCGGTTCTGCATCATGGCCATTCCGACCAGCTGCGTGCGGTGTGCCAGCAAGTGGCCAAGCGTGCCGGGGCGATTGTCGGGGTTCATGGTCTGTCGCAGGGCGAGACCAGCATTGCGCTGGAGCGTCTGGTGATTGAGCGGGCGTTGAGCGTCAACACCGCTGCGGCGGGTGGTAATGCCAGCTTGATGACGATCGGCTAAGCCGCAACAAAACCGGGCAACCGCAATGGCTGCCCGGTATGCAAAATCCTGTAGGAGTGAGCCTGCTCGCGATAGCGGTGTGTCATCCGACCTATTTATTGGATGACACACCGCTATCGCGAGCAGGCTCACTCCTACAGTTGTTTTGGGGTGTCTGGTAAGTCGGTGCTCTGATCTACCATCACGCTCATCAATCATCCTGTTCAGCTTTTATTCTCACGCCTAGACTCGGTCCATTCCAAAAAAAGGTAGGCCGCCATGTCCGAGACGCTGCTCAGTTCCCGCAATCTGGCTTTCGAGCTGTACGAAGTCCTCGATGCCGAGGGCCTGACCCAGCGTGAGCGTTTCGCCGAGCACAACCGCGAAACCTTCGATGCCGCCATCGGCACGGCCCGAAGCATCGCCGAGAAGTTCTTCGCGCCGCACAACCGCAAGAACGACGAGAACGAGCCGCGCTACGAGAACGGTCAGGCGATTCTGATTCCGGAAGTGAAACCGGCAGTGGATGCGTTTCTCGAAGCCGGTTTCCTCAACGCGGCGCGCAGCTTCGACGCCGGCGGCATGCAACTGCCTACGCTGCTGTCCCAGGCCTGCTTCGCGCATTTCCAATCGGCCAATGCCGCGTCGACCTCGTACCCGTTCCTGACCATGGGCGCGGCGAACCTGATTGAAAGCTTCGGCACCGATGAGCAGAAGCAGCGTTTCCTGCAACCGATGATTGACGGTCGCTTCTTCGGCACCATGGCCCTGACCGAACCGCACGCCGGTTCTTCGCTGTCGGATATTCGTACACGCGCCGAGCCTGCGTCTGACGGCACCTATCGACTCAAGGGCAACAAGATTTTCATCTCCGGTGGCGATCACCCGCTCTCGGAGAACATCGTGCACATGGTCCTGGCGAAACTGCCGGATGCACCGGCCGGGGTGAAAGGGATTTCGTTGTTTATCGTGCCCAAGTTCCTGGTCAACGATGACGGCAGCCTCGGCAAGCGTAACGACGTCTTGCTGGCAGGCCTGTTTCACAAGATGGGCTGGCGCGGCACCACCTCCACCGCGCTGAACTTCGGCGATAACGGTGAGTGCGTCGGCTATCTGGTGGGCAAGGCGCACCACGGTCTGAGCTACATGTTCCAGATGATGAACGAGGCGCGGATCGGCGTCGGCATGGGCGCGGTGATGCTCGGTTATGCCGGGTATCTGTATTCCCTGGAGTACGCCCGCGAACGTCCGCAAGGTCGCGTGCCGGACAGCAAGGATCCGAACACCGCGCCAGTGGCAATCATTCAGCACGCCGACGTCAAGCGCATGCTGCTGACGCAGAAAGCCTATGTCGAAGGCTCGTTCGACCTTGGGTTGTATGCGGCGCGGCTGTTCGATGACACCACGACGCTGGAGACCGAAGACCAGCGCAAACAGGCGCACGAACTGCTGGATTTGCTGACACCCATCGTCAAATCCTGGCCCTCGGAGTTTTGCCTGAAGGCCAACGAACTGGCGATCCAGATTCTCGGCGGCCACGGCTACACCCGCGAATACCCGGTGGAGCAGTATTACCGCGACAACCGTTTGAACCCGATCCACGAAGGCACGCATGGTATTCAGTCGCTGGATTTGCTGGGACGCAAACTGGCGCAGAACGGTGGTGCGGGGCTCAAGCAGCTGATCCGCTTGATTGCCAACACTGCCGAACGCTCGCAGGCGCATGAGTCGTTGACTGCGTTGCGTGAACCGCTGGAGAAGCTGGTCGCGCGCCTGCAAACGGTGACCATCGGTTTGCTGATGGACCTGGGCCAAGGCAAGGTCAACAGCAGCCTGGCGAACTCGGCGCTGTACCTGAAAGTGTTCGGGCACACGGTGATCGGCTGGCGCTGGCTGGAACAGGCGATTCGCGCCGAGGAAGGGTTGGCGAAGGGGAATGCGGCGGATGTGAGCTTCTATAAAGGTAAGCTGCAGGCGGCGCGGTATTTCCTGACCTGGGAAGTGCCGGGTTGCCACCATGAGCTGGCGATTCTTGAGGCTCGGGATGATGTTTGCCTGACGATGCAGGATGAGTGGTTCTGATCAGAATTTTTTGCTGCTGCTGAAATCCAATCGCGAGCAGGCTCGCTCCCACAGGGTCAAGTGTTCACAGATCCAATGTGGGAGCGAGCCTGCTCGCGATGACGTCAGCACAAACAACATATTTATCAGCTCAGCTTGAACCCACCCATCTGCCGCGCCAGATCATCCGCCAGGCGCTGCAATGTCTGACAGTCTTCGCGACAAGCCCTGACTTCCCCCGCCGTCGCCCGGGCCAAATCGGAAATGCCCTGCACATTGCGGTTGATCTCCTCCGTCACTGCCGACTGCTCTTCCGTGGCCGTCGCCACTTGATGGTTCATGTCGCTGATGCGCTCGACCTGACCGGTAATCGCCGTCAACGACGCGCCAGTGCGCTGGCTCGATTCGACGCCGGTGCCTGTTGCTGCCTGCCCGGAGTGCATGGATGAAACCGCATTCTCCGCGCCCTGCTTGAGGCTGCCGATCATCTGTTGGATCTCATCGGTCGACGACTGCGTGCGCCGCGCCAACGTGCGCACTTCATCCGCCACGACCGCAAATCCACGGCCCATGTCTCCGGCCCGTGCGGCTTCGATGGCCGCGTTCAGTGCCAGTAAATTGGTTTGCTCGGAGATCCCGCGAATCACTGCCAGCACCTGATCGATGGATGCGACCTGATCGGCCAATTCGCCGACGGCACTGGCGGCGATGCCGATTTCGTCGGACATGCTTTCTATATGCCGGATCGACCCACCGACCACTTCCCGCGCCTGCATCGCTTCATCGCGAGCGTTCTGTGAAGCGACCGCGGCGTTACCCGCGTTCTGGGCGATTTCCTGCACGGTCAGGCCCATCTCATGAACAGCGGTGGCGACCATGTCGGTCATATCCTGCTGACGACCGGAGCGCTCGGCGGTGTTGTCCACGACCTTCGCCACTTGGCTGACCGCCGTGCGCAAACGCTCGCTGGTGGTCAGCACTTCACCGATCATCTCGCGCTGACTGTCGAGGAATCGATTAAAGCCTCGCGCCAGGTCACCCAGTTCATCGGCGCGGCTGGAATCTAACCGGTGGGTCAAATCTCCACCACCGCTACCAATGGCCACCAGCGCCGCTGTTACCTGACGGATCGGCCGTACCAGGCCACGGGCCAGTAATACCACCAGCAACAGACACACCAGCGCCACCGCCAGACCAATGCCGCTGCTCATCCACATGGCGCGACGGGCTTCGGCGTAGATCTGCGACTGTGGCACTTCGGCCACCAGGGTCCAGCCCAGATCCCGCAACGGCAGGCTCAACGCCAGATAATCTTCGCCATCGCGGACAAAGCTGCTGTTGGTGGCAACTTTTTGACCCATGACCGATTGTGCGGCGGGCGCGCCGATTTGCTCGGCCAGCGTGCGCTTGCCGCTGAACTGCGCCTCAGGGTGAACCTGGATCAAACCGTCGGAACGCACGAGATAGACCTTGCCGCGCTCACCGAAGTTGAAGTTGTGAATCAGCTCCGACAGCTCTTTCATGCTCAACCCAAGTCCGGCAACGCCCACGACTTTACCGGCCTGCTCGACCTTGAGGTCGATGAACAGCGCCAATTCTCCGGTCGCGGTGTCATTGTCGATATTGAGGGTGCGTGGCTGGTTACTGTCGAGGAACGCGTAGAACCAGGCGTCCTTGGGGTTGGCACGGCTGAGGGTCCGGTCCAGGCCTTTTTCAGTGAAGTAATGGTTTGAAGCCGTGCCGACGATCAGCGCGGTAAAGGCTTTGTGTTCGGCACGGATGCCTTCCAGATACTGGACGAACGCGGCGGTCTGGGCGCTGTTTTCACCTCCGGCCAACCAGTCGCGCACCATGCTGTTGCTGGCGATGTCCTTGGCGGCGGTGAGGGGTTGGACGAGGATTCGTTCGATGTCGTTGCGCATCGCTTCGATGCTGGACGGCAGTGCCTGTTCGACCAGATAGCTCTGGGCAAGGCGGTTGACCACGAGGGTATAAATGCCAACCACGATCAGGATGCTGACCAGCAGGGCGGTGCCCATGCTGAGGATCAACTGCCATTGAATACTGCGTCGCCAGAACTGCATGGAGCACCCCCAAAGAATAAGAGGCTGAAACACTGCAACAGCCGTGCCGATTGTATACAACTAAACCGACAATCTATTCTTTGGTTGTGCGCAAAGCCGATCAGGCCTGATTGATCGTCTTGGAGATCACTTCAACCGTGGCGCTGACTTGCTCTTGGTAACGGTCGAGTTCCTGCTTGTGCTGCTTTTGCATTTCAATCTGCTGGGAACACAGATTCATCGCAGCCAATACCAGCAGTCGGTCACCGATCAGTGTCGGGTACTTCCTTTTGGTGTCAGCCAAGGCAGCTTTCAACATCATCGCGGCGTCCAGCAGGGTTTGCTCTTCCCCGGCCGGCGCCTTGATCGAATAGTCCTCCCCCAGGATCGAGACGACTTTTACCCCTGCGGCGCCGTGATTCATGCGCTGACCGGGCCGGCGCTGACGCGCTCAACCAGGGCCTGGATGCGGGCTGCGGTGGCCCCTTGTTTCTCTTCCTGTTCCATCAGGTTGAGTTGCAGGCTTTCGTTTTCATCCTTGGCCTGGGCCAGTTCTGTGCTCAGGGTCTGGTTGGTGGCGAGCAGGGTCTGGTTCTGTTGCACCAGGTCGCTGACCAGCTGTTCCAATTGACTAAGGGATGCTTCCAACATTTTGATTTTCCAAGCATTTCAAAGGGCGCGTACGATAAAGAAAAGTCACCACCGATGCCAGGGTTATTCAGGCGCAAGGCCTTGATTTTCCTGGCGGCGACCTTCCTCGCGAGCTTTAAAGACTGTGATTGGCGGATCTGGTTCCTGCACTTCGTCGCCGGAGCGGTTGTGCGACAAAAACGCGCAGGCCCTCAAGACTTTAGTCGTATGACCGATAAGTCACCCATACGTCAGCTTCAGCGCCGCACGGGTGCGCTCACTTTGGTAAACACCATGTCCCTTCGTAATATGAATATCGCACCGCGGGCGTTCCTCGGTTTCGCCCTGATTGGCGGTTTGATGCTGGTTCTGGGTGTGTTTGCCTTGAACCAGATGAGCAAGATTCGCGGCGCCGGCGAAGACATTGCCTCCATGAGCGTGCCGAGCATCAAAAGCCTGGACGAATTCACTCAACTGACCCTGCGCCTGCGGGTGCTGTCCTACCGCTTGTTGGTGAACCGCGAACCAGACGTGCAGCAGAAAACCTTCGAGCTGTTCGATCTGCGTAATCAGCAGATTCGTGACGCGCAGAAAGTCTACGAACCGCTGATCGAGGGCCCGCAAGAGCGCGCCGCCTACGATCAGTACGTGCAGTTGCTGGCGCAATACCGCCAACTTGAAGACCGCATGAAGACCCTCTCGCGCAACAATCAGGTCGATGAACTGCGCACAATGCTCAATAGAGAATTGCTCTCCAACTCCGAGGCCGTCAACGCGGCACTGGCCAAGTTGCTCGAAATCAATACGCAACAGATCGAAGTCACCGACACTCGGGCTGGCGAACAGTATTCAACGTCGCTCAACCTGGTCATCACCTTGTTGGTCATTGCCAGCGGCCTGACCTTGCTGTTCGCCTGGCTACTGACCAACAGCATCACCAAACCGATTGCCAACGCCTTGAGCGCGGCCGAAGAAATCGCCGAAGGCAACCTGACGCGCCCGATCCATGTCGATGGCGATGACGAAGCCGGCCGCTTGCTGCTGGCCATGTCGAAGATGCAGGAAAAGCTGCGCGACACCCTGCAGCGGATTTCCGGCTCGGCTACGCAACTGGCGTCCGCCGCTGAAGAACTGAACAGCGTCACCGACGAAAGCGCCCGTGGCCTGACCCAGCAGAACAACGAAATCGAACAGGCCGCCACCGCTGTCAATGAAATGACCAGCGCCGTGGAAGAAGTCGCGCGTAACGCCGTGAGCACGTCCGAAGCCTCGAAGAACGCCACCACCTCGGCCGGTGACGGCCGTGACCTGGTGCAGGAAACCGTCAGCGCCATCGAACGCATGAGCGCCGATGTGCAGAGCACCGCGACCTTGATTGGTGATCTGGCCAACGAGTCCCGTGACATCGGCAAGGTGCTGGACGTGATCCGTGGCCTGGCTGACCAGACCAACCTGCTGGCGTTGAACGCAGCGATTGAAGCCGCGCGTGCCGGTGAAGCCGGACGTGGCTTCGCAGTGGTGGCGGATGAGGTCCGTGCACTGGCGCATCGTACTCAGCAGTCGACCAGCGAGATCGAACGCATGATCGGCAGCATTCAGAGCGGCACCGAACATGCGGTGAACTCGATGCGCAACAGCACCGAACGTGCTGAATCAACCTTGAACATCGCCCGCGGTGCAGGTCTTTCGCTGGATACGATCAACAGTGCCATTGTCGAGATCAACGAGCGCAACCTGGTAATTGCCAGCGCGGCCGAAGAACAGGCGCAGGTCGCCCGTGAAGTGGATCGCAACCTGGTGAATATCCGTGATTTGTCGGTGCAATCGGCGACCGGGGCGAATCAGACGAGTGCGGCGAGCAATGAGTTGTCGCGATTGGCGCTGGACCTGAACAACATGGTTGGGCGGTTTAGCCTCTAACCGCCGACACCTTCTCTGTGGCGAGGGAGCTTGCTCCTGTTCGGCTGCGAAGCAGTCGCCAATCAGCCTGCGCGTTGAATCTGATTCACCGCGCCGCCTCTTCGGGGTCGCTGCGCGATCCAACGGGAGCAAGCTCCCTCGCCACAGGGATCAAGCTCAATCTCGGTGACGTTGTCGCTGCTGCAAAAGCTTTTTGACAGCATCACATTTCAACAGGTTAGAATCGCTGGCACGCAGACTGCATGGTCAGTTTGTGCCCGCCTTTCAGCTTTCTGGAGTACTGCCTTTGAATGCGACGACCATCAACAGCCTGTTCTTGATCGGCGCGTTGCTGGTAGGTGCGAGCATTCTGGTGAGCTCACTTTCCTCGCGCCTCGGCATCCCGATTCTGGTGATCATCCTCGCCGTGGGCATGGCCGCCGGCGTCGACGGCGGTGGCATTATCTTTGATAACTACCCCACGGCTTATCTGGTCGGCAACCTCGCCCTCGCGGTGATCCTGCTCGATGGTGGCTTGCGCACCCGCGTATCCAGCTTTCGCGTGGCGCTGTGGCCGGCGTTGTCGCTGGCCACGGTCGGGGTGTTGATCACCACCGCGCTGACCGGCATGGCCGCCGCCTGGCTGTTCAACCTGAACATGATCCAGGGTTTGCTGATCGGTGCCATCGTCGGCTCGACCGACGCCGCGGCAGTGTTCTCGCTGCTGGGCGGTAAAGGCCTGAACGAACGGGTGACTGCCAGCCTCGAGATCGAATCCGGCAGCAACGACCCGATGGCGGTGTTTCTCACCGTCACCCTGATCGACATGCTCGCCAGCGGCCAGACGGGCCTGCATTGGAGCCTGCTCGGGCATTTCGTGCGTGAATTCGGCATCGGGGCTGTGATCGGCCTCGGCGGTGGCTGGGTCATGCTGCAATTGGTCAACCGGATCAACCTCGCCAACGGCCTCTACCCGATTCTGGTGATTGCCGGCGGCCTGGCCGTCTTCGCCCTGACCAACGCCCTGCACGGCAGTGGCTTCCTGGCGGTTTACCTCTGCGGCCTGGTGATCGGCAATCGTCCGGTGCGCAGCCGCCACGGCATTCTCCACATGCTCGACGGCATGGCCTGGTTGGCACAGATCGGCATGTTCCTGGTGCTGGGGCTGCTGGTGACGCCGCATGACCTGTTGCCGATCGCCCTGCCCGCGCTGGGTCTGGCGCTGTGGATGATTCTGTTTGCACGGCCGCTGTCGGTGCTGGTCGGCCTGCTGCCGTTCAAGGCGTTCCATGGCCGCGAGAAGGCGTTTATTTCCTGGGTCGGCCTACGCGGCGCGGTCCCGATCATTCTGGCGGTGTTCCCGCTGATGGCCGGCCTGCCGGATGCCCAGCTCTACTTCAACCTTGCCTTCTTTATCGTGCTGGTGTCGCTGCTGGTGCAGGGCACGAGCCTGCCGTGGGTGGCGAAACTTTTGAAAGTGACCGTCCCGCCGGAGCCGGCACCGATCTCTCGTGCAGCGCTGGAAGTGCACGTTACCAGCGAGTGGGAGTTGTTCGTTTATCGCCTCGGCGCCGAGAAATGGTGCATCGGTTCGCCCCTTCGCGAGCTGAAAATGCCCGACGGCACGCGTATCGCCGCTCTGTTTCGTGGTCAGCAACTGCTCCATCCGTCGGGTAGTACGGTGCTCGAAGTCGATGATTTGCTGTGTGTGATCGGCCACGAGCACAATCTTCCAGCCCTCGGAAAGCTCTTCAGTCAGGCACCGCAGCGCGGCCTCGATTTGCGCTTCTTCGGCGACTTCGTGCTCGAAGGAGACGCCCAGCTGGCCGCGGTTGCGGCACTGTACGGGTTGAAAGTCGAAGGCATCGATCCAGACATGTCCCTAGGCCGATTCATTGCCCAGAAAGTCGGCGGTGCTCCCGTCGTCGGTGACCAGGTGGAGTGGAACAACACCATCTGGACCGTTGCGGTCATGGAAGGGAACAAGATCGGCAAAGTGGGCGTCAGATTCCCCGAAGGAAGTCGCCCCGGCCCGGGCTTGTTCCTCTAAACTCCAACCTTCGTCTCGTTTTCGATCGGTCTCTATGCCAACCCTGCGCACTTTTTTCATCATGGCCCTGTTGGGCTTGAGTCTTTCTGTCGGTACGTTGCAAGCGGCTGGACCGCCGACCAGCGAAGCCGTGCAGGCGAGTCTGGACAAGATCGCCGATCGCAAACTGCCGGAAGCGGATCAAAAAGCGTTGCAGGGCATCCTGCAAAACACGCTGACTCAGCTCAATAACAAGCGCGATTACGATCAGAAATTGATCGATCTGAAGCAGCAACTGGCCACCGCTCCCAAGCAGAACATCGAGAACCAGCGGGAATTGGCGCGGCTGAAAGCCAGCAAGGCACAGCCAGTTGCGCAGCGCTACGCCAACCAGTCGGTCCAGCAGCTCGAGCAAGTGCTCACCGAGCGCTCGACCCAGCAAAGCGATCTGCAGAAAGCACTGGCCGACGCCAACAGTCTGGTGATTACCGCCCAGACACGACCCGAGCGCGCCCAGGCTGAAATTTCCACCAGCCAGACGCGCATCCAGCAGATCAACAACATTCTCAAGGCCGGCAAAGACAACGGCAAAGCCTTGAGCGGCGAACAGCGTGACCAGCTCAACGCCGAGCTTGCGGCACTGAATGCCTTGATCCCGCTGCGCCGCGAGGAACTGGCCGGTAACAGCCAGTTGCAGGACCTGGGCAACAGCCAGCATGATTTGCTCACGGAAAAAACCGATCGCCTGGATCAGGAAATCCAGGAGTTGCAGACCCTGATCAATCAGAAGCGCCTGGCCCACTCCCAAGAGGCGGTGACCCAACAATCCATCGAAGCGCAGAAATCCGGCAGCAGCAGCTTGCTGGCCACCGAAAGCGCGGCGAACCTGAAACTCTCTGACTACCTGCTCAAAAACACCGACCGCCTCAACGCAATCACCCAGCAAAACCTGCAAACCAAGCAGCAACTGGACAGCGTGACCCAAAGCGATTCGGCCCTGGACGAGCAGATCAGCGTACTCAAGGGCAGCCTGCTGCTCTCCAAGATTCTCTACAAACAGAAGGCGGCCCTGCCGCGCCTCAAGCTCGACCGCGACCTCGCTGACCAGATCGCCGACATTCGCCTGTTTCAATTCGAAGTCAGCCAGCAACGGGAGCTGCTCAACAACCCGGCAACCTACGTCGACAATCTGTTGGCGACCCAACCGCCGGAGCAAGTCACCCCGCAACTGCGCAAGAGCCTGCTGGAGCTGGCCACCACCCGCGCAGACCTGCTGGAGCGCCTCAACCGCGAACTGAGCGCGGTGCTCAACCAATCCATCACCCTGCAACTCAACCAGAAGCAACTGCTCAGTACCACGCAAAGCCTGCGGGCGACGCTCGATGAGCAGATGTTCTGGATCCCCAGCAACAAGCCGCTGGATCTGGAATGGATGCACGGCGTACCGGAGCGTTTGCAACGGCAGGTCACCACGCTGCCGTGGGCTTCCAGCCTGAGCGAATTGAGCGATGGCCTGATCCAGCGGCCGTTGTTGTTCCTGCCACTGGTGTTGCTGATCGGCGCCCTGCTGTGGCGGCGTAAAAGCCTGTACGCCCGACTGAGCAAAGTTCACCAGGACATCGGCCACTTCAAGCGTGACAGCCAATGGCACACGCCGCAGGCCATCTTGATCAATATTCTGCTGGCGATGCCGGTCTCGCTGGGCCTGGCCTTGTGCGGCCTGGCCCTGCAGATCGACGCCCGCGGGCAGAACGCCAACATGGGCGCGGCGCTGCTGCAAATGGCCCAGGCCTGGCTGGTGTTCTACACCGCTTACCGGATTCTCGCGCCGGGCGGGGTGGCTGAACTGCATTTCCGCTGGGAAAAGCCCCAGGTCGAATTCCTTCAGGGCTGGGTCCGCCGACTCGGGTTGGTGGTGATGGCATTGGTCGCCGTGGTGGCGGTTGCCGAACTGCAACCCTCGACGCTGGCGGATGACGTGCTCGGCATGCCCGTGGTGCTGACCTGCTACGCCTTGATGGCCTGGCTGCTCAGCCGCCTGCTGGTCAGCAGCCCGACGCACCAGAACGCTTCGCTGTTCCGCAAAGCAGTCGGGGTCCTGTTTACCATCCTGCCCGTGGCATTGTTCGTGGCGGTGTGCTTCGGCTACTACTACACCGCGCTGAAGCTCAGCGACCGGTTGATCAACACCCTTTACCTGCTGATGTTCTGGCTGGTGATCGAAGCCACGTTCGTTCGTGGCCTCAGCGTGGCGGCGCGACGCCTGGCCTACCAACGCGCCCTGGCCAAACGCCAGGCGGCGAAAGAGGCCGGCGACGGCGAAGCGGTGATCGAAGAGCCGACGCTGGACATCGAGAAGGTCAACGAACAGTCCCTGCGCCTGATTCGCCTGGCACTGCTGGGCGGATTCATCGCGGCGCTGTATTGGGTCTGGTCCGATCTGATTTCGGTGTTTTCGTACCTGGACAACGTCACCCTCTACGAATACACCAGCGGCACCGGCGCCAATATGAGCATGGTGCCGATCAGCATCGGCGACATGCTCGGCGCGCTGATCATCATCGGCATCACATTCGCTCTGGCGCGCAACTTGCCGGGGCTGCTGGAAGTGCTGGTGCTGTCGAAGTTGAACCTGGCGCAGGGCAGCGCCTATGCCACGACCACGTTGCTGTCCTATGCGATCGCCGGCATCGGTTTCGTCTCGACCCTGTCCACCCTCGGCGTGAGCTGGGACAAGTTGCAATGGCTGGTGGCGGCGTTGTCGGTCGGCCTCGGCTTTGGCATGCAGGAGATCTTCGCCAACTTCATCTCCGGCATCATGATTCTGTTCGAACGCCCGGTGCGGATCGGCGACACCATCACCATCGGCAACCTGTCGGGCACGGTCAGCAAGATCCGTATCCGCGCCACAACCATCACCGACTTCGACCGCAAGGACATCATTGTCCCGAACAAGACGTTCATCACCGGGCAACTGATCAACTGGTCCCTGACCGACACCATTACCCGGGTGACCCTCAAGCTCGGCGTCGATTACGGTTCGGACCTGGACCTGGTGAAAGAGCTGCTGCTCAAAGCCGCGCGCGATAACCCACGCGTCCTGAAAGACCCGGAACCCCACGTGTACTTCCTGAATTTCGGCGAAAGCACCCTCGACCACGAGTTGCGCATGCACGTGCGCGACCTCGGTGACCGCAACCCGGTGCTGGACGAGGTCAACCGCTTCATCAATCGCGAATTCAAGAAGCAGCACATCAACATCTCGTTCCGGCAGATGGAGGTTTACCTCAAGAACCTTCAAGGCCAGGAATACAAAATGGTGCCGATCGATCCCGAGTCCAAAACCATCGCGCCGCTGGTGGATAGCAAGGCGCCGCAAGAGCCGCCGCCCACCAAACTCGACTAACGGCCCTATCCCTAGCAGAATGCTCGGACATTCTGCTGGAGATGGCCGTTGAAACCTCTCGACGAACTGACCTTCGATAATCGCTTCGCCCGCCTGGGCGATACGTTTTCCGCCCATGTGCTGCCCGAGCCCATCGACAACCCGCGCCTGGTGGTGGCCAGCCCAGCCGCCATGGCGTTGCTCGACCTCGACCCGGCCGTGGCCGACACCCGGGAGTTCGCCGAACTGTTCAGCGGCCACAAGCTCTGGGCCGATGCGGTCCCGAGGGCGATGGTTTATTCCGGGCATCAGTTCGGTTCTTACAACCCACAGCTGGGCGACGGTCGCGGTTTGTTGCTGGGCGAGGTCTACAACGAGGCCGGCGAACACTGGGACCTGCACCTCAAGGGCGCCGGTCAGACACCCTTTTCGCGCATGGGCGATGGACGCGCGGTACTGCGCTCGTCGATCCGCGAGTTTCTCGCCTCCGAAGCACTGAATGCCCTGAACATCCCGACTACCCGCGCCCTGTGCGTGATCGGCTCCGACACCCCGGTATGGCGCGAGAAGCAGGAACGCGCGGCCATGGTCCTGCGCCTGGCGCCGAGCCATGTGCGTTTCGGGCATTTCGAATATTTCTACTACACCAAACGCCCCGAGAAGCAGAAAGAACTCGGCGAGCACGTATTGGCCATGCATTTCCCCGAGTGCCTGGAACAACCGGAACCGTACCTGGCGATGTTCCGCGAAATCGTCGAGCGCAATGCCGAGCTGATCGCCAAATGGCAGGCGTATGGCTTCTGCCACGGCGTGATGAACACCGACAACATGTCGATCCTTGGCATCACCTTCGACTTCGGACCGTTCGCCTTTCTCGACGACTTCGACGCCCATTTCATCTGCAATCACTCGGATGATCAGGGCCGGTATTCCTTCCGCAACCAGGTGCCGATCGGCCAGTGGAACCTCAGCGCCCTCGCCCAGGCACTGACGCCGTTCATCAGCGTCGACGCCCTGCGCGAAACCCTTGGCCTGTACTTGCCGCTGTACCAGGCCCACTACCTGGACCTGATGCGCCGCCGCCTCGGCCTCACCACCGCTGAAGATGATGACCAGAAACTGCTGGAACACCTGCTGCAACTGATGCAGAACAGCGGCGTCGATTACACCTTGTTCTTCCGTCGCCTGGGGGATGAATCACCGGAATTGGCCGTCGCCCGCTTGCGCGATGACTTCGTGGACATCAAAGGCTTCGATGCCTGGGCCGAGCTGTATGTCGCCCGGGTTGCCCGCGAAGGCGAGATAGATCAGGAGCAGCGGCGCAAGCGGATGCATGCCGTCAATCCGCTGTACATCCTGCGCAACTATCTGGCGCAGAAAGCCATCGATGCGGCAGAGAGCGGCGACTATTCAGAGGTTCGGCGACTGCATGAGGTGTTGAGCCATCCATTCGACGAACAAGCTGGGATGGAAAGCTATGCCGAACGGCCGCCGGAGTGGGGGAAGCATTTGGAGATCAGTTGTTCGTCGTGATGTTGGTCAGTCCAGGGGATCCATGGCACTGACGACGCGAGCAACGATGTCTGCCATCGTAACGTCATCAAGTCGCTCAATGAACCTGGCTGAGCCGTCGCGCGCACGCTGCTCAATATCAAAACTACGTACCTGATTACAAACCGCGACACCGTTTGTTTCTCCCGAATATGTGAGCATCACCGTGCCTGCCCGGTTGTGTTGTCTTGATAAACGTAGCGTGCGACTCCAAATCAGTTTTAGACAGCCCAAACATTCAGAGCTCCGACCATGACCGACCCACTCCTCATCCCCTGCCCCCACTGCAACGGCCTCAACCGCATCCCCGCCGAACGCCTCAACGACCATCCAAAGTGCGGCCGCTGCAAGGCCCAGGTCCTGCTGAGCAAGCCGTTCGAATTGAAGCAAGGCGATTACGCCAGTCAGATCAAGGGTGATCTGCCGCTGCTGGTGGACGTGTGGGCGCAGTGGTGTGGGCCGTGCAAGTCGTTTGCGCCGGTGTTCGAGCAGGCGGCGGGGCAATTGGCGGGTAAGTGTCGGCTGGCCAAGCTGGACAGCGAGGCGAATCAGCAATTGTCGGCGCAGTTGGGGATTCGCTCGATTCCGAGTCTGATTCTGTTCAAGAACGGCCGGGAAGTGGCGCGTCAGAGCGGGGCGTTTCCGTTACCGCAGTTGATGAGCTGGTTGCGTAGCCAAGGGATCTGAACGGGACCTCGTCATCACCCCGCAACTGTAGGAGCGATGCTTGCCCGCGAAGACGATCTGGCAGTCAACTGCAGTGTTGAATGTTATGGCCTCTTCGCGGGCAAGCCTCGCTCCTACAGGGGACTGTCAGGCGTTTTCGAGCAGGTTGTGCAGCTCGACGAATTGCTGCGTCAACTTGTGCCGTGGGTCGAGGTGGATCAGCGGCGTATTGGCCTGGTGGGATTCGCGCATGCGCACCGAGCTGGTCAGGTACACCGGCAGCACCGGCAATCCTTCGGCGATCAGCTCGTCGAGAATTTGCTGCGGCAGGCTGGCACGGGCCTGGAACTGATTGACCACGATGCCTTCAACCTCCAGGCCTTCGTTGTGGTCGTCCTTCAACTCTTCGATTTCCGCCAGCAGACCGTACAGCGCCTGGCGCGAGAAGCTGTCGCAATCGAAGGGGATCAGCACCCGGTCAGCGGCGATCAATGCCGATACCGCATAGAAGTTCAGCGCAGGCGGGGTATCAAGGTAGATGCGGTCGTAATCTTCCCCCAGTTCCTCAAGCAATTTGCGCAGCTTGTTGATCTTGTGTTTGGCCTCAAGTTTGGGCTGCAGGTCAGCCAACTCGGCGGTCGCGGTAATGACATGGAGGTTTTCGAACGGCGTTTCGTAGATGTCGACCTTGTTTTTCTTCGAGAACGGTCCAGAGGACAGGGTCTGCTTGAAGAAGTCGGCGATGCCCATCGGGATGTCATCACCGGTAAGGCCTGTCAGGTACTGAGTGGAGTTGGCCTGGGCATCGAGATCCACCAACAGGGTGCGATAACCCTCGCTGGCACTGACCGCCGCCAGATTGCAGGCAATGCTGGATTTGCCCACGCCACCTTTCTGATTGAACACCACGCGCCGCATGTCAAAAACCTCCGTGTATCAAAGAATGACCGAGTGTAGTAGTCCACGACACTGCTTAGCTACCTCGCCGGCATGGGGACTACACAGTCAGCGGCAATCTCTTATAAAAAAAGCCGCCAACCCCGCCACTGATTACCGACAGTGCTGACAGACATGCCCACCCCGATGTGGATAATGGCCAAACGACAGCTTTTTCACGGACCAACCAGTACGTTTCACTGAGCAAAATGTAACCATCATTTGCTACACGCCCGTCGCAACGGGATAATGCGCGCCACTCGGCGCTAAGCGCCACGTATGGCCGTTCGCTTTTTTTTGCGATTCGCCGTGTCAAGAAAGCCCGCAGGGGCGGGATGAATGGCTGTGATCAATTTCAACATCGCCCAATGGCGCGCGTGGGCCCCTGGGCTCGAAAGCGTGGACGATTGGCAGGCCTGGAGCCGACAACCGGTCGTGCTTCAGAGCAGCGATGCCGCCCCCGACGTGTCTTTTCTGCCCGCCATGCAGCGCCGACGGCTCAGTCGCCTGGCGCGGATGGCGTTCAGCGTCGGCTGGCCCTTGGCCGATGGTCGCAAAGACCTACCGCTGGTCTTTATTTCCCGTCATGGCGAAACACCCCGTACCTTCGAGATCCTGAGTGATCTGGCAGCCGGGCAACCCTTGTCGCCAACTCAATTCAGCTTGTCGGTGCACAACGCGGTCATTGGCTTGTGGTCGATCATGCGCGGTGAAACCAGCGAGATGACCGCCCTTGCCGCCGCGGGTGACGGCCTTGAAAACGGCATGCTAGAGGCCGCGGCGCTACTTTCCGAAGGCGCGCCTGCCGTGCTGCTGATCGTCACTGAAGAAATACCGCCCGAAGCCTACTCGGCCTGGATCGACGACGTGCCGTTCCCCTATGCAGTTGGCCTGTTGCTGACACCGGGTACCGACTGGCAGCTGTCCCTGAACAGCACTTCAGATACGTTGTCCAACGCCCACTGGCCCCATGCCCTGAATCTCTTGCGTACCCTGCTCGGCCAGCAGACTACCTGCCAACATGCCTGGAAAAATCGTGTATGGACCTGGCAACGCAACCTGTAAGCGAAAAAAACCGCGACGCCTATTACTGGCGTCTGCTGGCGACTGCCGCAAGCTTCACCCTGTTCGGGTTGGGCGGGCTGTGCCTGCGGCTGGTGGTGTTCCCGTTGCTGGGCTGCCTGCCCGGCGATGCGCAGACCCATCGGTTACGGGCACGGCAAACCGTCAGTCGCTGCTTTTGGTTTTTCGTCCGGTTCATGGCCCGTACCGGGGTACTGACTTACGACATCCAGGGCGCGGAAAAACTGGGTCGCCCGGGCCAGATGATCATGGCCAATCACCCGTCGCTGATCGACGTGGTATTTCTGATCGGCCTGGTGCGTCACGCCAACTGCGTGGTCAAAAACAGCCTCTGGGAGAACCCGTTCACCCGCGGCCCGCTACGCCGCACCGACTACATCAGCAACGACGGCAGCATGGACATGCTCGACGCCGCGGCTGACGCACTGAAAAGCGGTCAGACGCTGATCATCTTTCCCGAAGGCACACGCACCCAGCCGGGCGAACCGCCAGCCTTTCATCGGGGGGGCGCGGCAATCGCCCTGCGCGGTGCGAGAATCCTGACCCCGGTGATCATCAAGGTCAGTCCGACCACATTGACCAAGGCCGAACCCTGGTATCGCATCCCGAAACGTCGCGTGCACTTCAGTTTCCGTGTCGGGGCCGATATAGACCCACAAGCCTTTGCTTCATGTGGCCCTGCACCTCAGGCTTCGCGCAAGCTCAACGATTATTTGCACTCTTACTTTATTAAGGAGCTCGCCGAAGATGAGCGATCTACACCGTGAAATCAAAGAACTGATCATCGACGCCCTGGGCCTTGAAGACATCAGCGCACAAGACATCGGCGATGACCAGACGCTGTTCGGCGAAGGCCTGGGCCTGGATTCGGTAGACGCCCTGGAACTCGGCCTGGCCATCCAGAAAAAGTACGGCATCAAAATCGACGCCGACGCCAAGGACACCCGCAATCACTTCAGCAACGTGGCGAGCCTTGCGGCGTTCGTCACCGCAAAACAGGCAGCTTGAGACCGGACCATGCAAACTCGTGATGACATTTTCAACACCCTGCGCGATGCCTTGGTAGAACTCTTCGAGCTGGACCCTGAGCGCGTGAGCCTCGAATCCAACCTGTATCAGGATCTGGAAATCGACAGCATCGACGCCGTCGACCTGATTGATCACATCAAGCGTCAGACCGGCAAGAAAATCGCCGCCGAAGAATTCAAATCGGTGCGCACCGTCAGTGACGTGGTCGAGGCGGTCTACCGTCTGGTTCAACCGGCCGCATGAGTCGACTGATCGGCCTTGGCCTGCTGCTGGCGGGCCTGTTGTACCCCTTTGCGGTGTATTTCGGCATGGAACACTTTGCTCCGTGGCAGTTCGGTCTGCTGCTGGGCAGCCTGTGGCTGGCGCGGGCACTGCTGGGTCCCCGTCGCCCCGGCAGCCTGTGGATGGCGCTCACTGCGATCGGCTTTTGCCTGTTGCTG